>NZ_BAAHBI010000054.1:0-15020 GCF_054776755.1 Spirosoma litoris | reverse complement strand
TCAAATCAATCAGATTTGTGGTCACAAACTACAACCTATCATTACAAGTTTAGAACTACCCAAAGAATTAATTGAAGTAGGTTATAATTTGGCAAATGAAAGTATTAAGCCATCATTTTAAACTTCATGTTAATAGTGTCGCTGGACTAATTTATAGCGTTCACATTCCAGCCAACGCAACACCCAAGTGTGATGATAATATAGAGTCGGGCAACCTAGATGGAATTCCATCGTTTACATAAACTTCCATTTTAATTAGAAATGAATGTGATAAGCTCTGGATCATAATCGTAGCTTACGTTTCAGAGGAGTCATGTAAGAGACGGTGGTAAGCAGAGTTTCCTTTATATGATTTGGCGGATCACATAGTTCGCCAGTAGCGCGAAGAACGGCTTCTTCTACTTCAATAAGAGCTGCATAGGTGACAAAGTGCTTCTCAGGCTCGAGAAAGCTCTCCATATATGCCCATTCTGGTGTACCGATCCCGTAAAAGTTACGCACCATTATCTTACAGAATGGGGAAAGCTTGGAGTATTTACCTTCCCAAAACAGATCGATGTCGGAACCATATTCTGAGAGGTCAAATACGAAGGCCAGCTTGGCATCGTCCAGCAAATACATATCCGCCAGATAAGGATGTTTAAGTAACAGCTCGTTCATGTAGAGCTGCCAGCCCGGTTCGTCATCCTCATAAGCAAAGACAGCAATCAATTTGTGGTCACGGACGGAAATGTCCATCGGCGACCATTCGATATAGACTTGGTGAGGCTGGAAAGCCAAGTGACGGGACAGATCTAGCAGGGGATAAATAAATCCTCGTGATTTTTGAAAATAACGGGAATACAGTCGGTCAATAATCAGCATACTTGATTCTCCGAATCGTTTGTCGTTACGGTTCATTGTCTACCAAATATAATAGCAAGAAGAATAAGGACATATATGTCCTTATTCTTCTTTATGAAATTATGATTCTTTGCCCTGTGATAGGCATACGGGACAAAGAAGCCATCAAACTGTTTGGAATTAATATCCGACAGAAGCGATTAGATAAAGGTTTTTCGCAAGAAGAGCTGGCTTACCAGTGCCATATTGATACGCGCCAAATTGGACGCATTGAACGGGGAGAAATTAATACCACCATTAGCACAGTCTTTGCTCTAGCAAGGGCACTTGAATTAACCGTCGCAGATTTGTTCGACTTCCCATTGCCGTCTATAAAGGAGGGTGAGTCATATTAATTTACGCAACGCGGTCAAAATTTATCGGTGGATGTGATGTCTTGCTTATAAATCCATACCAGCCCCATTAAACCGTAACCAGGTTTTCCGCTCACGGTGGTCAGGCATTACCTTGTCTACTTCATTCCAGAAAGCGTCGGAATGATTATCATATTTCAGGTGGGCCATTTCATGAACGATAATGTAGTCCAATATCGAAAGGGGGGCCATCATGCATTTCCAGTGAAAGTTCAAATCACCGGTGGCTACTGAACACGAAGCCCAGCGGTGCTGCAAATCCATCACCTTGACTTGACCAGTTTCAACACCCATCTGTTCTTTAAACTGCTGCACCCGTTTACTAATTCGAGGCACGCCTTTCGTCCGATAGAATTCTTTGAAAATCTCCAGCGCCTTATCTTTATCTGTGCGTTTCAGGCAGAAGTACCCCTCCTTTAGCAATAATGGAACTGGTTGGGTATCGACCAGTTGTAGGCGGTAATTACGGCCTAGATATGGAAACGTTTCTCCACTGACGATCTCCCGTAAACTGCGTGTAGCGTTCAGTTCATCCCGTTCCGCAAGGTACTTATATAACTGAAAGTTTTTACTAGTAACGATCTTATGGATTTCCTCATCGGTAAAATCCGCTGGCGCAAGCACACTGATTGTGCCATCACGTTCTAGGTAGATACTAAGCGTTTTACGCCGACTTCGTGTGATCGTATAAGCGGGGATATCATGCATCAGACTGCCCAATTAACTGGTTGTGCCGTCGCTTGGCTAAAGCCATTATCTCACTGGCAATCCGCTCTCGATGATCAATCAGGGGCTTTATTTTACTGAAGAGCAGAATGTCACTAATGTCGCTCTTCATTTTGTCAATTTCATAGGCCCTGTTCCAAAAGTCGATAAACCCAATAGTTGATTCCAGCTTGTCAATAACATCTGTAATGATTTCCTTGCAGTGTTCGCGGGTAGGTTTGTCAGGGGTATTGGCCCCAAACGCCAGGTCGATCATTAAATCAAAGAACGGTGCTTCAACGGCTGACACACCCTCTTCTGTTTGCTTGCGTCCAGCCATGGTTTCATCCCGGAGTGCCTTCAAGTCCTGTACTAGTTTTTCCCAGTCCTGTTGATGCTGTTGCAGGATGGCTTCTAGCTTTTCATAGAGCTTTTTGTACAGGGAAGGGTCATCCTCAAAACTTACCTTGATGTGCTTGCGAATAGCGTGTTCCATTTCGGACGCTACCGATTTGGGGCTGGTGTTCTTGCTAATTTGCTCCTCGAATTGGTCGGAGAACAGTTCAATGGGGGGAATCTTGGGGTCAATACCCAGATTGATTAAATGCGCATTGATGAGCTGTTTGATTTTTTCTCCAACGTCTTCCAGGTTAATGGTTGCATCTTTATACCGTTGCCGAATAGAAAACAGCAGATGCGCAAATTGTTGGGCTGGAATCTTGTAAGGATTAGCAGCAGCATTAGGTAAGACTATGTCCATGCTTTCGGTGAACCGCTTGAAATACACCTCAAAATCGGCCCGAAACTTCACGTCTTCTGCCAGTTCAATGCACTGCTCCAGGATGATGACCCGGATGTTCGGGTCGGCGATTTTCTGCTGGACGTAAGCATCAATCCGTTCAATACCTTTCTCCTTGAATAATTGAATCAGGCGTAAATAACGCTGTTCCAAGATGGGGATCTCCGAGGTGATGTTCCGGAACGAATCCAGAATGTCGTTCACCTCATCGGCACTATAGATCTTCAGTGCTTCCCGCAGGTTGTTGGTGTTACCAATGTAATCCACCACATAGCCCCGTGTTTTTCCTTTGTAGGTCCGATTCACCCGAGCAATCGCCTGCAACAGGTTATGCTCTTTCATCTTCTTGTCCAGATACATAATCTGCTCGATAGGGGCATCGAAGCCCGTTAAGAGCATGTCGCACACCACCAGCAGGGCAATGCCTGTCAGGGGCTTAGAGTAGTCGAAGCGTTCTTTGAAGTTGTCGATGGCTTTGTTGGCCAACGATGACTTACGTGCTTCGGTAATGATGGCATCTTCGTTGGTTCCCTGTGAGGACACAACCGTTTCCACCTTCAGAAACGCAATTTTTTCGATCAGGTCAGCATTTGGCTTGGCTTTGATCATTTCGGTTGCCAACCGGTTTTTAATGGCTTCTTCAATGGCCCGTTTGTAGCGGACAGCCGCCAGCACGCTACTGGCTACTACCTGCGCCTTAAAACCATTGACCAGGATGTTGTCGATGTAATGATCAACCAAGTCGGTCGCGATGGCTTCAATCCGCTTTTCCGCTTCCAGAATATCACCGTAAGTGCCGTATTTCTTTTTGATACGTTCAATTTCTTCGGGGGTATGCTCGCTGACCAAGTCTTCAAATTTTGCTTCGAACTGGCTTTTGTTGCGTATGGCATCATCGGATGTTTTGCCTTCGTAAAGAATCTGTAGCGTAGCCCCATCCCGTACGGCATCGGTTAGTTTATACTGGTCGATGTAGGAGCCAAAGCGCTCGTAGGTCTTCTTCTTATGCCGATCAGTGATCAGGGGCGTACCCGTAAAGGCAATCTTGGTTGAGTTGGGAAAAGCTTCAAAGATGTTGTTCCCCATATCGCTGCCCTGTGAGCGGTGCGCTTCATCAATCAGAATCAGGATCTTTTCTGAGCGGTTTACCTCCCCAAATTGGGTGTAGATGGGTAAGGGTTCAGCTGCCATGCGAAGTGCCTGCCCAACCAGAGAATGATCGGTGCGGGTGCGCTCCTGAAACTTATGAATCATTACCATTACCACGTTGGAGCTGGGCGTGGCCAGCTTGGCTTTAAGCTGGGTGGTGGTTTCCACAAAGTCAATCTTTTCGCCGGTCAGGGTGGCGGTTTCGCCTAACTGGTCTTCCAGATCAATCCGGTCGTTGACCAGGAGCACTTTATAGTCCTGAAGGGCTGGCGTAGAACGTAGCTTACGAACCAGCATCACCATCGTCAGGCTTTTGCCGCTGCCCTGCGTATGCCAGATTACCCCCGAGCGCTCAAACGGTGTTTGTCCGTCTAGTAGCCGACGGATAGTTTTACCCACTGCCCGAAACTGCTGATAGCGTCCCACCACCTTACTTTCCTTACCTTCTCCAGCCGGTTTGAACAGGGTGAAGTGCTGCACAATATCAAGCAGGGTGGTAGGGGGAAGCATACCCTGGATCAGTGTTTCCTGCGAGCGTACCCGTCCCAGTGGTGGGGTAAAGGTTTTATACCGCTCAGGGTAGATGTCTTTCCACTCGTAGTAATGGTTTCGGCTGGATGAAATGGTCCCATAATAGGCTTTCTCTCCGTAAGTGGCAATGGTAAACTGGTTAAACCAGAACAGGCTTTCTTCCCCTTCTTTGAGTCCGTCGCGCTGGGTGTTTTCGCGCTGGTTGCTGTAGCGTTGCAACTGCTTGACGGCTTCATCGAGTGGGTTGGCGGTAAATTCGTTCTGGATTTTACATTCCACGACCACCAGGGGTAGGCCATTCACGAACAGCACAATATCGGGGATAATGAACCCTTTACCCATGCCGGGAGTGTCTATACGAAACTGGTTAATGGCCTTAAAACTGTTCCGTTCGGAATTGGCAAAATCAATCAGTTTGATGGGTACAGACTGCTCACCGGTCAGGTGGTTTTGGTCAACGATGATTTTATGTTTGCCCAGCAGCATCTCCCAAACGGCCTTATTCGCTTCAATCAGGGGTTTGCGGGTATGGGTGGTTACTTCATCATAAATGGCTTCCAATTGTGCATCTGTCAGCCAGGATTGCCCCCTGTCAGTAGTATTAATCGCGTAAAGCGACTGCTTGAAAACCTCCTTTAGCGACACCTCTTTAAAACTGCTTCGATCGCTTTTAGTTGGATTGACCGGAATGCCTGCGGGCTGGTTGGTCACAGTCCAGCCTAGGTCATGCAATTGGGTCAGGAATGGCTTTTCAGTGTGGAGATACTCAGACATGCGGTTGAGGAATAGGTAACCGCAAGTTAATTCTTTATGAACCGGTCGCGAATACAAGCATCTACTTTTTGATTAATTGATTGGTGTAAATAGCATAGTTGATTGAGAATTTACTGTCAGAATTTGTACGATGGGCAGTATCCCCCCCATAACCAACGCCCAGCCAACCTTTCAGTTTAGGCAGGTGGTACTCAACCAGAACTGCAAAATGCCGCCACGATTCATTCATACTGCTCTCTTTGTAGTTGGCCCAAATACCCGCAAATTCAGCTGAAGCGGCTAGCCTATCGGCCAGTTTTCCAGGAAAAAAGAACCGTGCCCTTGCACCCAGTACGTTGCGACCTGTTTCGGATTCAGCCTTTGTGGCCTGAAGCGAATTGGTAAGTTTGCCGCTAACGGTCAATTGTCCAAAATGGCGCAGTCGAATCCCCCATGCTACCCATAGCCCCAGGCGGTCGCCACTCAGACTATCAGTTTGTAAAGACCCACTACGTGCTCTCACCATATAGGCAAAGCCAGCATCGAGTTTACCCCGGTTCCAGTTTTCCTTGTAGAATTTATCACGAATAGGGTCAAGGAGTTTTTTTGCCTTTGCCACAGCTTCACTCCGATTTATATTCTCCTCGTCCGATAACTCTAGGTCCGGAGCTATTACAATCTTCTGGGCTTCAGTGCTTAGATCACGCAAAAAATCCTTCTTGGCACGCGGGTCTCCATTGTCGAATATAGGAATACGTAAACCCGTACTAAGAAAAACATCTCCTTTAACGACATCATCTGGGGCTGTTCCAATGGAGAGGAGGCTTCGATATAGAAATTGTAAAGCTTTATTTTCCTGGTATTGGGTGATTGAGCCTACTGCCCAAGCGAACGGTCGAGCATCGAAAGCAGCGCCAGTCCGTATTTTTGTGCCGTCGAACAGGTTGTTAACGTTACTAGCTATGTCGTGCGGAGTTACCAAGTTTACGACTTCTGAGGTTTTTCCTGGGAGTAGTTCAAAAGCTGGCGAAGAGGGAACCCCGTAGGATACCCCATTGACCAGATTAGCAACCGCCGACTCTGACCCCTGCGCCCACATTTGTATGGGCAAACTCATCAGGATCAGATAAAGAAAGTAGGATTTAATAGGGGTCATTTTTATTGTATAGTAAAGCCGTATATAAATGGAATATCAGCATCCTTAAGCGTACCAGCCCCTCCCGTTTTAGGCACTTCCTTAAAAATGCTTTGCCCGTTTTGCAGCACTTCTACCACGACCTGATAAAAAGAAGGGGTACTGTCTCCTAAAAAAAGAACCAGGCCGCTTACGGCAAAAAATTTCCCGGTGATTGTCGATGGCATACCTAATAACAGGTCTGTATGCTCGAAGTCGAAAATGCCTACTGTTTGCTCCATTACTTTCGCGGCACTGTACTGGAATACTTTACCGGCTACGGTTTGAGGGTTATTCGGAATCGAAATTCGAACCGAAACTGGCCCATCAGTTGGCGAAATAGAAATTGGGGTGACGTTCATTGTAGACTAGTTGAGGAGTGGCGGTGTAATTAGATCTAATTTCTTCAGCAGTTCGTCCCGGTTAGGTCTGTTCGCTACCATCCCACCATCAGTTGCTACTACACCCGCATCCTTTGCCATTGTATGATATTCTAAGCCTTTTTGTGCCCGCTGCTGAATCTGAATGTCCTTGGCAGCTTTGGTGTAGCCTAATATATTGTTCCAGAATGATGATCCACCACTGGCCAGAAGTCCAACGATAAACGAAGGCATCAACACCGCCCCATCGGCAAAAGAAACACTGCCTAACATAAACTTTTCAGTCGTTAAAAAACCCGCAACGAACCAAGATGCTAGAAAAGCAATCAATTGCACAGCGAATCGGCGCCACTTATCGGCTACCAGGTCTACTTCCTGAGCAGGTGTTTTTTTCTCATCCTCAAAAAATTCGGGAAAGAGTGTTTTAATGGCGGTAACAAATCGTTCGCTGGCAAGGCTGATCGCTAGCAGAATCGACACAATTTGAGTTAAACTGTCGATTGACATAACAGGAATCGTTTAAAGGATAGAGAAAGTATTGAAGTCTATGTAGTAGCAAATGTCTGGCAGATAAGCATCGAATGCGAGGGGAAAAATCCCGTTTTTGCATTCACGTATATTCTTGTTCAAGGCACCCCAGAAACGGGATTTTTCCCCTTGTGCCGATGGCGATAATCAGGGATTTTTGATAAAAAACATTCCTCTTTCTATCCTGACTCATTAATGGAAGCTAAAGACGATCAAGCGAATAAAGGGAATACCTTCATTGGAGATTTAAGAAGTATTTATGGTAACTGGGGGAATACGTTAAGGGCCGTTTTTTTACTGACAGGAATTGCTATCATTGTTGTCCTATCCATGAAATATTTATGGCCAGGGGAGTTACAGGTAGAAATCAACAAAAGTGGCACCATCGTTGTAAGAGGACAGGGCCAGCATGGCAATACAGAAGTGGCCATTTTGTCCCTACCTTCTACCATATGCTGGCACAATACAGGCGTTGTTCTTCAGCCAAAGCAAAAAGCTGTAATAACGGCGACTGGGGAAATAAACCTTGCTATAAATAAGGTTGTTACAGCTGCTGACAGTGACTTTATACCGCTCACCAATTGGACTTCTCCGGTGGGGGAATCGTTTAAAGTAGTCAGATCAACCGCTCCATCTAGGGGGCGCTTATTACTACATAAGTCACATCCTAATTTGCGAATTGGAAACTTATTGGCATGTGTAGTTCCAACCGATGAAAATAACAAACCATCAAAATACAATCCTCGCCCGGAAGGGGTTTATATATTTGACTGGGCAGAACGGGGCGAAAGGGAAATTGTCAATTTTCATGAAAAAGAAGCTTATATTTATCTGACAGTCAATGATCTTGTTCTGGACGAGAAATCACAGGATGCCTATATGGGGGAAATGCCCAAGACGTTACCCCGCAACGCTACACCTATTCAGAAAAAAGAATTTGCGGATTCCAGAAGATATTTACAACGATGGAGGGAAATTAACAGCTCCGAATACTGGGATTTATTCTACAAAGACAACATTGGCAACTTTCTGGTACAAATTCAAAAATCGCCCGAATAAGCTCAGCCTTACACTGTCACTTCCACCTTCCCGCTCAGTAAATCCTGCATCATACCTTGTTTGAGCACTTGAAGCTTGGAGAGGACTTCTCTGTCCAGTTTTAGACGGCTATTAATTGACGTAAGCCGTTCAATCAGCATTCTCTGCTCCGTTACACTGGGCAAGGGGAATACAATGCTCTTTAACGCTGCCTTATTAAGCTTATACCGTCCAGCACCCTGCCGCGTCAAATAAAAAGTTATGTCCCTGTGTGCGAAGAATGTGTGAATCCACTCTGTAAGGCATGCTTCTGTCCCCTCTAATATGTGAGCGTGATTATTTACATTGAACTCGCCGTCCACCAAAAGCGTCATCTCTTGCTTTGACCACTTTAAAAAATGATCACCATCCTCACCAATCAGAACATATCGACCTTTTACGCGAAACTCATCAATGTAATCCTGAATTCCAGTTGGACCGTAATAGGGATATTTTCCAAGCATGGTTTCACGGATTTCAGAGGAAATGGGTTTTCTGAATTGGTTTTGAATTAGGCAAGCTTTTCCAATTGTTGAAACTTCCCACTCCTTGGGAATCATCCCCAGCGCAGACTCCTGATACAACTCCGGTGCGTCTTCGTAACGGGGGCGTAGCTGGCCGGTGCGGACATCAATACCCCGAGTAAATAAATCCTGCAACATGCCCTGCTTGACGGCCTGATACTTGGTAATAATGGCCTCGGTCTTTTCAATCTGGCCATCAATCGTTGAGAGGATGTGGGCTATTTTGCGCTGGGTTGGAAGGGGGGGAGCTGTGAATTCAATTTTTTGAATTCGGTGTAATGCCAATTTTGGAACACCTCCACCTATACCAATAAATTTCCAAACTTGTCCCTGGATTTCTTCCGACGAAAACTTTTGAATTAAATAGTCAAGATTGAATTGCGACAAATCTATTTCGCAAAGCTTTGCTGCATTTTCAGTTAACTGAGCATTATTGAATTTTGAAGGAATTATACCAAAATTACCGATCGTGCCAGCAATGGTTACGTAAATATCCTGATCCGTTATTTTGTAATTGGATATTAACTTCTCAGTCTGTAGAGATACGTATTTAATGTCTGAATCATCAATACGGCCATTAATCATGTCTACCACACGTAAGTATGGTATGCTTGATTGCTCTACAAAATCATGGCCTTTGGGTAAACGCTTCCCCCCTTTAACTTTTGCGATATCCCCAATTTTGTATTGATTACTCATATCCCAACTCTATCAAAAACTGGTTCAACACTTGATTTTCGGCTTCCCGTTCGGCCAGTAAACTTTTCAGCGTGATGCTGTATTTACCGTACAGGTTTTCAATGGCGGCTACAAAACTTTGGCGATATTGCTTCAAATACCCGTCGATGGTGCTGTACAGGGTGCGTTCCCAGCGGGCCAGAATGAGTTGCTCGGCCTGGGCGGGGGTAATGCTTAGCCGGGCTGCATCAACCAAATCTTCTGTACGCTTCTCCATTGCTTTGGTTTCAAACTTGAGGTCTTTCAATTCCTTCACAAGCTTATCATGGCGTGCTATTCGGTCGGCGGGGGGCATCACCAGCACATCGTCGGTATCAGAGTCAAACAAGCTTGTACTTTGTTTGGCCCGTTTGCTGGTTTTGGTCTCTGCTTTCAGTTGTTTTAGGGCTTCTTTGGAAAGGATGCCGCTTTCGCTTTCGTCGGGATCATAGTCTTCACCTTCCGCTTCTTCAAACAAGGCTTGCAACTCTGCCATACGAGCCTGATTCTGTTCGTTTTTGTCGAGCAGGTCACCAAACTGTGAGCGCAGGATTTCTTCATCGGGGATCAGGGCGGCACCCCAACCGCTGGCCGCTACAGATTTCAGGTCGCTCAGGATAGTTTCGTTGTTCCAAAATGCGGCAAACGCTCCCCGGATCTTGAAGGAATCCAGCATACCAAAGGGCCGCAAGGTGTCAGTGATGTCAGGCAGTAGTTTCCGGTACAGTTCAAACACCGCACGTTGGCTGTTGATGGATTTAATAGCTGGTAGATGCTGCTTCCACCAGGATTGCAACGCTTGGTGATAATCCGCATGGGTTTGCTGCACACCGGGGCTGGTTTCGATCAGGTCTTTGATCTGCTCCTTGGCGGCAACCCGTTCGGTGAATTGCAGATAACCGGGTTTGTAATCTCTAAATAGCATCTCCCGGCAACCGGCGTAGGTGCTGAAAAACGGCTGTAGCGCATCGACTTCCGATAGGGGAATACCCCCGTTGAGGTGCGCTTTTACGTCCTGCGGTTCGGGAGCTGGAGCATTGTCAACGTACCTACGAATGTTGAGATTATAGTCTTCAGAGGCCAGTTCGCTGAGCGGCACCAGCCGAGAATATTTTGGTACTTCGATCTGGTTGCGGTACACATTAGAAATCTTTTCAATATCCTCTGAGCGCAGCTTATTCTGGTTCTTGCCTTCCTTGTATTCGCGATCAGCGTTTATGAACAGTACCTCTTTGCGTTTGGCTGCATCCTGCTTATTAATCACCAGCACGCTGGCCGGAATACCCGTTCCATAGAATAAGCCCGCAGGCAAGCCTATAACGGCTTCCAGCAGGCCGTTATTAAGCATCCATTCGCGGGCTATCTTCTCGGCTCCCCCACGAAACAGCACCCCGTGCGGCATAATCACCGCCATCTTCCCGTTCGACTTCAGTACGCTAATCATGTGCTGCACAAACATGAAGTCGCCCTTCTTCCCCGATTCCGGCATGAATACCTGAAAACGGTCTTTATGCTCCATACCGTTGGTGCTGTAGTTCTGCGAAAACGGTGGATTAGCGATAACCCGATCAAAGCGTTTCAGTTCTCCGTTATTATCCAGATGTTGGGGAGACTTGATTGTATCTTCATTACGTATGTCAGCCGTATAGATGCCGTGTAACAGCATATTCATCCGGCACAATGACCAGGTAGTACCATTGCTTTCCTGCCCATACAGGGCTAGGTTCCGCGTGTTGCCGCCAGACTGGGCTACGTAGCTCTGCGACTGAATCAGCATACCACCCGACCCCACTGTGGGGTCATAGATGGCCATGCCTTCCTGTGGCTCAATCAGGTTGGTGAGCAGGTTTACTACTTCGGCAGGGGTGTAGAATTCACCTCCTTTTTTACCCGCACTATCAGCAAAGTACTTGATGAGGTATTCATAAGCAGCCCCCATCAGATCCGGGAATTCGAAATCCTCGTCCCGGAGCGGAATGGTCTCGAAATGCTCGATGAACTCCACTAGTTTAGCATCTTCCAGGGCTTTCTGCCCGACCTTCTTGTTGTAGTTGATGCTTTTCAGCACATCCTGAAGCGTGTTGGGGTTGGCTTCTTCCAGTTCGGCCAGCGCTTTATTCAGCGATGAGCCCACGTCCTTTTTCAAGTGCCGGATGTTTTCCCAGCGTGATCGTTCGGGGACGTAGAAATCGTATTTGGATGGAGTCTCCAACTGGATTTGGATCAGGTCGTCCGGCAATCCCTTAGTTTTGTATTCCTGCTCCAGCCGGATACGGTCAGCGTGAAATTTATCACTAAGCCGCTTCAGGAAAAGCACCCCGAAAATATGTTCTTTAAACTCCGACGCATCCATGTTACCCCGCAGAATATCGCAGGCCTTCAGCAGGAGTTGTTCGAGTTTGGAAAGGGAAAGTTTTTGATTCATCTGAAACGCTGCGCTTTAGGCCGGAAAGTAACCCGCTGATCGGGTACATTTTACTTGGAATGGGTCAAATTACTCTGAAATCAGACTGGCAATATACAGATACGATGGCTACCCGACACAGGGTGTACTGGTTTAATAAGTAAGATTCTGGAATCTTTACCCGTGTAGTTATGCTCCAAATGAGCATATAGAAATGGTTATATAAGTTTATATCCTTCACACCGTGGAGAGGGTTGTGAGGTTTATTTTTCAGTAATTTATTCGTTTATTGTTCCTCGTAAAGATCTATCTACACATTTTCTTATATTATGCCACTCGACTCCGCTTTTGTTTTGGTTGGCAAACCAATGAAGGCAAGCTTGGTTCAACAATTCCTATCATTAAGGACCGTCTTTCGTCATAGTGTAGACTTCTTAAACCTACGCTATTTGATTTCCAGACGCAGCTAAATAGATGTGGCTTACTTCAGGTATCCCCAAATCCATTTTATAAAAGTGGCTGCACAATCTTCACCCTCGTCAATTGCCTCAAGCACAGCGAAGTAAATTATGGTGCTCAAAACCCTACTTGTTACGTTCCCAAACGTACTGCTCCGTTCTGGTGAGATCGGACGGTTTCGAAGTTTTCTGAACCAGCAGATTGGATGGCAGGATGATCTCTTTCATAATCATACGGAGAAACCTAATGGCGTAATTTATCGCTACCCGCGTATTCAGTACAGAGTCAATCGAGGAAAAGCGACCCTTTTTGGCATTCAGGAGGGATTTGATGCGCTCAATACATTTTTGACGGAACAGCTTGATAACCTACCTGAAGCGTTCTGGCAGGTCGAACGTAAGGAGCAGCGTACCCGACTCGAGCTAACCCCAACGAGCCAAACCTATATTCTTCACAATTGGCTGGGACTAAATACCATCCTCAATCGGGATGGGTCTGTACTTGATCTTGAAAAGCTGTATAATGAGTTGACCGGACCCGATGAACGCAGGGCAATGCTCGAGCGTATTTTAACGGCACAGCTTCTTAAATTTTGTAGCGAAATGGGTTGCCGACTACCAACGGGACAGTTACAGGTAACGGTAAATGATATTGAAGAGACAGGTTTGAGAAGACTGCGGAGTCAGACAGGGCAAATGCAACTGCGTTCTTTCCGAGTGATGTATACCAGCAACTTGTATCTACCCGATTATATATCGTTTGGGAAAGGAGTTAGTAAAGGCTATGGTTGGCAGATTCAAGATAAGCCGAGTTGATCCAACTAACCGGTTCGCAGGTATCTATTAATTGTAGGGCGTTTTGATAAGCCTGCTGCAAATCCTGTAGTTGGCTATCGGTGTCGGCTAGTACGAAACGGGCAAAAGTCATCTGCCCCTCGATTTGCTGTTGATATTTTTCCAGCCAGTCGGTAGCGGGTCGACCACTACGATAATGGATTTCCATAATATGCCTCAGTTTTCCAATTTCCATCAGCGTTTCATCTACAAATGATATAGGCAACTCAATTTGGCCGTTATTGAGTATAAGCCCGGTTACTTTTTTATTGACTGAAGGCGATAAAATCGAAAACTTAGATTCGTTGAATACCAGGCCCATTGTAGCGGCTAACCGGCGGAGTTCTTGCATATCATCTGGGCCAAAAGGGGTGTCAGAAGAGAATGTTAAATCATCAGCGAAGCGGGTATATATCCACGTTCGCGACTGGGCCATTTTGGCTACGGTATCGTCAAATGGAATGGCTGCCAAGTTAGAGAGCACTGGCGAAGTAGGGGCACCCATAGCCAGGCGCTCATGGTAGGTAGTCAGGCGAGTAAGCAATTCCGCCAGTTCTTCCCCGAATGTAAATAGCTCATGGCTAAATAGCCTATATACCCAATCATAAGTTATTTGATGAAAGAAATCCTGAAAATCAGCATTGAGCATCCAGCCAGTATAGAGATGCTTACGGGCGTTAGTCAGGATATTTCGGGTATCATTATCACCTTCAACGGCAATCTGGAAACCATACGCTGCCGGAGTTCGGCGCAGGTAATATACCGCCTGAAGGTAGGTATTCAGCCGTTTCTGAATTTGTTTTAAATGAGGCTCAGGATCTTCAATGAGTCGAAAAGTTCCGTTTTTCTTGGGTACCCTGAAGGTATTGTAATGAGGCTGTACTGCCAGTAGTTGTAGTAAATGTTTCTGAACGCCAAGGAGTTGGCTGAGTCCATCGGGTGTTGTTAATTGGCCAAATTGTTGAGCCAGCCAACGAACTCGTTGAAGAGTGTAATTCATAGAAGTAGCGGTGTGGTTTTGGGATTATTCCCATCTGGTTAATGGTCTGGCCCAACGTATTTGACAGTGTTGGCAGTTCTATTCTACTCTTACTGTTCAAAGCGTTTATTACATGTTTGTTCTTTTGCTTTATTCACACAGACCAGCTTAATTGATTATCTAGTAGGTTAATCGCAGAATCATTGATTCCACAGCCATTTTTTGCAATCTCTTCTCCGTCAGCTACAGACCCCTACGCTCAGAATTTAGCAATTGCCCTAATTGGGCTCGCGGTCGCAATCTCTTCTCCGTCAGCTACAGGCCCCTACTACGACGTTATCTCAATTCATAGATCGCCCGAAGGATGTCGCAATCTCTTCTCCGTCAGTTACAGACTCCTACTATTTTCGGGTCTATAATAACTATTCAGTATTTTTTGTCGCAATCTCTTCTCCGTCAGCTACAGACTCCTACGCGTACCAATCATCGAATCCCGCAAGACGATCTGTCGCAATCTCTTCTCCGTCAGCTACAGACTCCTACGGTGCAGATCCTTACACAATTTGCCGAGTTACTCTGTGTCGCAATCTCTTCTCCGTCAGCTACAGACTCCTACTCGAAGTTGATTACATCAATCCCAAAAGTGTTTATTGTCGCAATCTCTTCTCCGTCAGCTACAGACTCCTACTGCCTGATATGGTCCTAAAAATCCGGACACGAAACTTTTTTAACTTCGTGTACCATGAACCAAT
>NZ_BAAHBI010000053.1:0-4326 GCF_054776755.1 Spirosoma litoris | reverse complement strand
CATACCACCATATTTAGCTCGCCAATTGTAAAAGGTAGCTTCGCTGATACCGTGTTCGCGAGTAATTTGAGCGATAGTCTGGCCGCTGTCTTGCTGTTTAAGAATCGCTACGATCTGTGATTCGGAGAATCGTCCTGCTTTCATTTCCCTTTCCAATTACTAGTGAAATTTAGTTTTTTTACTCTACTTTTTACTGGCTCACCTTCAGGGGTTCAGGACACTTGAATATAGAATGCTGATCGATTATAAATAGGATCTAATCGATCAGCATTAATAACTTTATAGAAAGCGCTAGATAAACAGCGCTGTACATTTTGTGTGTAAAACTATATGTAATCGATTGATGAAAAAGAGAAATATTCTTTTGCACGCGGATTTAGATCAACTAGTTGTGCCTGAAGTTTCTTATCACCCTTGTCTAGAGTACCAATATTGACCAATAGAATTATAAGTAGATAACCGTGACGTTTTTTGCCAACTGACTGTTCAATTAATATACCGGCAAAATAATCGATAATGATAGTAAACCCTAAAATTAGAATATAGATGGGTACAAATGCCATGTAAAAATAACAACTGCCAACTAATAGTAAAACCCATCTATATCGGTGTGGAAGTAAATAGTATGTAGTTGTAATAATTAGAAAAAATGCAATAAAATGTAAAGAGTTAAAGAGCATATAAGTTTAAATTCAATAAAAAGATGTGTAATCTCCTCAGAATTAACATTATGGCTTTTTATTCTAGAGTTATTTTTCATATATATTTCTAGGATTAAGAGCTGTAATATCCTGGTATAGTAGTGCCAATGCGGCAAGTTAACATATACAAGATAAAATGTTATAATAGAAATCTACTAGTGATTAACTTTGAGCAATAATATAGATGATGTTACGTTGATGGAATTTGGGAAATAAGTCAATGGTCAGCTATATAGAGACGAGCTCTTACACTAAATTGACAATTAATTAGCGTTCATTGGAGCACATCTTGAGTAAACCGCCTTATCATTTTAACATGATTATAAATGTTGTCAGTTGTCATTCCTACTTATAATGCTGCCCCTTTTCTTCCTCTTTTATTAAAAAGACTTCAGGAACAAACAGTACCGCATGAACTGATCATAATTGATTCAGGGTCAACAGACAATACGTTAGATCTAATAACTTCTGAAGACATATTATTACTGTCTATAGATAAAGCATCGTTTAATCATGGTACTACTAGAAATCTAGGACTCAAACTGGCGAAATCTGATATAGTAGTCTTTATGACGCAAGATGCGCTACCAGCGTCACCCGACACTTTGGAGAAGTTAATGGTAATGCTTTGCTCTCGGGAAGATATTGCTTTAGCCTATGGACGGCAATTACCTTATCCTGAGACAGGTGTTTTTGGCCGATTCGCCCGTTTAATAAATTATCCTGATTATAGTGTTATCAAAACGAAAGACTTAATTCCAACAATGGGAATTAAGACGTGCTCCTGTTCCAACTCATTTGCTGCATACCGCAAGGCTAATTTAGAATCTGTTGGCGGATTCCCGTCTGAAACGATTTTGGGTGAAGACGTATCTGTAGCTGCCCGATTTATTCTTCAGGGTAAAGCTGTGGCTTATTGTGCTGAGGCTCAAGTGTTTCATTCCCATGATTATTCGCTGCTTGAAGAGTTTAAGCGATATTTTGACATTGGGGTGTTTCATGAAGAACAAAGCGCGGTATTAAGCGAATTTTCAAAAGCAGAGTCAGAAGGATTCAAATATGTTTTGCAAGAATGGCGCTATTTAAGCCAAAATGGCTATAAAAGGCTCATCCCAGCTCAGTTGGTACGAATGGTAGCAAAATACATAGGCTACAAAATGGGACGGAAGCAAAATTTATTTCCCAATTCTATAAAACGTCGAATAAGTATGCACCCTGGATTCTGGCATAAACTCCCGTCTTCTACAACGGAATTGGATCATTAATGAGGAAATCGCTTTGAATTTCCGCAACGCCATTATAAACAATGGCCTCTGATGTTGAACTTCCTGAGGCTTTTGGAGTAATAGTAACGGTTCCAATCCGGTTCAAAAAAGCGACATTAACCACCAGGCCAGTAATGTCAATAAATGTTGGATTTGTTGCGCTCTTATCTAAGATAATTACTGTCGAGGAAGGCAGATCCATTGTGCCAATATAATTTTGATTAATGATTATTTGGGCTTGAAAAGAAAGCACTGCGCTATAGGCAGATCCGTAACTTCCAGCTTGAAGAGTTCCATCAACCCAAATACGGTAGTAACCACCACGGGCATTAGTAGAAGCTGTGTTATCTGCTTGTAAAAAACTAAATATTGTAGCTGTTGCAATAGACCCAATTGTTCCTGCACTTACTTTATTGTTTGATAATTGCCGAAGACGGCCTCCCTTTTTCTCAAAAGGTTGCGAAGTGTTAAATAATACGTTTGTTGCCTGTTTAAGCAGGTTGGGTGATATGATATACTGGTTAGAGATAATATCATAGCAGGTAATTTCACTATCAATAATTGAACCAGACGAAGGTTGGTTTGGATTAGTATCCGGAGCATAGTAAATGACATAGCGATTAGGGCGCTCTGCAATAATGGGCAAAGAAACACGAAGTTTGAGTCCTCGTACTATACACCCTGTTACGTCGATTAATGAAGTCGTAGGAGCGGTCTCATTGGCTAAGACGATGTTGAATTCATTCCCTTCAAACCCACCATTAGTTGCCTTTAAAATCTGCGAGAATGATTCAATATTAGCGTGTATACGCAGGTTAGTCGTATACTGGTTGCATAATATGGCTGTTTCAACAGAACCGCTATTGGCTGTAAGTCGACTTAAATATCCATGAAAGTTTAGCGTGTTAACCCCATTTAATACTAAAGCTGGTTGCCGCTTTTCATAGTTCTGCAAAGACGTTGCCTGAATATCTATAAATCCCATGGAGCCGTTTCCTTGAGTAAGAGCCTGAAAGCCACTTGAAACGGTATTGGTAACACCTATTCCAACAAGCGAAGTCGTATTACTCATTACAATCGGAGTATTTGCTCGTACTAAACATTCATGTACAAAAAATTCGTCTGCTCGAACACATAAGATGCCAATTGTACCAAAACCGCTGTTAGCGGTAGGAAAATCTTGCATTTGAAAGTAGCAATTACGTATGCCACAATTAAGGCCACCATTAGAAGTTAGAGCAAATAAAGTTCCTATAGTGGAGCGACTCGAACCATTTCCAGGATTTGATATGAAAGTGAAATTTTCGCATCCAGCTAATGATGATCCACTAAAGTCGAAGATAACCCCACCTGTAACACCAATAATATTCGTGTTCAAATATCGACCACCATCGCCTGTTAGCCAAATGCCATCGGCGTTCGTTATATTTATTGGAGAGGTAATGTAATAAAAACCTGCAGGAAAGAATACATTAACTCTAAAAGTTCCGCCACCTGTTGGATAGGAAAGGGTTTTAGCAAAATTTATTGCTTTTTGTATTGCTGCTGTATCGTCATGACCGCCATCGCCAAAAGCACCAAATTGTGCATCTTTAACATTTATCATAGTAATTAGTTAACGTCTATCGTAAAATTGAGATAATGCAATTGATGAATAATTCTTTTGGTTATTTATTCAGAGGTATAAAGCCTACTGATGTGAGGTGCCTCCAATTATTCAACCGCTTAACGATTGAACGTTCATCTATTCTCTTTTACTGCCCTTCTCATCTAGTGCCAATCCGTCCAGTAAACTGTGGGTCTAAAATGTTTTATATCCATTTCGCTAAGCTTCGATCTTATCTCGAGCATACTTCAGTGACAGAAACTATAGAGCAATAATCAGCTCAAAACAGTCTTTGAACGACTTACAGAACGGAATATCATCGGCTTACTCGGTCTTGAAAAAGCTAGATTTGCCACATAAGTTCACTTGACAAATACCTTGGAGATAAACTCATTATCAATGTCAACTTGAATTTGGTCAGGAACGTTTAAAGATACTACTTTCAGGCTTTTCAGCAGGGCTGCCCATGCGGTGGTATTTCTGATTTTCTCTTTTTGACTTATATACTGCCTCTATCAGGACAATTGGAATAGAATATGGACCTAAAACGGAGATAGTGCCGGCCTGGTTTTATAGACTGCTCAATTTGAAAAATGGTAAACTACTAAAACTTGGTTTCTTATTAATTTCCAAACCTAAAGAGCAGTCGGCGAGCTTATTTTATAGAGCCTAAAGCGCCTGAATAAATGCCGTCTGATATGGTCCTAAAAATCCGGACACGAAACTTTTTTAACTTCGTGTACCATGAACCAAT
>NZ_BAAHBI010000052.1:0-144020 GCF_054776755.1 Spirosoma litoris | reverse complement strand
CTGACTGTCGACCGCAAGCCCACAAACGAGCCCTACTTTTTGGCTGTTCACCCAACGACCATGAGGGTTGATGGATGATAGTACTACGTCCTTGAACAATAAGACTCCCAACCTTTACACCCTCATTTGGTTGGGCTGCCCGCCTTCCATCTGGGACGTGCTGCCTGTCGACGGTAAGCCTGCCCAACGCGGAGCGAAAACTATGCTTCTCCGTTAACCCCAAAATTAAACACAACCTCCCTCGTCAGATTAACAGAGATGGCAAAAAAACAACTCCCCCCATCATGAACCCGGATCGGATGTTTGCGCCAATCATACTTTGGGGTCTGATAGTTGTCCACTTCACACATACAGTAAAAAAACAGAATCTTCTCGCCCTTACTGTTCAACTCCGGTGTACACTGCTTATAGTACTGCTCAAAATTGAGTAAATCGTAATGATACTGAAGACTATCTGGCTCAAAATAGCTATCCGCATTTTTAGCCGCTTGTTCGGCATTGTAAATGGCTAACCGTTTCAGAATTAGCCGATGCGCCAATGCCAATTCGGCTTGAGTTGGTTCAAAGGGAATAGGTTTATACCGAAGTAAGGCTAACCGTGTTGGTACAGTGTCAGCTTCTTTTTTTGTTGATTCGCAAGCTGTTAGCAGTAATAGAAAGAGTACGATACGGTTCATAAAACTTACCTAAGCGGGGCGTTTCCTGTGTCGCACGAAAGATGCCTAACAATCATAATTTCCATAACGAGACGTTTCTCGTGTCGACCGAAACCCACCAATGAACCCAAAGCTTGTCTGTCGGGGCGGCTCCACTGTCGCCCGGAACCCGCCAAACGAACACTTTTTGGCTGTTCACCCAACGACCATGAGGGCTGATGGATGATAACGCTACGTGCCTGAACAACAAGACTTTCAACCTTTACATCCTCATTTGGTTGGGCTGCTCGCTTTCCCTCGGGACGTGCTTCCTGTCACACGAAACGCTGCCCGTTAAAGCTGAGAAAGAACAATGACATGCCGTTAATTCTACTGAAACCGGTCTAAAACGTCCGGCTTAAACTGCTTCTTTTCAACAAGGTTGTTAATGACGGGTAAAAAATGCCTTAATCCATTCAGGCCAATCCCAGCTGGCGTTCCGCCGGTATTCATGAAATATAAAAAATCACCCGCGTACTTTCTGTATCGCTCAAGCTCGTAAGCTGATACTTCCTTATGTTTGTGATGATTCTTCCACAGATTATCAAGGTGTTGAACTTCTTTAGTTAACTCAACTACAATATCAATGAAGTCTTTATCCTTGTATTTTGATACTAGATTGTCAATGTCGAAGGTCATATATTACTGTCAAAATTTGAGTTTGGTAACGTTCCCTTTGTCAGCCGGAAGCCGCCTAACAAAGCAAAGTCAGTCTGTTGAGATGTTCAATTGTCAACCGAAGCCTGTCCGACCAATTAAATCCGGCCTAATCGGTACGCTCCCTCTGTCACACAGAGCCGCCCAACGAGCCTAAAGTTGCCTTGTCACTACCTTTCTGCTGTCAACCGGAGCTGACTTACTACGTTGTTTTTCAGCTTTTGGCAACACCCAACATACTATTGTACGCAAAAACGCTTAATATTAATTAATTAGTAATCAGCATATTATCATTAAGCGTAGGTTATCTTTGCGAGCATATCATCACTTGTACTGGCAAGACTACAACTTTGCGGTAACTTCTGCAACAGAAAGGATAAAACAGCCAAACACGATAAAGCTGATTTGATTATACGGTGGTGAATATAGTTATATCTAGGTAAGCCCGACCATTACCCTACATCTCTTTAAACGCCCTATTCTTGAGATGGAGACTAGGATTATCCTTCTACGAAGAATCCGAATAGGATTCGGTCTCAAAATGTCGTCTCACGAATCAAACCCAAAATCTCACATGTTAGCTGAGTATGTGAGACTGATTTTTATTTCAAATGACGAATTTGGTCCGTTTTTTTAGAACTACCCGTATTCGTATGAAATGGTATAAACACAAAGACCGCAGAGAATGTAAAAAACTCTCTGGGGTCTTTGTGTATCTGTGGTATATCCCAAAACTAGCCACGACGGCCATAAGGCACTGGCTGATTTTTATTATATCGATTCGTTGGCTGCGATTGATAGGCGAACAACCGATTGCGCTGGGCCGATGTTAGAACGGCAAGCATATCCTGACGTTTGCGTAATTGGAGTTGACGTTTGGCGTCGAAGGATTGTCGAGGATTAGCCATGAGTCGATCATAGTTGTTCTCGATTTTACGCAGCTCTTTTTCCTGTTTGAAAGATAGGCCTACCATGTTATCCAGTTGATCGATTTTTAGATCATCCTGAAACTGGTCGTTGTTGCCAAAGCGAGGAGCCTGAACTTGTGGCTGGCCAGGCCGATTGTTGTTAAATGGTTTCGAATATACGCCTTGTGCGAAAGTTACTGTAGTAGCTAAGCTAAAAAGGGCAATAGCGGAAATGAGTGTCGTTTTCATGATCAGTATGTGTTTAATTGTGCGTTACTGATGCTTAGAAGCAAACCACTTAATGGCGTTTAATCGGCCTGTAGGCCCATCTGGTCGAATGCCCATTTTGGTCCGTCGAACCCGGCTGAATCACTTCTGAATGACCTCAATTTTTTCAGCCTGTCGCCGAGCCATCGCCTGTGCCAGAATACTCGCAACAATGAGTTGGAGCGCGTGATAAATCATGATCGGCAGTAACGCTATGCCTGCCATACTGCCCGGAAACAGGACATTTGCCATCACACTACCCTGCACCAGCGATTTCTTGGAACCACAAAACAATGCCGTAATCCGGTCTTCCCGGTTAAAATTCAGGAGTCGGCTGAGGAATGTGATGAGTCCGAAAATGAGAAAGAACAGTGCCAGCATCAGAGTGGCAAGCCAAAGCAGATCGCTCGCTGAAATCTGCTCGAATGAATGAAGGGCAAACGATTCGCAGAAGGCTGTGTAAACAATGAGTAAAATGGTGAACTGGTCGAAATACCGGAGTGCTGTTTTATATTGGGAAGCCAGCCAGCCCAGGCGCTTATTCAGTAAAAGCCCAAGTACGACCGGCAGAATAACCTGAAGGGTTAGCTTGCCAATTACACCGGCGAGGTCATATTGTCCAGTGGTATTAGCTAGCAAAAAACTCATCCAGACGGGCGTAATGAATACACCAATCAAGCTGGAAATGCTGGCATTGAAGATCGCAGCCGGCAGGTTTCCGCCCGCAATAGAAACCATCACCACCGATGATGAAACCGTTGAAGGTAAGGCTGCCACATAGAAAATGCCCAACCAAAGTAGCTCAGTATCTGGTGTTAGCAACAGCGAGCGGGCAGCCAGTACAACCGCCGGAAATACGACGAAGGTGGTAAGATGAATAACCAGGTGAAGTCGATGATTTCGTAGTCCTTCGCGCAACTGGTTGAAATTCAATTTTAAGCCATAAAAGAAGAAAATCAACGAAACGCCGTAGGTGGCCAGGGTAGATAATGAAAATAATCCCTGTTGGATACCCGGATCGGGCCAGAGTTTGGCCAGGCCGATCATGGCTAGTAAAGCGAAGATAAACCAATCGAGTCCAGCGCGGGAGAAGAGAGAACCTAGGGACGTTTTTGCCATAATTTACTTGGTATCGGGAGTCTCATGTATAAAAAGAAGTGCCTTATAATAAATAGTTTACACGACGAGTATCGGAAGTAAGCGTTAAGGGGGAAACACACACATCATGAAAAAAATCCTACTACTTCTGTTAGTATGCTTATCTAACTATGTTCGGGCGCAGGAAACTCCATTGCTAAAAGTACCAGTCAACTATTCCCAACCGTTTGCGCGAGGTTCCTGGCTGGTTGGGGTGCAGGCTGGCTATTCCCAGGGGGTATGGTTTGGTCGTAATCTCACAGTTCATCCATATGGCGGGTATTTTGTCGCCAATAAGTTACTGCTTGGGGTAACTGGTACCATAAGTCAGGAAGGATTTGATCAGGTTCGGGAAATGATCAATTCGGTAGGCCCTATGGTTCGCTACCAGCTAACCCGTACTCGTATTTCCCCTTTCCTGACAGCCTCCTGTCAAATTGGGCAGCGTACACTTTCAGGGTCCGATAGTCGCACAACTACGCAGACACAGGTCATTGGTGGACAGGTTATTACGTCAACAAGTGGGTCGTATATTTTTGGTGATGGCACCCCCCATTTGATCTACACGCGTTCAATGAGTGCCGGGTTGAGTATGGGCGTCACCCGAGCATTACGGATTGATTTAGCCCTTACTTCGCAAGACCAGGCAGTGTCACCTGGCTCGAAAGTAGACAGTTACACGATACTCTGGCAACTACAGGCAGGCCTGAATTATAAGCTGGGCGGCAGATAATGTTTAACGACTGGCAACCAGTTTTTTATCCTTATTCTTAAACTGGATTTTTGTAAGCGTCGGCCAGTTTTTACCCGTAACGTAAAACGCGTTTTCGGTGGGTTGGAACGCTATGCCGTTTAAAACATTCTCTTTATCGATGTTCGTTGGGCGAATGCCTTCCATGTTCAGATTGCCAACAACCTTTCCGGTCTTGATATCGATCTGAACAATCCGATTGGTTTGCCAGACGTTGGCGTACACATACCCGTTTACATACTCCAATTCGTTGAGATTCATAACAGGTCCCATATTGTCATAAACGGCAAGTGTGCCCTTACGCTGGAAATCGGGCGAAAGAAAATAGAGTTTGTTTGAACCATCACTCTGAATGAGCGTAGAATCGGTATGGGTCAACCCCCAGCCCTGCGTTGGGTACGCAAACGTTTTAGCGAGCTTAAAGTCCATTGTATACTGGAAACAAACGCCCGAAGTCCAGGTGAGCTGATAAATCCGGTCGTTCAGAATGGTAATGCCTTCGCCAAAATACTGATTGTCTAATGGCACAGACTTAATCGTGGAGCCTGTTGTTAAATCAATCTGCATCAGTTTCGATTGGCCATTCAGCCCCGTGCTTTCGTACAGGGCTCCCTTATAAAACTCAAGTCCCTGGGTGAAGCTACTAGCCTGATGTGGATACGTTTTGAGCACCGTGTAGGTAATGGTGCGCGGATTAACATCAGACCAGAATTCAACACTGAGTGTATCGGCGTTGACCGTGTTATTGGCCGTTTTACCACGGACAATTAATTGATGCAGGCCTATTTTTTCAGAGCCAGAGTGGATAGAAAGCGACTTCGCGGATTTCTGGACCAGTGGTGAGCCAACATCATCGAGTGAGACGGTGGCCTCGTTCAAGGGTTGACTGAGCTGAATAGTTATCGTATCGCCAAGGGTGTACGTCGACTTGGTCAGCGAAGCAATGGGTTGTTTAGTGTCTTCGGTGGTTGTCGTTGTTTCCTTTTTCTGTTTGCAGGTGAGCACCGACAGACCTAATAGGGCAATCAATAAAAAACGGTAACGGGCTAACTTGTTGAGACTTTGCATTGTTGATTTCTAACTAATTTATTGCTTACATATTTCGTCTGTATCGACCACCCACCGCATAGAGCGCGTTCGATAATTGGCCCAGCGAACACACTTTGGTGGCTTCCAGCAGGCTTTCAAAAATATTGCCATTCGCTAAAGCTGTTGCCTGTAAATTGTTCAAAGCAGCTTCTGCTTCAACCTGGTTGCGCTCCTGAAAAGCCCTACACGATTCAACGGCGTACCGTTTTTCGTCATCCGTCGAGCGAATAACTTCGCTGGGAATAATGGTTGGCGAACCCGTCGGGTCAAGAAAGGTATTCACACCAACAATAGGCAGATCGCCGTTGTGTTTCAACGTTTCGTAATACATCGATTCTTCCTGAATCTTGCTACGCTGATACATCCGCTCCATAGCCCCCAGTACACCACCCCGCTCGTTAATGGCTAAAAACTCCTGATAGACTGCTTCTTCCACTAAATCAGTAAGCTCTTCTACGATGAACGCGCCCTGCAATGGATTTTCGTTTTTCGTCAAACCAAACTCACGATTGATCACCAACTGAATAGCCATTGCCCGCCGAACGGATTCTTCGGTAGGGGTGGTGATAGCTTCGTCATACGCATTGGTATGTAGCGAGTTACAGTTGTCGTAAATGGCTAATAGCGCTTGTAACGTTGTCCGAATATCGTTGAATGCAATTTCCTGCGCGTGCAGACTCCGACCAGAAGTTTGAATATGGTACTTTAGTTTCTGCGAACGGTCGTTGGCTTTGTATTTGTGCTTCATCGCCTTGGCCCAGATTCGCCGAGCCACACGGCCAAGAACTGTGTACTCCGGGTCCATGCCATTCGAGAAAAAGAACGATAAGTTGGGCGCAAAGGCATCGATGTGCATCCCCCGACTCAGATAATACTCAACAAAGGTGAACCCATTGGAAAGCGTAAATGCCAACTGGGAAATGGGGTTAGCACCCGCTTCGGCAATGTGATAGCCCGAAATCGAAACGGAGTAGAAATTCTGAACCTGGTTGTCAGTGAAGTATTGCTGAATATCCCCCATCATTTTCAGGGCAAATTCTGTCGAGAAAATGCAGGTGTTTTGCGCCTGATCTTCCTTTAAGATATCGGCCTGCACCGTCCCACGAACCTTCCGGAGCGTATCGGCTTTAATTTGCTCGTAAACATCCTTGGGCAAAACTTTATCGCCCGTAGTGCCCAATAAGAGTAAGCCAAGACCATTGTTGCCGTCGGGGAGGGGGGCGTTGTAAGCAGGGAGCCCGGTGCCTGGAGCAGGGGAATTCCTTAAAGCATCGACTACGCCCTGTCCCGCGCTCCGCGCCCCCTGCTCCTTCAGCCACTTCTCGCACTGCTGATCAATTGCTGCGTTCAGGAAGAATCCCAGAAGCATAGGCGCGGGACCATTAATCGTCATGGAGACCGAGGTGGCCGGGTCGCAGAGGTCGAAGCCGGAGTAGAGTTTCTTGGCGTCGTCGAGGGTGCAGATGCTGACCCCTGAATTGCCGATTTTACCGAAAATGTCGGGACGAAAAGCTGGGTCTTCACCGTAAAGCGTAACCGAATCAAAGGCCGTCGACAGCCGTTTGGCGGGTAGCCCTTTTGATACATAGTGGAATCGGCGGTTTGTGCGTTCTGGTCCGCCTTCGCCCGCAAACATGCGTGTGGGGTCTTCTCCTTCACGTTTGAGGGGAAACACACCGGCAGCGAACGGAAACTCACCAGGCACATTTTCGGTCAGGAGCCAGCGCAGAATGTCGCCCCAGTCGTTGTACTTCGGCAGGCTGACTTTCGGGATTTTTAGGTGCGAAAGGGTTTCTGAATAGAGCGGCTGTCGAATGATTTTGTCCCGGACTTTAAACTCATAAAACTCGGCCGCGTAGCGTTTTTGCATATCGGGCCACTGTTGTAACAGCGCCTGGCAAGCTGGCTGAAGCCTGGTGCTGAGCTGCTCTGAAATTCGTTTTAATTCAGCCTGATCCGAACTGTCAGAAACAAGTTTCAGGACTCCATCAAGCTGGTAAAGCTGTCGGGCAATGGTTGTCTGTTCCTGTACAAACTGATCATACCGACGGCTTTCTTCTACAATCTCGGCCAGATAACGAACCCGATCGGGTGGAATGATGGCTTGTTGGATCAGGTGCTCGGAGCGGGGTGCCCGGTTCTCTTCTTTAGCCCCGCTCTCTGCTCCCTGCTCCGTGCCATTTCCCCCCAGCAAACTCATCAACCGATCAAATAAGGCATTCATACCCGCATCGTTGAACTGAGCCGCTATGGTTCCTAAAATGGGTAATTCATCATCGGGTACATCCCAGCGGTTATGGTTCCTGCGATACTGTTTGCGTACATCGCGGAGGGCATCCAGCGAACCCCGTTTGTCGAACTTATTGATCGCAATAACATCGGCAAAGTCAAGCATGTCGATTTTCTCCAACTGCGTGGCTGCCCCGTATTCAGCGGTCATGACGTACAGCGTTTTGTCGGCATGTTCCGTAATTTCGGTGTCCGATTGGCCAATGCCCGATGTTTCGACAATAATCAGGTCGAACTGAGCGGCTTTACAAACATCAATAGCATCCTGTACATAGCGACTTAACGCCAGGTTCGATTGCCGCGTGGCCAGCGAACGCATATATACTCGACCGGGCTCTCCAACCTGGGCACTGATTGCATTCATGCGGATGCGGTCGCCAAGCAACGCACCGCCCGTTTTTCGTTTTGATGGATCGACCGAAATAATCGCCAGCGTTTTGGTTGGGTACGTCCGTAGAAACCGTAGCACCAGTTCATCGACTAAAGATGATTTTCCTGCGCCCCCCGTACCCGTAATGCCCAGAACTTTGGGTGAATGCGCAAACGAGTGAAAGGACGATTGTTTAAATTGATCCGAATAGTTTTCGGCGGTGCTGATGAGCCGGGCTATCTGGTTGGTATTGAGCGATTGCGTAGTTTGGGTAATTGGCGGCAAGTCAAAATCGCACTGACGGAGTAAATCGTCAATCATACCCTGTAAACCCATCGCTCGCCCATCATCGGGCGAGTAGATTCGGGTGATTCCATACCTATGAAGTTCCTCGATTTCAGAGGGTAAAATGGTGCCACCACCGCCACCGAAGATCTTAATGTATCCTGCGCCCAATTCGTGAAGCAGGTCGTACATGTATTTGAAAAACTCCAGATGGCCGCCCTGATAACTCGTTACGGCAATGCCCTGTACGTCTTCCTGAATGGCGCAATCGACAATTTCGGACACCGATCGATTGTGCCCCAGGTGGATGACTTCAGCGCCAGATGCCTGCATCAGTCGGCGCATGAGATTAATGGCCGCATCGTGCCCATCAAACAACGAAGCTGCTGTAACGATGCGAATTTTATGCGTAAACGGTTGCGGTTGCTGGGCGGCTGGTTTAGGAGATTGAGCAATCATCAGATTATTGACTCAAACGTTGAACTAGATTGCACCAAAGGTACGCGTTACGAATCGAACGTTGATGCAATTTATCCGCCGTTCGTCCTGCTAAACGGCTTACTGCCCCCAATGTTTCGCTGATGAATTGCGTTAATAGGTAGCTTTACCGAAAGTGATAACGAGCATGAGAAAAAATATAGCATCTAAACTTGCGTTAGCGGGTTTATTAGCAACCAGTATAGCAGCTACAGCAGTTCAGGCTCAGGATAAGGCCTTACTGTATGAAGTTACGGGTCCTGGCTTGGCTAAACCATCCTACCTCTATGGTACCTTCCACCTCATTTGCCCGGCCGATTTGCAAATATCGGACGCGATCAAGAAAGCTATGAGCGATTCCCAACAAGTTTATCTGGAGTTGGATATGGATGATCCCAGCATGATGATGAACATGCAAAAAGCGGTTATGATGTCGGGCGGAAAAACAATTAAAGACCTGCTTTCTGCTGATGATTATGCTGTCCTAGATAATTATTTGAAGCAGAAAATGGGCATGGGACTGGCTCAGATGGGTATGTTTAAACCCATCGGGATTATGTCGATGATGTACATGACTATGCTTCCCTGTCAGCCTGCATCCTACGACATGACGTTTGCGCAGATGGCCGCAACGGACAAGAAAGAGGTGTTTGGACTTGAGACGCTTGAGGCTGAGATGGCTGCGCTGGATAAAATTCCCTTGTCGGAACAGTTAAAAGGGTTGGTTGAGATGGCTAGAAACCCCGATGAAGCCAAGAAGGAGTTTTCGGAAATGGTTGCTAATTATAAAGCCCACGACCTGGACAAACTGATGGGCGGCATGAAATCCAGCAAATTTAGCGGAGGTGATTTTTCGCAGTTTGAAGAGAGTTTGCTGGGTGAGCGGAATATAAGCTGGATGCCGGTTATTGAAAAAGCGGCTAAAGAAAAACCAACTTTTTTTGCCTTCGGCGCCGGGCATTTGGGCAACGAAAAGGGAATTGTGAATCTGCTTCGAAAAAAGGGATACACCGTGAAGCCAGTGCAATAACTGGTTTTGGTCTTTTGCTCGGAGCCGTGCTACCCGTGGCACGGCTCCGAGCAAAAGACCTGTACTTAATACCGCCGGTGAGTCAGGGTAAACATATAGCCTTCATAATTACCCGACATGCCCGTTGCATTCGTGGCTGGTTGACAACTAACGACAGTATTTGCGTCTTTCGCTGAGGTAAACAACTCTCGATCAACGACAACAGGGTCAATTGTATAGCCGAGCTTAATTAACTCAGTTCGCAGAAGTTCATATTGTTCTTTTGACCGGACCTGATACGTAAGCACATCTGATCGGCTGTTGCGGTCGTATTGTATGATAGCCGTTGCTTTAGAGGGGTCTTGTTGTAACGGGCTTGGATGATACGCAAACAAACAAGTCCAGCCATTCAGACCGCCTGAGCTTTTATAACAGATAAATCCCTGTTGAAACATACTGTACTCAAACTTATCGGCTGAGGCACTTAGACATTGGAATAAGTCTGGCATGTGTATTCGTTGAGCAAAGGAGACAGATGTCCAGAGGAACAGGCCAAGTAAAATGGTTAAAAAACGCATCTGATCTTTAGTGAATGAGGTAGAGTAACTAGGTGTTATTTCGTCTCTATCAATAATTCGGCCAAAAAAACACCTCCAGATAAGGCTTCTTCTTGCCTGGAGGTGTTTTTTACTGTAAATAAATGAGTAAAACTCCCTGGAAAATTCTGGCAGATTTCAACGATTAATTGCTGGGTTTTGTGGTGTATTCCATGAATCGGTACACTTCCTGCCGAACAAAATCAAACATCTGGGCCGTCTGACTGCGAAGTTGCTTGTAGGCTGGAGCCGCTATAACAGGGTTGGGGGTATCGGCGAGAACTGGATTCGCGATAGCTTCCATAGTGGAGACGTAACTGGCAATACTGAACTCATAGCCCTTTTCGCTCCCGTTAGGAATAAGTAAGGACGAGAAATCCCAACCCAGCAGCGTTCCCCGTTTGATACGTTCCTCGCCAAGTCGTTTTAATTGACTGACAACACCATCATATTCGGCGCCAGGGTTCCGACGACGAATCCGATCAATAACCATCAATTGCGTGCCATCGGGTGCAAATTTTGGCGCAAAGGTGCCGTCAGTTATCTCCCAGATTTCTATTTTAACGACAGGGGCCGTATTTCGATCCCGTCGTTGCAGGTCTGCCATTTTCTGTTGAACACTATCGCCGTAAATACGCGCCATTGCCTCTGGTGACGCTCCTTTAATGGACATCCCGTGCGTAACAATCCGAGTCACATAGTCATATTCTGTCTGATTCGGATTCGAGGTAAACTGCTTAACAGTCATGTACCAGCCTTCAAGCTTCCCTTCATCGACCGCAGCCTGATTAACTTTTTTCCACTCTCGTTCAACGGGCAATGCGTCCTGAATCGTAAGGCCCGGATTCAACTTGTGGTAAATCAAATACATGTATGTTTTCTGGGGCGTTTTCGATTGCGCTATGACACCCGAAACACAAAAAAAAGAGAAACTTAATAAAAGCAAAGTACGATGGAGACAACGCATAGGAAGAGGGATTTAGGTCCAGATTGGCAGACTAGAAATTCGGTTTGACAGAAAAGACATCAGATGCTTATGGATACCTACCCGCGTTTCCTTTTAAGGGAATGATTTAAAATAGATTAGGTTATTTCTGGTCTATTTAATCGCTGAGTCTCTTGGAGTGTAGGGCTGCTAAATTCTGAATTTTGGCGCTGGTTTGCCCCTTCTCCCATTCTGGGAGAGGGGCAGGGGGTGAGAGCAATGGAGAAAATCCACTCCTCAAAAAGAACAACAACGGCTGGGTATAACCCAACTTACCCAACAGTTCCGTACTTTTGCGGCATGGAAGTAGCGTACATAGAGGAAGTAGTCGAAGTACCTGGAATGGAAATACTGAAAAGCGATCGGCTTACGCATTTAAAATACGATATTCGGGGACCCATTTATGAGAAGTCTCTTGAACTCGAAAGTCAGGGTTTTAAAATTATCAGTCTGAATATTGGCAATCCTGCCACCTTTGGCTTCGATGCCCCCGACGAAATTGTCCATGATATTATTCTGAATATCCGTAATGCGCAGGGGTACTCTGACTCTCGGGGTTTGTTTGCCGCCCGAAAAGCGGTTATGCACCACACACAGAATATTGGCCTTCCTGGTATTACTATCAACGATATTTACATCGGTAACGGGGTAAGTGAATTGATCATGCTTTCTATGCAGGCTCTCCTGAATGAAGGCGACGAAGTACTGGTTCCCTCTCCCGATTATCCGCTATGGACGGCTTCGGTTGCGTTTTGTGGCGGCAAACCAGTCCATTACATCTGTGACGAAGCGTCCGATTGGAATCCGGATCTAGCCGATTTAGAGCGTAAAATTACACCTCGTACACGGGCCATCGTTGTCATCAACCCAAATAACCCGACGGGGGCAGTTTATGATAAAGAAGTATTGCAAGGCATTGCCCGCATTGCCGAGCGCCATAAACTGATTGTCTTTTCCGACGAGATTTACGATCGGATTCTATACAACGGAGCTGTTCATTATCCAATTTCTAAAATGATTAACGACACGCTCTGTATCACGATGGGCGGATTGTCGAAAAATTACCGGGCAGCTGGTTTTCGGGGTGGTTGGATGATTTTGAGCGGTGCGCGGAAACGAGCCAAATCCTACATCGAAGGACTGACCTTGCTGGCAAGTATGCGTCTTTGTGCCAACGTTCCAACGCAGTATGCAATTCAAACAGCTTTAGGCGGCTATCAGAGTATCAATGATTTAGTACTTCCTACGGGGCGTTTATATAAACAAATGATGCTGGCGTATGACCGCATGACGGCTATTCCGGGCATCACCTGTGTGAAACCCAAAGGTTCTTTGTACATTTTCCCGAAAATCGATCTGAGTCAGTTTAGATTGGAGGACGATGACGATTTCGTACTAAATCTATTGACGGAGCAAAAAGTCCTGGTTGTATCAGGAAATGGATTTAATTATACCAAGAATGACCACTTCCGAATTGTTTGTCTACCCACTGTTGATGAACTAACTGTTGCGATGGATCGGATCGAATATTTCCTTGAAAGCCGACGAAAATAAACAAGGTTAATAAGAACGATATACGTAAAATGGCCCGAATTAGTCGGGCCATTTTTGTTTCTACACAGCGTTGATACTAAGGTGTTTTGGCTGCGGATTAATCAATTTTTAACCCAATAAACGATTTCTAAATTCTGGAAACGTTTTTACAGGATCGCTTGTTAATAGATTCCTTCTCAGTAATAAATCTCGTTGGTAAGGCTATCAACGAGATTTTTGATTAGTTTGGAAGGCTATTATATAACTTAACGAAGTGAGTACGTTTCGCGCCCACTACCTTTTTTAGTACGTACATGGAAGAAACAAAAGAGAATGTTCACCGCTCTGAAACGCAGAGCACCGAACGAATTGCACACGATTTACCCAAGCGCGACGAGTTACTCCTTACACCCGACGAACAACGCATTAAAGAAGCTTTTCAGGATCACGATTGGAATGAGATCAAAACCGCAGATTCCTGGGTCATTTTTAAAGTGATGGCTGAGTTTGTAGAAGGTTTTGATAAGTTAGCCAAGATAGGCCCCTGTGTATCCATTTTTGGCTCAGCCCGTACCAAGCCCGACAATCAATACTACAAAATGACCGAGGAAATTGCGGCCAAGTTAGTACGTCATGGCTATGGGGTTATTACAGGAGGTGGCCCTGGTATTATGGAAGCTGGTAATAAAGGAGCTTTTGAACAGGGGGGGAAATCGGTTGGCCTTAACATCAAATTACCTTTTGAGCAACATAGCAACATTTATATCGATCCCGATAAGAGCATCAACTTCGACTTCTTCTTTGTGCGGAAGGTGATGTTTGTTAAATACGCTCAGGGCTTTGTGGTTATGCCCGGCGGTATGGGTACGCTCGACGAGCTGTTTGAGGCCATGACGCTGATTCAGACCCGTAAAATTGCCCGTTTCCCAATCGTACTCGTTGGAAAGTCTTATTGGCAGGGCTTGATTGACTGGATCACGAATGTCATGTTAGAAGAGCAACATAACATCAATCCGGAAGACATGAAACTCATCAGCATTGTTGACACGCCCACAGAGGCTGTTAAAGTCATTGATGAGTTCTACAATAAATACTTGTTGAAGCCAAACTTCTGATAAAATTTAACGCGGCTGGAAAGCCGTGCATCTTATAAAGCTATTGTTTAGTTTATAAGATGCACGACTTTCCAGCCGCGTTACTTGTACATTAAATGACCTTAAAATGAAACTGGAACTTCAACCAGTGTATTGTCCCAGGCAATCATCATTACAGATTCTTTGACGTTTTCTCCAGCCTTTTTGAACTGAATCGTCAGGTTTTCAACCGTTTCTCCTGGCTTCTTAACAGGAGCGGTCACGCGTAAAACATCCAGACTTTCCTTATAGCTGTAGGCGCCCCACTGGTCTAAATCAGAGCTAAAGATAAGCGTCCACTCAGTTTCGTTGGGGATTGCATAAAACGAATACACACCCGCTTTGATCTTTTTCCCTTGAATCGTGGCATCCGAGAAAAACTTGATTTCAGTTGCTTCGTTCGCACCAAGCCGCCACACTTTACCGTAGGGAATCAGTTTACCAAAGACTTCTCTTCCATTTTTAGCCGGACGACTGTAGGTTACTCGGGCAAAGACTTTGTCGCCTACTTTGGCAGGAGCAAACTTCCGGTCGTGGGCAAAATCGTCAGGATAATAAGCCATATCCATCGGGCTTTTGTCAAGACCTCTAAATTTTTGCGCCTGAGCAATTGAAGTGAAACCAATGAGCAGGCAGGCGAGTAAACCAATAAATTTCATGTTTGTGAAGGGGTATAATTGAAGTAGAGTTTGACAAAGAAAACTATATTTTAAACACAGAGACACAGAAAATACAGAGATTTAATTGTAGCAATATAGATACATTAAACCTCTGTACTTTCTGTGTCTCTGTGTTTAAAAATGCGCTAATATTATTTAAAACGGAGTTTCCTGACTTGGATCGGCGTTACCAAAGTTCGTCATCGTGTTGGCTTTGCTCTTAAATACACTGCCTGCCGATGGAGGAGCATCGAAACTGCTCATACCATTTACATCAGGTGCAAAACCCTGTGCCTGAACGGGTTCGAAATACGAATCAAGATCACAGAACTTGGTAAACTTACCGATAAACTTAAGCTGAACCGTATCCAGAGAACCACTCCGGTTTTTAGCAATAATTACCTCACCGATCCCCAGTGTCGAGTTGCCATTTTCGTCTTGCGTAATATTATAATATTCAGGACGATAGAGGAAGCAAACCATGTCGGCATCCTGCTCAATAGATCCCGATTCCCGAAGATCGGAGAGTTGTGGTTTTTTATCGCCACCACGGGTTTCAACGGCCCGGCTTAACTGCGACAGGGCAATAACGGGTACGTTTAGCTCTTTAGCCAGGTTTTTAAGGGCCCGTGAAATCGACGCAATTTCCTGTTCACGGTTACCTCCCATTCGCCCCGATGAATCACCCGACATAAGCTGAAGATAGTCAATCACGACCATTTGAATGTCGTGTTGCGCTTTCAGACGACGACATTTGGCCCGAAGTTCCAGAATGGATAGGGCAGGGGTATCGTCAATGAATATAGGCGCTTCGGTTAGCCGCTGAATTTTGTGGTGCAACTGCGTCCATTCGTGCGGAGCCAGCGTTCCTTTCCGGATTTTCTCCGAATCAATTTCGGCTTCGGCCGAGATCAGACGATTGACCAACTGAACCGACGACATCTCTAAGGAAAAAATAGCTACCGGTTTTCCATGATCGACAGCCGCATTTCGGAGCGCTGAAACGACGAAAGCCGTGTTATGCGTCACGGTCATATCTTCAAGCAGAAACAAGCGATTTCCGTCGATAGAAAAACCGTAGTAGTCATCTACCTTATCGTATTCAACCTGAATGCCCGTAACCCGCCAATCGGCCCGCGCTTTGAGGGCGCGTGCTTTTTTCCGTTCAATACGAACTGGAATTGAATTCAGGTTGCCAAAAATACGGAGCCGATAGACTGTAGAAATATAGCCTCTCGTGGCAATTGTAGCCTGTTTCTCTTTCAATGAACACCGGAAACCAAGTGTATCACAAAGATACTTTAGCTGTTCTGCCAGCTCTTTATTTTTCTGGGTAATTTCGTAACAATTGAATTCTTCCTGATAATGGCCGTCACTGTCAACCAGTCCGGCCAGCAGTTTTAATCTGTTTTCAGTTGAATTGATCAAATAAGATCGTGGAATATGTTTGTCCTCAATGATCGATAATCCACGTAACTGTTCCTGAACATTAAACGCAACCTTTGCCCCTCGTTGTCCAGTTGTAATAGCGTGATTAGGCGCTTTTCCAACTTGTTGGTAAGTTGAAAACGTTAGATTCAGATCATCTGCGTAACCTTTGAGATAGTCAACAACTTCGTTATCAACAGATGTAATTCGAGAGCTATACGCATGTCCATCACCTAGCCAAAGCCCCACAAAATAAGGATCAAGTGGAACGGTTTGCTCTGGAAACTCTATGGCAACTTTATACCCTTTATAATTGGTCTTAAACTTATCCGATTTCGTCAGATAGTCTCGAACAGTGATGTTGAGCACATCTCCTTTGGTATGTCCACCTTCGTTTCGACTTCGTTTCAGTGACAGAATATGACTTTCGTTTACCCGATAATCAATGCCCTTGTTTTGTTTGATCCAGTACATTCGTTCCTGACCACGAGCAATCGAAAGAACCCGACGCGGAGTTGAATCGTCGCCCATTAGCAGATCACCTTCACGAACATCTTCGACTTTTCGGAGCGATCCATCAAACATCACAACTTTAGTGCCTTTTCCAAGGCACTTGCCCATCGCTGGCCTGGCCGCCAGAATGATCAATTCGGTGGGTTGCCAGCCCGATGTAACCCGGTCCAGACCCGTAAATCCAGACGGCACACCTGTTAAGCCTTCCTGATTTTTCTTGGTTTCAAGCTCATTCAGCGCCATCCTGACGATGGTGCTCATGTCAGCATAGTTCTTCTTGATGTTCGATTCCGAAATCTTGAAGAGCGATTGCTCGGTGCGGTCAAGGAGTTCGAACACGTCGGTCGTATCCTCGTAGGCATCTCGCAGAATCGTTGATGACATGGCAATGAGCGCCCGTTTGAGGGCCTGTTCCGAGACAATACGGGCATGGTACTCGATATTAGCCGCTGAGTTAACCCGGAAGGTAAGCTCAGCCACAAACCCACCTCCACCAACTATCTCAATTTCCCCAGTTTTGCGGAGCTGATTCGTAACCGTCAGTAAGTCAATGGGATCGGAGTTTCCGAACAGCGTTAGAATGGCCTGATATATCCGCTGATGGGCTTCTTTATAGAACGTTTCAGGCTTGAGAATGTCGACAACAGATGACAGGGCATCTTTCTCAATCATTAATGCACCAAGTACGGCTTCTTCGAGGTCTAGGGCTTGTGGGGGGAGTTTACCAAGGCCCGTATCGAGCCAATGATTTCCGGCCTGTTGCCGACCTCCGGCGAACGCCGATGGTTTTCGAAGATGTTGATTGGGGCGGGCGTTATTCTCCATGTCTTACTGCAAGTTTACACAATCCTCCTCGCAAAAGGCAACTTCTGCCCGTCTGACGTATACACATCATCTAGGCTAAATTGTTCGTAACATTCTGGTAATGTTGACGCTATCTCGCCAAAAAAATTTTCATTTTTTTAAGCAACGGTGGAGGGCAGGATTTGCGTACTAGATACTGAAACTAAGCAGCTAACTGTATGTCAGCAAGATAAGTATTTATCCCCAGTAAACACGGGGTTTACGCAAAAAAGGGCAATGAATAAGAAACCGGGTTAAACGAATAATTTTTTAGTAAAACGCGTTGAAGAAGTAAAGAAATCGCTTACTTTTCGGATATCACACGTAAACCTATTCATCGTTTGGTCGAAAAAGTCATTACCCTCGACAATGTATCGCTCATCGATTTTCTGGGCGTAGAGAACCACAACATAAAAGAAGTGGCAGCTGCGTTCCCAATGAGCAAAATTATCTCCCGCGGCAACGAAATCCGTATTAAAGGCACTACGCCCGAGATTAGCCGGATCAGCGACATTCTGGAATCGTTGATCGAGCATTATCAGAAATATGGTAAAATTACCCAGGAAAATGTCCAGAATTATATTAGCCATAGTGGGCAACCTTTGAATGGCGGTTCGCCAGCTGCACCTGCACCTCCTGATGACGATGAAGTGCTGGTGTACGGTAATCGGGGAGTGGTTGTTCGGGCTCGAACCGATAATCAAAAACGTCTCGTTGAGGCAGCCGAAAAGTCGGACCTGGTGTTTGCAATTGGACCCGCTGGTACGGGTAAAACCTATACGGCTGTCGCAATTGCAGTGCGGGCGTTGAAAAACAAAGAAGTCAAGAAAATTATTATTACGCGTCCGGCGGTTGAAGCGGGCGAAAATCTGGGCTTCCTTCCCGGTGATCTGAAGGAAAAAATTGATCCGTATCTGCGCCCGATTTATGACGCGTTGGATGATATGATTCCGGCTGAGAAGCTGAAGTTTTATACGGAGAACCGGATTATTGAAATTGCGCCACTAGCCTACATGCGGGGACGAACATTAAATAACGCCTTTATTCTGCTCGACGAAGCACAAAACACAACGCCGATGCAGATGAAGATGTTTCTGACTCGGATGGGCCCAGCGTCGAAAGCGATTATTACCGGCGACCGATCGCAGATTGATTTACCGAACCGGCAAAAGTCTGGATTGATTGAGTCGGTAGATATTTTAAAAAACATCAAAGGGATTGCGTTCGTTGAACTGGACGGACGCGATGTGGTTCGCCACCGGCTCGTTCGTGAAATTATTACAGCGTATGATAAAGCTGGGCAATAATAGCCTGATTAAAAACAAGCGGACCAACTGGCATTGGCTGGCTGGTTCGCTTGTTTGTTTACTAACATCGCCAGCGGGCGCGCAAACGCTCCAGGAGCCAATTTATAAGCGGTGCGCCATAGTCGACCATGAACTCATTCTCCAGCAACGAGATCCTGATCGACTCCGCCAATTGACGAATCTGAACAGGCAGGTTCAACAGGCGCTGGAAAACAAGAAGTCGTTACGGCAAGAGGCCGATAATACAATCTATCGAATTCCGATTGTTGTTCATGTGGTGCACAATAACGCATCCAACGTAATTGGTGGCACGAACAATGGCAATATTTCTGATGCCCAGATTGCCTCGCAGATTCAGGTATTAAACGAGGATTACCGACGTCAGGCCGGTACGAATGGCTATAATACAAGTGCAATTGGTGCCGATGCGGGTATTGAGTTTTTTTTGGCTACCACTGATCCAGATGGGCAGCCAACTACAGGCATTACGCGGCATTATTACGCACAAAAATCATCTTTTGATATCGAGACAGATGATGTACTGCTATCTCAGATTGCCTACTGGCCTAGTGATCGCTATTTAAATATTTGGGTAACCAGCTTGAATAGCAACTATTTAGGCTACACACAATTTCCGACAGCAGCCGACACGTTAAAAGGCTTACCACCCTCGACGAACGACTTAACCGATGGGTCAATCATTGATCATCGAACGTTTGGGCGTCAAACTGGTACGGTTACTCGGTCGTTATACCTGCTGGGGCGAACGGTCACGCACGAAATCGGGCATTGGCTTGGACTCATACACCCTTGGGGTGATGGGCTTGGTTGTAATGAGGATTATGTTGCCGATACCCCGTTAATGGCTGATGGATCGAATGCGCAACAATCCTGCAAACAGACGTATTCGAATTGCGATGGCAAAGGACAGGTTCGTGATTTGATGGAAGATTACATGAATTACTGGCCTGATGCCTGCATGAATATGTTTACGGCGGGTCAGGTTGCCCGAATGCGAGCGGTTCTTCAATTGAGTCCGCGACGGGTTAAATTGCTCAAATCGGTTTCATCGCCTTTACCCGAAACCGAGGCCCTTACGGTGAATGTCTACCCGAACCCAGCTACTGCCGACCCTACTGTTGATGTTCAGCTAAAAGGATTTCAGTCGTTCAATGTTTCTTTGTTCGATGCAACTGGTCGCCAGTTACGAACAACAAATTATACCGATGCACCGAGTACCCGTACTACACTTTCGGTAACCGGATTAGCAACGGGTGTGTATATTGTACGCGTAAAAACAGACGGCGAAATGGTCAGCAAACGACTGCTGGTCCCTTAAGTCTGGTTTACGATTTCTGTTTAGGTTGTGTCTGTAGGATTTAAAATTGGCTGATGTAGATACGAATCGCGCATTAGCCAGTCATAAAACCTGTAGCCTACGACCATTACTCGCTATAAACTTTATGATTAACGTTTTACCTATTTCAACTCCGGCTGATCTTGATATAGCTTTTGCTATTCGGCGAAAGGTATTTGTGGAGGAGCAACATGTGTCGGCAGAGGAGGAGTATGATGAATTTGAAGAAGTGAGCACGCATTTCCTGGCTTATTCAGACGGTACTCCATGTGGTACGTCCCGCTGGCGACGAACGTCGAATGGTATTAAGCTGGAACGGTTTGCCGTATTGCCTGCCTTTCGTGGGAAAGGAGTTGGTAAGGCTCTTGTTCAGGCTGTTTTGAACGATGTATTTAACCAGCAGCCAGAGCCCATTGAGCGTATTTATCTTCACGCACAGGTAACGGCCATGCCCCTGTATGCAAGCTTTGGGTTTGTAGCGGTTGGCCCCATGTTTGAGGAAGCGGGTATCCAGCACTATAAAATGGTACTACCCGGCGCTGCTTACTCGAAAGAATGAAAGGGCAGCCGTTTGTACGTTACGTAACCGCTCTGATTGCTGGTATCATTCTCTACACATTTCTGCCCGAGTTACCTGTTTTGCCATTAGGTGGACTGGTTCTTGGGCTTATTATGCTGGTTTGGGGATTTGTACAAACTTCGGGAAAAGCAACTAAACCAGTCCAACTTAGTCAAGGCGTTGGCGGGTTGATAATCCTTGCTGCTTTAGGCTGGGCCATTACCTATCAACGCACAGCCAGCAATCGACCAGATAACATCAGTCACGTTGCGGATACCTTACGGGCCTATGAAGGTGTCGTTGCAGCGCAACCCGAAGAACGTGCTAAAACCTATCGGGTTGAGTTGGAAATTCGGCGGGCTATGTTCAGAACGACAGACCGGCAAAACGAGCTACAACCAGAGACCAGAACTTGGAAACCGTTGAGTGGTCGAGTCATTGTTTATTTGGATAAAGCGGGCCAGCAACGGCCACAGTATGGAGAGGTTTGGCTGGTATCGGGCGCTCCCCGCTCAATTGACCCTCCGCTGAACCCTGGCGAATTTAATTATAAACGATATCTCAGCTATCGGAACATCTATCACCAGCAATACCTACGCCCGTTTCAGCGGCAAATTCTAGGGCTCGATCCCCCCAGCCGGATTACGCAGATAGCCTCTGTTGTCAATCGTTGGGCTGATAGTGTATTTACCCATCAGATTGGCGATCGGGCCGAATACGGAATTGTGAATGCTATGATTCTGGGCATTCGAGATGATCTGGATACTGAACTATACCGAGCCTATTCGGCAGCAGGGGCCGTGCATATTTTATCCGTATCCGGGTTGCATGTGGGGATACTGTTTCAGGTACTCACAATCCTACTTGGCTTTCTGGCTAAACGACCGCGTGGTAAACTCCTGATGGCCGCCCTGCAGCTAACCATTTTGTGGTTCTATGCGCTCGTGACCGGATTTTCGCCACCCGTACTTCGGTCAGCCGCTATGTTTACCATGGTTATTCTGGCGAATACCTTTGGACGTCAACAACAGATGCCCAATACATTAGGCGCGTCGGCATTTTTTATTCTCTGTTTTGATCCATACGCCTTGTTTTCGGCTGGGTTTCAGTTGTCCTATCTGGCTGTAGCAGGCATTAGCGCCTGGCAATCACCGTTATATCAGTCGATCACCTTTCGGACTAAATGGGCCGATAAACTTTGGAAATTAACCGCAGTAGCTCTAGTTGCTCAGTTGATTACATTTCCACTTGGGGTCTACTACTTTCACCAGTTTCCGACTTATTTTCTGCTGGCAAACCCAATTGTCATTGTGATGTCGGAAATTTTGTTGCCTTTAGCGATGGCGACCCTGGCATTGAGTTGGATACCGGTTGTTAATGATGGATTGGGATGGTTGTTGCAGAAAGCAGCCTGGTTTCTTAATTATGCTGTTACACAAACGGGCCAGCTACCGGGAGCTGCCTGGGATGGACTATGGCTATCTACCTTTCCGATGCTGCTTGTATACGCTGTGATTTTTGGCGGAGCTGCTTTAGTGCTAACTCGTAACCGTTCGTATATATGGATGACTACAATGGCAGCTGTTCTTTTGGCAGTTTTTATTTGTTGGGAAGAATATCGCCAAGCCCACCAACAGCAGATAGCCGTCCATTTCCTGCCACATCGGACAGCAATTAGCCTTACCTACGGGCATCGTAGCACACTCCTGACCGATTTAGATACGAACGATACACGGTCCTTTGATTTCTATCTTAAAAATACGTTTGGGCAGTGGGGTGTTTCGGATCTGACGATTATCAAGGCGAAACCAATTGATCAATCGTCCACATCACTAACGGGCATTCCGACTTCCTATCGAAATCGGGATTATGCGTTGTGGGTATCGAGGGGGAAATCGCTGTTATTGGTGAATAAATTTTCCAGTTCGAGCCATTGGCGGTTACCTGCGGTGGTGGACTACCTCATCATTCGTAGAAATGCGTTGCAGGAGTGGGGACAGCTTAGCGGGCGCGTAGTTGCCCGACATATTATTTTTGATGACTCGAACAAAACGCCACTCACAGATAGGTTATTAGCTGAAGCGAAACAACAAGGTATTGCCTGTTATTCCGTACGCCAAATGGGCGCTTATGTCGCTGATTTAGACTGATTACATGAGCTTTAATGCAGCAGCCCTCGCAAGCGAATTAGCTGGGAGGGCTATTTTTTTACCTCGTATATAAAGCCCCTTTGGCTATGGTAGACTCGTATTCGTAATTAATCGTTTCCAAAAACTTACCCGTTACCCAGCCAACATCGGCATTGCGGACGAAAACGAACCGCTTGGGTGAGGAGGCTGTTGAGTAAGCTTTCATCAGGGACTCTAACCAAAGGGCACCAGCAATGAGTTGTTTTTCGGTGAGTTGACTTTGGAGTGTCGTGATATCTTTCTCCGCTTTCTCGCGAATTGCTGGGTCCAGGATGCCATTCAGATTGGGCTTTGTCAGTTCCCGATAATCTGTTAACGCAAGTCGTTTAAATTGATTCATATCATCCATAGTAATGGGAACTGCCATAAACCCAGCTCGTTCAGGGTGCAGATAGGTGACCAAGGCCCAAACAATATCGCCACCAATACCAACTGTATTGCGCTGTTGTAGCCCTCGATTGCCTGCCATAAAACCACTGGTAAAGACCGAGTCGGCAATGGTTTTGATGACCCGTTGTGCCTCGCGTTTATAAGCATCCATGGATAGCGAGCGCTTCGCTTCGATCTTATCCACGAACGAACTTGTTCCCAAAGAGAGATTCAGGCTATGAAACGTTTTAGAACCCAGACCTATGCCTACATCGAAATAGCCGCCGATGGTACTATTTTTTCCTAAGTCCAGCGCCGAGGTGGTAGGCCACACTTTACGGGGAATAGCCCCAGTCGTAAATAATTCCGCTTCCCGATTTGCCGTAAGCGTTGTGTCTATTTTTAGTGTACTGTTTGGGAGAGCACGTGACAGTTGATCATATACCTTTCGTCGACTGTCGGGGTTGCGGGCCAGCTCTTCCCGAACGTCATTGCTCAATACGATGAAAACGCGCTCGTTTGGAATATTGTAGCGCTGAATAGAATCAATACAGGTTCGTAAGGCATCCTGTTCGGCCCGAAAACCTTTCGATGCATCGGCAAAAAGAGTCGTTGAAGGATTCGCAATTTCAGCAATTGACTTAATATCTTTCTCGTAAAAATCCGTTTCGTATTTCGTTTTGAGAATGGCCAGCTTGATGCTTGATAAACCAATTTGGATGCCTGCATATAGGTTTTTATTCGATAACCCCCGCACAATCTCATTGACTCCCCATGCACTGGCCACATAGTTCAGTTTGAGGTACTGGGCGCCCGCTCGCTGGAGATATCGGACAGCTGTAGTGGTATCGTGTAGATCGCTGTACGAAAGTCCCAATAGTTCATTGGTGACAGCTTCCCAATATAAACTGGTAGTTTTTGTAGCGGGTAAAGCCCGTTGCAGCAGATTGATAGCCGCATCCGACTTATCAACTTCCCGGAGGGTATTGGCTAACTTAATGTAACGGATGGCCTGATGCAGACTATTGGCTTTCTGGGCGAAGCCTGTCAGGCACCAGCAATTCAGTACGAAAAGTAATGTGAGTAAGGACTTCATAAGCAGGGCGAGTAAAACGGGTTATCGCCACACTTACGTAATAAATCCACAAATAGACTTATTTGGCCTGCGTTATGAGCCCAAAGTCGATTAAACGGGAAAATGACCGGAGTTAGGGTTGACTACCCACTTTGCTCAGCGAATCAGCTTTAGGGGCAGGTGGGCGGAATCCACCGATTTCCTTTTGCATATCTGCTTTCTTGGATTGATACAGCGTCCACTGTTCGGGAGTGAGAATGGGTTTCAGCTTTTCTTCCTTCTCTTCATTGAACATCATCATCATTTCCCGAATCTGCTTAATTGTCTCGGGAGAAGGCCGACCACCAGCACCTCCATTCGCACTGACGATGTCTTTAATAGCATCCTGCTGTTGGCTGGCGTATTCGTTGTTGAGACGTTTGACTTCTTTGAGCTGATCTTTCGTTAGGGATAAATTCTCTTTAAGCCATTTCGTTTCCTTCATGGCCATATCACCTGCAATGTTCGGTACCGACGATCGGGGTGTGCTGGGCATCTGATTCATGCCACTCATTCCGCCCATGCGGCCACCGCCATACCCACCCCCTCCGTATCCGCCACCATAGCCACCGTACTGGCCAAAGCTATTAGCTGTCAGGAACAAGCTTAGGCTTAGGCATACAAGGCAAGAAAGGACTAAACGGGGTAACGACGAAGTCATGATATTGATTAGCTAGTTACGAATAGGATGATTTTGGGGCAAAGTTCGATAAAAAAAAGCAAAATCCCGGCTGTTATCGAATTGGTGCCTTTTCGAGGGGCTTTATACGAACCCGTAAATGAGGTTCTTCGCCATCGGGTACAAGTACAACGACGTTATTTGTCAGTGTTTCGCCATTTTCAAATGTATGTCCAGTCTGAACACGTAGGCTCATGTCCTCCGGATTCTCTGGCGACTCGGTTGTGCTGGCTGAAGCAGTATAGGATGTTGAAACGGGACGGGCGCGGAGGGTAATCGTTTTAGACGTTAACTTGGCCCCGGTAGCGTTGATACAGTCGAAACGGGCTAACAGATCCTGATCCCGAACACCAAATGACGTTTGGCGAGGGCTGAATACTTTCGTATTACCACTTTTGTTGGTGGCATAGACCGTCAACTCATAACGTTTGAAGGTACCCAGATTATTGATTTCTCGTTTACATTCCGTTCGAATCGTGTAGCCGTACTCGATACCGTTGACTTGGGCCGGTTGGTTGATTTTGATTTCGTACGATTGTTGGGCAAAGGTGGGAAAGACCAGCGCAACGCCCAATAGAATAAGCAGGCAAACAGAGCAGTTATTCATGCGAATATCAAGAGGATAAATAGTATCCGAAATTTACAAGAAAAACAGATGCAATGGATAAGATATTGTAAGAACGATACTAAACTTTTCCGTCATACAGACCGTTGACCTTTTATATGGAAACGCTCGAAAAAATCCGCAAGGCGTACACGGAATATGTACTTGAGAATGGAAAGCAACCGACCTCAGTTTTTCAGTTTGCCAAGAAATTGAAAATTGCGGAAGCTGACTTCTATACCGATTATGCTTCCTTCGATGCAATCGAAGCCGATATCTGGCTTACGTTTTTTACCGAAGCCCAGTCAACTGTCGAAGCCGACGAAACGTATCAGGGGTATTCAGTCCGGGAGAAACTTCTGGCATTCTATTACACCTGGATTGAGCTACTGAAAGCCCAACGCAGTTTTGTGGTCTATAGTTATGGGCGCTTACGAGCAGAAAGCCGACAGCATGGTGTGCGAAACATAGGGCAGAGCGGCTGGGTGCCTGGTCAAAAATCGCCGGTATTGACTCCGTTTAAAGACGCGTTCTTTGATTATGCCCGCGATCTACTGGCCGAAGGTCGGGAAAGCAAAGAGGTAGAACCTCGTCCGTTTGTGACCGACCGTTACCCAAATGCACTCTGGGGGCAAACACTCTTTTTGCTCGACTTCTGGGTGCGTGATGTGAGCAAAAATTTCGAAAAAACCGATTCGGCTATCGAAAAGTCAGTAAATACAGCCTTCGATCTCATTGGCCGTTCTCCGCTGGACACGCTCTTCGATTTCGCCAAGTTTGTGTATCAAAATAAATAGCGTGGAGCAAGGAGCTCGGAGCATGGTTTTTAAGCCCTGCCCCAAGCTCCTTGCCCCCTGCCTCGTGTTATGAAAAGCCAAACCTCAGTTCCGACGACTAAAGTTGCCCGTGCCAGCCAGTTTGTGAAAGCCGGAGTAAAAGTAGGCGGGAACTATATTAAGCATTACAGCAAAAAGCTGCTCGATCCCGATTTATCGAAGGAGGAGCTTCATAAGGACAATGCCGCTGATATTTATGACGCCCTGAGTGAATTGAAAGGGTCCGCCCTGAAAATGGCTCAGATGTTAAGTATGGACCGGGGGCTGTTGCCAGTTGCCTATTCCGACAAGTTCACCATGGCGCAATACTCAGCTCCTCCGTTGTCGGGCCCGTTGGTGGTGAAAACGTTTAAGACGTATTTTGGTAAAACTCCGACGCAACTGTTCGATAGATTTGATAGTCAGGCCGTCAATGCCGCTAGTATTGGGCAGGTGCATCAAGCCTGGAAAGACGGGAAGAAACTAGCCGTGAAGGTGCAGTATCCGGGCGTTGCCGATGCCGTGAGTTCCGATCTGAAGATTGCGAAGCCATTGGCTGTTCGATTGCTAAATCTGAACGAACGCGACATTGATCGCTACATGGGCGAGGTGGAGTCGAAGTTGCTGGAAGAAACGGATTATGAGCTTGAACTTCGCCGGTCCATTGAGATTTCGGAAGCCTGTGCGAACATTCCCGATCTGGTATTTCCCAAATACTATCCAGAACTATCGTCGAAGCGCATCCTGACGATGGACTGGTTGGATGGATTGCATTTGAAAGAATTTTTGAAGACCAATCCAGATCAGGAAATCCGTAACCGAATTGGACAAGCGTTGTGGGATTTCTATGATTTTCAGATTCACACGCTCCGGCAGGTCCATGCCGACCCACATCCCGGTAATTTCCTGATGCGGGCCGATGGCACCATGGGCGTGATCGATTTCGGCTGTGTGAAAGTAATTCCTGATTTCTACTACGATAATTACTTCCGATTGGTTAACCCCGACACGCTTGAGAATGCGGAACTGACCGAGGAAATTTTTGAGAATCTGGAGTTTTTAACCCCCGCCGATTCGCCAAAAGAGCGAGTCTTTTTCTCGGATTTATTCAAAGAAATGACCCAAATGTTGGCCGAACCTTTTGCCGTTGATTCGTTTGATTTTGGCGACGATGCCTATTTCACGAAAGTATACGCCTTTGCCGAAGGATTAGCGAACATACAGGAACTAAAAAACTCGAAAGTGGCGCGGGGCTCTCAGGATGGATTGTACGTAAATCGCACGTATTACGGCTTATACGCCATGTTGAACGAACTCAAAGCCCGCGTGACAACCACCAAGCCCGAATGGCTACGCTCGAAAAAGGAGCTGGTTTGACGTGAATTATGGATGATTTACGAATAGAATTATACTAGTTTTTTGTCCTCCCGACGGTAGGAGGGATCTTCGGCAACTGGTTATTTACCGAAGATCCCTCCTACCGTCGGGAGGACAAAAAATAACATTATAAACGGCTGATAAACAGATGGTAGTTTTAGTTTATACCCATTATTCACGTTGACATATCACACTATAAAAAAGGGCACCCTGTGTGTAGGGTGCCCTTTTTTATAGTGTGATATGTCAACATCGTTGTTACCCTTTCTTCTGTTCCTTCGCCCAGCCATCTTTTAACGTGACGGTCCGATTGAATACGGGCCGATCAACGGTAGAATCCTGGTCGAGGATGAAGTAGCCTTTACGCATGAACTGGAAGTTGCTTTGTGCGCCAGAACGAGCCGCTTCAACCAGAGCCGGTTCAACAAAAGCGCGCACGATTTCCAGCGAATTTGGATTCAATAACTCCCGGAATTCACGTTCATCGGCGGCAGGGTTTTCTACCGAGAATAGGCGGTCATACAGACGAACTTCAGCTTCTACTGCGTGCGGAACCGATACCCAGTGAATGGTGCCTTTTACATTGATCCCAGACGTATCGGAGCCACTGCGACTTTCGGGGATGTACGAACAACGTAGTTCAATAATTTCACCAGCGTTGTCTTTGACCACCTCATCGCACTTAATGATATAAGCTCCTTTTAGCCGAACCATACCGCCAGGGAACAATCGGAAGAACTTTTTCGGCGGGTTCTCCATGAAATCGTCCCGCTCAATGTACACCTCCCGACTGAACGGAACATCGCGCTCTCCGGCGGTGGCATCTTCGGGGTTGTTTTCAATCCGCATGATTTCCTCCCGACCCAGTTCATAATTCGTAATGACTAGTTTCAGCGGCTTTTCGTCGAGAACAGCCATCACCCGATGAGTCGTTTTGTTCAGTTCTTCACGGATACAAAACTCCAGCAAACCTACATCGATCAGGTTATCGCGTTTGGCAATCCCGATACGGTCGGCAAATTCGCGGATGCTGGCAGGCGTATAGCCACGACGGCGAATACCAGCAATGGTTGGCATCCGGGGATCGTCCCAACCGCTTACATGCCCATCTTCCACCAGTTGTTTCAGTTTACGTTTGCTCATAACCGTGTAGGTCAAATTAAGCCGCGCAAACTCGATCTGGCGAGAAGGGAAGATGTTAAGTTTATCAATGAACCAATCGTATAAAGGACGGTGCACCTCAAATTCCAGCGTACAAAGCGAGTGCGTAATGTGCTCAATCGAGTCGGATTGTCCGTGCGCGAAATCGTACATCGGGTAAATACACCAGGCGTCGCCTGTGCGGTGGTGATGCGCGTGCTTGATGCGGTAAATGATTGGATCGCGCAACTGCATGTTCGGCGAAGCCATATCGACTTTCGCCCGGAGAACTTTGGCACCATCGGGATACTCGCCCGCTTTCATCCGCCGGAACAGATCGAGATTTTCATCAACGCTCCGGTCACGGTACTGACTCAGTCGACCTGGTTCGGTAGGTGTACCTTTCTGAGCGGCAATTTCCTCCGATGTCGAATCATCTACGTACGCTAATCCTTTCTGAATCAGGGTTTCGGCGAAGGAATAAATCGTGTCGAAGTAATCGGATGCATAAAATTCGTTCTCCCAGTTAAAGCCTAACCAGCGAACATCGTTCTTGATCGAATCGACGTATTCGGTATCTTCCGTAACAGGATTGGTGTCGTCGAAACGGAGGTTTGTCTGCCCGCCGTATTTATCGGCCAGCCCAAAATTCAGACAAATAGATTTGGCGTGGCCAATATGTAAATAGCCGTTGGGTTCGGGTGGGAAGCGCGTATGAATACGCCCACCGTTCTTGCCAGCGGCCAGGTCTTCTTCTACGATTTGTTCAATAAAGTTGAGGGAATTGCCAACACCGCTGCCATTGACAGAATTATTTTCGTTGGTAACGCCTTCGCCGGAATCTTTAGTTGCTTCAGTCATGTGGTTGCGTACTGATAAATAGTGCGAAAATTACGGCCTTTGCCCCGCTTTGGCAAACCCAAACTGTGCTAAAGCAAAAACGAACGAATTTTCGGTTGTGGTGTGTAGGTGCCGAAAAGGCCCTATCGCATTCGCAAAAATCCAGCTGAATTGGTACCGTTGGCTGGACGTTTTAGGGTTGTCAGAGGCCTAAATGAACAGATTAAAGATATTTTAACATGGCGCTTACTGGCATCGTTCAAAAATTAGCCACTGGTTAAATCGCTTCATTATCAGGATAATAAAGAAAGTTGTTTTACGGATAGGCAGGTTCGCAGAATTACTTAAGTAGCTTATTCCAATCGCTAATTTATTGGCCATGAACGAACAAAATGGTTGCTCGAACGAGTTGTAAGTAGTACACGCTGTTGACTATATTCGAACGACGGGTGTTCTGTATGAATAAAACGTTTATTGCCTTTCTTTTTACGATTGGGTGGTTTTTTTCAATTGATGTAGTAGCTCAGAAAACAACGGATTCTTTAGCCAGGCAAGCCTATTTAGCCGATTGCATTCAGTACGCTTTAGGCCATCAGCCAGTTGTTCGCCAATCGATTATTGATCAGGATATTGCCGAACGTACCGTGCAAAGTTCATTAGCCGCCTGGTATCCGCAAATCAATGCTTCGTACAATCTGCTTCACTACCTCAAACTACCCGTTACACTCATTCCCAACGCCACTACGGGCGAAAAACAGCCGGTAAGCTTGGGAGCGGCCAACACCTCGACAGCTTCGCTTTCAGTGACGCAAAGTATTTTTAATCGGGATGTTTTATTAGCTAGTCGGACTGCTGATGTTTATCGGACGCAGGCTACACAAACCACCGTCAAAAATAAGATTGATGTGGTGGTCAATGTTAGCAAAGCATTTTATGACCTGATTCTGACGCAACGTCAGGTTGATATTCTGAGTCAGGACATTGCCCGATTGCAGCGCAGTTTACAGGACGCGACGAACCAGTATCAAAGTGGTATTGTCGACAAAACCGATCCCCAGCGAGCGAAGATTGCCCTCAACAATTCGCTGGCCCAACGAAAGCAGTATCGAGATCTGATTGGGGCCAAATACCAGACGCTAAAACAAACCATGGGCTATCCACCGAACAGCCAACTGGCCGTGTCGTATGATACCCTGCAACTGGTTCGCGAAGTTGCTCTGGATACGTTGCAACTGGTGAATCCACAAAACCGAATTGAGTATCAGCTTTTGCAAACGCAGGGCCGATTGCTGGATGCCAATGTTCGTTACAATCGCTGGGCCTATTTACCCTCGGTATCGGCCTTTGGCAACTATAACTTGTTGTATCAGAATAGTTCATTCGGGCAGCTTTACAGTCTTTCCTTTCCGAACTCACTGGTTGGCTTAACACTAACACTACCTATTTTTCAGGGAGGACGGCGTATTCATCAGACAAAAATTGCAGAGTTGCAGGTTCAACGACTTAACTGGGATTTGGCCGCCCTGAATAGTGCTGTCGACGCGGAGTATGCAACGGCTTTAGCCAACTATAAAGGTAACCTGGCGAATTATCTGGCACTGGTCGAAAATCAGCAGCTAGCCGAAGATGTATACCGGGTTATTAACCTGCAATATCGATCTGGCATCAAAACCTACCTGGACGTGACCATTGCTGAAGCCGATCTTCGCACTGCCCGACTAAATGTATTTAACGCATTGTATCAAGTGCTAGTCAGCAAATTAGACGTTCAGCGATCCCTCGGCGTAATCCAGATTTGATACTAACTGACCTGATACCGGGCTTACCAACTCGGTAGTTCTATCCAAAATAATGTATCAGACTTTTGGGCTGGATACACAAAAAATTATGAAGCATCCTATAAATCTGGCCATTTCGGGATCTTTCCTGGCCTTGTTACTTACCGCCTGTGGCGGAGATAAAAATCAACAGCAAGCCCCACCACCTCCTACTGCAGTAACGGCTGTGAAGGTTACTAAAGGCAGTGCTGTTTACTATGATCAATTCCCGGCGACCGTAACGGCTCTTCTGCAGGTGGATATTCAGCCGCAGGTAGCCGGAAATATTACGGGGATCTTTTTTCAGGATGGTCAACACGTTAGTAAAGGACAAAAACTGTATACCATCGACCCTCAGCAATATCGGGCAACCTACGATCAGGCTGTAGCCAATCTGAATGTGCAGAAAGCCAACCTAAACCGGGCTCAGAAAGATGCTGATCGGTACAATACGCTGGCGCAGCAGGATGCGGTAGCCAAGCAACTGGTCGATAATGCCAACGCTACCCTGGAAGCGGCCAAAATGCAGGTTGAAGCTTCTCAGGCTACCATCCAGCAAGTGGCAACAAATCTGAAATACACAACCATCTATGCGCCAATGGATGGCACAATTGGTATCTCGCAGGTACGATTAGGTGCGGCTGTAGCCCCCGGCTCAACACCACTCAATACTATCTCGTCGGACAATCCGATTGCGGCAGATGTTCAGATTGATGAATCGCAGATTCCACGGTTTCTCAAATTACAGAACCAGCCCAATGTCGTCCGCGATTCAACGCTGATACTCATGTTGCCCGATGGTAGTAAATACCCATATCCTGGTACTGTGAAAATCATTGACCGGGCGGTTGATCCCCAAACCGGTACGTTGCGGGTTCGAGTTGCCTTTCCAAACGCCAATAAACAGTTAAAGGTGGGCCTAAATGCCAATGTTCGGGTGAAAAACAGCAGTGGGGAGCCCCAATTGCTGATTCCGTACCAGGCGGTAACTGAGCAGATGAGCGAATATTTTGTGTTTGTGGTGGGCGATAGCAGTAAGGTCAGTCAGAAAAAAGTGACTCTGGGTGCTCGCATTAACGGTCAGGTAATCGTGAAAAATGGCCTAACCGAAGGCGAAACCATTGTAACCGAGGGCACGCAGAAAATTCGGGATGGAGCAAAGGTGCAAGTAAAGTAAGTAATAGGAGCGAGAAATGAGGAGAGAGGAGTTGCTGATGTGTCAGCCTTCTCGCTCCTCGCTTCCCACTCCTCACTCCTAAAAAGACATGTTCGCAGAAATATTTATAAATCGACCCGTTACGGCCATAGTCGCATCCGTTGTGATTGTTGCGTTGGGTGTGCTGGCCTTATTGAGTTTGCCGGTCAGTCAGTATCCCGATATTACACCGCCGGTTGTGCAGGTGACGGGTACGTATACGGGTGCCGATGCCCAGACGGTAGAACAGACCGTGGCTACACCCATCGAAACGCAGGTGAATGGTACACCGGGTATGGACTACGTACAGACCAATGCCACGAACGATGGTCGAATGACCATGAACGTGACATTTAAGGTTGGTACCGATGTGAATATTGCAGCCCTGGATGTGCAGAATCGCGTTGGTATTGCTCAGCCACAATTACCACAGGAAGTTACGCGTCTGGGGGTTGTGGTTCGTAAACGGAATCCATCGTTGTTTATGCTGGTGGCTATTTATTCGCCAAACGGTACGCACAATGTCTCGTTTCTGGATAACTACACAAACATTTACATTCGGGATGCCTTATTACGGGTACCAGGTGTGGGCGATATTTTCAGCCGGGCCGATGATTTCAGTATGCGTATCTGGCTCAAACCCGACCGGTTGACCCAACTCGGAATGACCCCCGACGACGTAGTTGCTGCTTTACAGGAGCAAAACCTTCAGGTGGCTGGTGGTTCGGTAGGTGCTTCGCCCCAGCCCGCTTCGCAGGCTTTTGAGTATTCCGTTTTTACCAATAGCCGACTAAGTAAGGAGGAGGATTTTAAAAAAATCATTGTTCGTAGCGATCCCTCGAAAGGGTCTCTTGTGTATCTAGAAGATGTTGCGCGGGTGCAGTTGGGTAAATTTTCCTATGCCAGCAATTCGTTCGTAGATGGCAAACGGGCTTCGTACTTGCTTGTCTATCAGTTGCCGGGTAGTAATGCGCTGGCCACTGCCGAAGGTGTGTATGCGGCTATGGACAACCTGAAAAAAACCTTCCCCAAAGACATTGAATATGTCGTTCCCTTTGAGTCGGTATCGGTGATTCAGGTGTCTATCTCCGAAGTGGTCGAAACGCTTTTGGAAGCATTGGTTCTGGTTATCCTTGTTGTGTTTTTGTTCCTCCAGAGCTGGCGGGCTACCCTTATTACCTTGCTGGCCATTCCGGTGTCCATTGTGGGTACATTCGCCTTGTTTGTGCCATTGGGCTTTACCATAAACACGCTGACTCTCTTTGCGTTTGTGTTGGCGATCGGGATTGTGGTGGATGATGCCATTGTGGTGGTAGAAGCCGTACAAGTTAACCTCGATAAGGGCATGACACCCAAGGAGGCTACCCGAGAAGCCATGCGTGAGATTTCGGCTCCCGTTATTGCTATCGCCCTGATTCTGGCCGCTGTGTTTGTGCCGGTAGGTTTTATTCCGGGTATCGTCGGCCGTTTGTATCAGCAATTTGCGATCACGATTGCGGTGTCGGTACTGATTTCGGCTTTTGTCGCCTTATCGCTGACCCCCGCTTTGTGTACACTGCTGTTGCGCCCGATGCACATTGATGAAAAAGCAACGGGGCTGAACAAGCTGTTTTACAAGTTTAATCAGTGGTTCGAGCGGATTACGAATGCCTATTCCAATGGCGTGAAGCGGCTCATCAAAGCCACACCACTAGTTATTGTAGGTCTGGTTGTGGTTTATATTGGCACTGGCTTATTGTTCCGCGCCAAACCGACCGGCTTCATTCCAACCGAAGATGAAGGCCGACTGATCGTTACCTTTGAAATTCCCGAAGCGGCTTCTACGACTCGTAGTTTGGTGGTGCTCAACAAGATAATGAGTACGCTGAAAGAGCAGCCGTACGTTGCTCACTTTGCGGCTCTGGGTGGTCTGAACGCAGTTACGTTCGCGTCTAAATCAAACAGCGGGACTGTCTTTATATCCTTAAAACCCTGGGAGGAGCGGAAGGAGCGGAATATGCAGGCCGATTCACTTGTGGTGAAGCTACAGAAGGCATTATCGGGCTTAAACGATGCTCGGCCACAGGTATTACAACCACCCGCTATTCCGGGGTTGGGCCAATCGTCAGGGTTTACTTTCGAGATTCAACAGCGCGAAACCAATGATGATGTCCAGGCATTTGATGGGGTTGTACAGAATTTTCTGGCTGAGGCTAACAAACGCCCGGAAATTGGCCGCGCTTTTACGTATTTCACGGCTAAATCGCCTGCGTATCGAGTCGATGTTGATCGGGATAAATGTAAAAAACTGGGTATTTCGGTTAGCTCCGTTTACACGACTATGCAAACGTTGCTGGGAAGTCAGTACGTCAACGATTTCATTATTTATGGTCGCAAATTCCGGGTCGTTGCGCAGGCCGATACCATGTACCGGGATGATATAAAGGCACTTAATCAATATTATGTTCGCAATGGGGCGGGTCAGTTGGTGCCCATTAGCACAGTAATCAAAACCAGTGTAATCGAGAACGCGCCGTTGATATCCCACTTTAACCTGTTCCGCTCTGTCGAACTGAATGGCGTTGCTAAACCAGGGTATAGCAGTAGCCAGGCCAACGACGCTCTTCGGGAAGTGGCGGCTAAAGTGCTTCCCGCTGGCTATGCTTACGACTTTGGTGGACTAAGCCGGGAGGAAATCAATGCGGGCAGTAGTTCGATTTACATTTTCATGCTGTCAGTTGGTTTCGTGTTCCTGTTCTTGGCTGCCTTATACGAAAGCTGGTCGGTGCCGTTCTCCGTACTCCTGTCCGTACCAATTGGGGCTTTAGGGGCGATTACGGCACTCATTCTGTTCCCTTATCTAACCAATAACGTGTACGCTCAGATTGGTCTGATTACCCTGATTGGTCTTGCAGCCAAAAACGCCATCCTGATCGTGGAATTTGCCAAAGAGCGCGTCGATAAAGGGGAGGACTTGCTCGAATCAACTATCGAAGCCGTTCGGTTGAGATTGCGCCCAATCCTGATGACATCGCTGGCGTTTATCCTGGGGGTATTCCCGCTGGCCCTGGCAAGTGGGGCAGGGGGTGTTGCCAGAGCTACCATTGGCCGTACCGTGTTAGGCGGTATGCTGGCTGCTACGTCACTGGCTATTTTCGTTGTGCCGGTTTTATATGTTGGCATTACCCGGCTGGCCTATGGCAAGAAAGGGCTGGCGGCCTTAAAGGCGAATGCAAAAAAAGACGACCCGAAAGAGGGTGAACAGCCTGCACATGCCTGATAAAGGCGTATCTTCGTCTAACAGAGTAAATTGATTCTGTAGATTCTATCGATTCTAAACGTTTAGAATCGATAGAATCTACAGAATCATTGTCAATACGTAGCTTGTTAGATTATCATGAGTTTGTTTATTACCTCCTTAAATTCGGGCAGTAACGGAAATTGCTATTACGTTGGAAATGACCGGGAAGCAGTCCTGATTGATGCGGGTATTTCCTGTAAAGAAACCGAACGGCGGATGCTGCGTCTGGGTTTATCGATGGATAAGGTGAAGGCAATTTTTGTTTCTCACGAACATTCCGACCATATCCGGGGTATTCCTCAACTTGCTAAAAAATATCAGTTGCCGGTCTTTATCACACCCGGTACGTTACAAAATTCGGGCTTTTCCATTCAAACGTTCCCACTTCGGGCCTTGCGGGGATACGAGCCGGTCTGGATTGGCGATCTCTGTGTTACGGCCTTCCCCAAATTGCATGATGCCAGTGATCCACATAGTTTTCTGGTCTCTTACAAAGAAACGAATGTGGGCGTCTTCACAGATATTGGTGCTCCCTGTGAGCATCTGATTCATCATTTCCAGAAATGTCATGCGGCCTTTCTAGAGGCCAACTACGACGATGATTTGCTGGCAAATGGTCGTTATCCGTATTTCCTTAAACAACGGATTCGGGGCGGAAAGGGGCACTTGTCGAATCAGCAGGCACTGGATCTGTTCAGAGCACACAAGCCCGACTACATGAGCCACGTGCTATTGGCTCACCTCTCGAAAGACAATAATTGTCCGCAGGTAGCCAGCGATTTATTTATGCCTCATATGGGCAACACCAAGCTTATTGTGGCTTCCCGTTTTCAGGAAACGCCGGTATTTACAATTACAGCCGGATAATCAATAGGGTAAGGCAATAAAGGCGTGGAACATGGAAATGTATAAAAAAAGTTGACCTGTTCAAAAAACAGGCTACCTTTGTCATCAGATGATATGATGAATAGCCCAATACAAAAACGGTCACTTGCCGAAGAAGTTGCGAATCAGATCAGCAACTACATTCAATTAGGGCATTACGTGGCCGATCAGAAACTGCCTACCGAACCCGAACTGATGAAACAGTACGGTGTCGGTAGATCGACCATTCGGGAAGCCGTTCGCATGCTGGCGAATTCGGGCTTGCTGCGCGTTCAGCAAGGTGTTGGGACATTTATTAAGGCGTATTCATCTAGTAATGAGACACTGGACCAACGCTTAAAGCGAGCTGAAGCCAGCGACATTGATGAGGTACGGCAACTGATTGAAGTGAAAATTGCGCAGAAAGCTGCCATCAACCGTACACAACAACAGCTTGAGCGTATGGAAGAATTTCTGGCACAACGTGTTCAGGCAGCGCATGACGGGTTGCTGGAAGAATGCATACAGGCCGATATTAACTTTCATCTAAGCATTGCCGAGGCATCGGGTAATGCTATTTTGACCGATATGTATCAAGCTTTTTCGGATCGTCTGAAAAGTTGGTTTCTGCAGATTTATCCGGATACAAAGGCATTTGTTCAGACTAACGGTCTGCATAAAGCACTGCTTCAGAGTATTAAAGAGCGTGATGAGATAAAAGCGCTGAACTACGCAACCCAGATTCTGAAACATTAATTTTTTTAGGTTTAAACATCAGATGATATGATGAATAATGGACAACTGACGCCTATCCAGCAACCCGAAGAACGTATTCAGCAAACTGCTTATTCGGTCTTGTACTCAATTAGCCTGGCTCATTTGTTGAACGATATGCTTCAGGCGATCATCCCTGCTATTTATCCGCTGATTAAGGTTAGCTTCCATCTTGATTTCTCCCAAATTGGGCTTGTGACGTTAGCTTATCAGTTAACGGCTTCAATCCTTCAACCGTTTGTTGGCTTTTATACAGATAAGCACCCTAAGCCTTTTTCGCTGGCCTTCGGCATGGGTATTTCGTTGTTGGGGCTGGTAAGTCTTGCTTACGCATCGAGTTTTTACTGGATTTTGGCCTCTGTCAGCCTAATCGGAATCGGGTCTTCTATTTTTCACCCCGATTCTTCGCGGGTTGCCTATTTAGCGTCGGGTGGAAAACGGGGATTGGCTCAATCGATTTTTCAGCTGGGTGGTAATGCGGGGAGTGCATTAGGGCCTTTGCTGGCTGCCTTGCTCGTTGTTCCATTTGGGCAACGAAGTGTGATGTGGTTTGGCTTAGTTGCCTTATTCGGAATTGTTTTGCTGACGAAGATAGGGCAGTGGTATAAAACAGTTGCTTTGCCCAAAGTAAGTAAAACCCTTACCGAGAATCGGGTAGGCTTAAGTCATGCCCGGATCATCGCTTCGATGGCAATTCTGCTGATACTGATTTTTTCCAAGTACTTCTATCTGGCAGGAATGACCAGTTATTATACGTTTTACTTAATGGACAAATTCGGACTATCGGTCGAAAGTGCTCAGATTCAGTTGTTTATTTTCTTGGCTTCAATTGCTGTTGGAACACTGGCGGGCGGCCCGTTGGGCGATCGATTTGGGCGAAAATACATTATCTGGATTTCTATTCTGGGAGCCGCTCCGTTTACACTCCTGCTGCCTTACGCAAATCTGTTTTGGACAGGTGTACTTTCTGTGTGTATTGGCTTATTAATCTCATCAGCCTTCTCGGCCATTATTGTCTACGCTCAGGAACTGATGCCCGGAAAGGTGGGGATGATAGCGGGTTTATTCTTCGGTTTTGCTTTTGGCATGGGCGGTCTGGGGTCGGCTTTGCTTGGTAAACTTGCCGACGAGACAAGCATCAACTACGTTTTTTATGTGTGTTCGTTTTTGCCTTTATTGGGTATATTAACCGCTTTCCTACCCAATTTAGAAAAGGAATGATGAGCTTCTTATCTATAAATGAACGGGTAAACAAATGGGGATTTCTTGTTGTAGCTGGCATTTTCTGGACGCTCAGTGCACAAACCCAGACAGCGGCCGACAGTACCAATTACGCTCAGTAAGCTAAAAAAATCGACAACAAAGTAAATCTAATCGTTTACCAACACTACTCAGCGATTCCGAACCAGTCGACGTATAAAGCCTCTTCTTCGTTTTATCGGTCAGTTCTACAACAAGAGACTCTCCAATTACGCTACTTGAGACAAACTCAGCGTGGTTTAGGCATTGTCATATTTGTCGTATTCTTTCATGACAAAACCGATTCCTTTCCGGGTGTGGATTAGCTTTATGTCAAAATCCTTGTCAATTTTTTTACGCAACGAGTTCATATATACGTTGAGTAAATTGTTGCCAACGTTCGTCGGCATTTCCCAAACATTCTGCGTAATCTCTTCGCGACTGAGTACCGTTCCTTTATTTCGTAAGAAATACTCCAGTAAGGCAAATTCGCGGGGTGTCACGTTGATCTGTTTATTTCCCGCCCTATTGACTGTCTTTGTTCGAAGATCGAGCGTTAAATCAGCCATCGTTAGCTGAGTTGACTCAGCTAGTTCAACATCGTAGGATTGGTAACTACGTTTAATATTCGCCTTAATTCGAACGAGTAGTTCGCTAAACTCGACAGGTTTAACCACATAGTCGTCGGCGCCAGTTTCAAACCCGGTCAGTTTACTCTCAATAGCTCCCTGAGTGGTGAGGATAATAATAGGGATTTGGATATTCTGAGACCGGATGTCACGGCAAAGTTCGTAGCCACTCATATCGGGCAGATTAATTTCGGTTATAATCAAATTAATCCCCCCAAACCCGATTAGCTTTCGGGCACTTGCTCCATCGAGCGCTACAGAAACCTTAAAGCCATACTCCCTTAGGCTACGCTTCAGAGACATTGCCAGTTTAACATCTTCGTCAACCAGTAAGATTTGCATAAGAATAGCGCTTTGACCTTGCCAAATTTATAAACCATATTCTTTCCGGAAATGATTAAAATGACTTCTAACCCGTTTTTAATATTCTTTTCATCATTCTTTAACCAATTTTGCTTAAGTCAATTTTAATAACAACTATTTGTTTAAATTGTACAATTAAAACCGCATGAAAATCAGAATAGCCTGTGCCTGACACGGTATTGTCCAAAAAAAAATAATTGTTTAAAGAATTTCTAATCGGGTCTTAAGTTTTTTTTAATGTAGTCCGCGTACTGGTAAAATACCTTTGTGTAAGTCGATTCTAAGCCCATTGGCGTCTAGGTCCCATTGATTTCTCTGTGCCCAGCGAGCCCTTCTTCAACTTGCCGAAGCCGCCGACAATCCGTTTGAAAAATTCATATACTCTACGGACATGGGATCAGATCAACCGGCCTATGATTTAGTCGTTACATGAAAAAATGTTTTAGTCATGGTCGCTTTTAGTAGCTTTGTCAAGCTCGGTTTACCCGTTAACTGCAGTCGTAGAAAAAACCAGACGGGCTGATGTAGGTCTTGAAAATCAAAAAGTTCGACAACAAAACAAATTGGCTAGCGCTCACTTATTAAAATTTTAAAAAAGTTTCTTGTAATAAATTTAGATTATCATGAAGAGAAGTCTGATGCTAATGCTTATAAGCTTGTGTACGTTATTAGGTTATACAAGCTGTACTCATAAAGAAGAGGAAAAAGAGGAGGAAATTAAATATTCGGTCAGCAGCCCTTTGTTGACAGACACGACCATTACAAATCAGTATGTGTGTCAGATTAGGTCTATCCAGCACATCGAGTTAAGGGCGCTGGAAAAGGGTTACCTTCAGAAGATTTTTGTGGATGAAGGTCAATACGTCAAAAAAGGGCAATTGATGTTCCAGATTCTGCCGATTCAATATCAGGCTGAATTACAAAAAGCAGAAGCGGAAGCCAATTTTGTTGGTGTTGAGTATAAAAACACCAAAGCGCTGGCCGATAGTAATATCGTTTCGAAAAACGAATTAGCATTGGCAAAAGCGAAGCTCGATAAGGCAAATGCTGAAGTATCGTTAGCCAAAGTGCATTTGGGCTTTACGGAAGTAAGAGCACCTTTCGATGGAATCATGGATCACTTTCAGGTACGATTGGGAAGCCTTGTTAACGAAGGTGATTTACTAACCACACTTTCGGATAACAGTAAAATGTGGGTGTATTTCAACGTTCCGGAAGCCGAGTACCTGAATTACAAAACGCACGCTCAGCAGGAAAATCTGAACAGTGTAAACTTACTGATGGCCAACCAACGGATTTATAACTATCCGGGTGTGGTTCAAACGATTGAGGCCGACTTTAACAATGAAACTGGTAACATTGCTTTCCGGGCTACATTCCCCAATCCAAATGGCTTGTTACGGCACGGCGAAACCGGCAATATTCAGATGACTCTGCCGCTTAGAAACGCCATGATCATCCCACAGAAAGCTACGTTCGAGGTTCTGGAAAAGAAGTACGTATATGTAGTGGATAAAGACAACAAAATTCGGTCGAGAGAGATCACGATAGGCGCAGAGATGCCACACATTTTTGTTGTTCGATCGGGTCTGAGCAAAGATGATAAGATCCTTCTGGAAGGCTTACGGCAGGTGAAAGAGAACGAAAAAATAGAATACAAATTCGTGCAGCCTGCTGCTGTTATCTCGAATCTGGGGCTATATGCCGAGTAAGTAAATGGTTAATGTATAATGACTAATGGACAATGGAAGTCAATTCATTATCAGGCTATTACTCATTATACATTAGTCCGCACGGGCGGCCCCGATTTTGAATTATTCATTTACTTAAAGCAAAAGATATGTTCACACAATTTATTCGTAGACCGGTATTTGCTATCGTGATATCCATCATGATAGTCTTTATCGGTGTACTGGCAATCAAGCAGTTGCCGATTTCTCAATTCCCGGATATTGCGCCTACTACCGTAAACATATTTATTGACTATCCAGGGTCCAGTGCTGATGTATTGGTTAAATCAACGCTGATTACGCTGGAACAGGCGATCAACGGGGTTCAGGACATGCGTTACATAGCAACCGATGCAACCAGCGCCGGTGAAGCTACCCTTCGGATTATTTTTGAACCGGGAACGGACCCGAACGATGCCGTTATCAGGGTAAAAACAAGGGTTGACCAGGTTATGCCGCTCTTGCCTGAGCTGGTTCAACGAGAAGGGGTTATTATTACGCCAATCCAGCCTAGTATGTTGATGTACGTCAACCTCTACGCCAAAGAAAAGGGGATTGACGAGAAGTTCCTGTTCAACTACGCTACGGTTAAAATGATCCCCGAAATCCAGCGGACGAAAGGGGTGGCCAGAGCACAAATATTGGGTAGTCGGCGGTATGCCATGCGTGTCTGGCTGAACCCTGACCGGATGCGGGCCTACAACATTTCGGTAGAAGAAGTAATGAAGGCCTTAGGGGAGCAAAGTATCATTGGTCGGCCGGGCCGACTTGGTCAAAGCTCCGGTATTGCTGCCCAATCGCTTGAATACGTACTTACGTATAAAGGACGGTATAGCGAACCCAAGGAATACGAAAGTATTATTATTCGCGCTAACGCGCAGGGGGAAAGCATTCACTTAAGGGATATTGGCCGGGTTGAATTGGGTAGTGAATTCGTGAACATCTACTCCAATCTGGATGGACACCCATCGGCGGCTATCGTGTTGCGGCAAAACTATGGTAGTAATGCCAGCGATGTAATCGAGCAGGTGAAGCATAAGCTCGAAATAATGAAGGAGTCCTTCCCGCCGGGCGTGGATTATAAAATTAGTTACGACGTTTCGAACTTCCTGGATGCATCGATCGAGCAGGTAATTGATACGTTGCGGGATGCGTTTATTCTGGTGGCCTTCGTGGTGTTTATATTCCTGGGCGATTGGCGGTCAACCCTGATTCCAATTCTTGCGGTACCGGTATCCTTGATTGGTGCGTTCTTTGTGATTCAGGCGTTTGGTCTTTCCATCAACTTAATTACGCTCTTCGCGTTGGTACTGGCTATCGGTATCGTGGTCGATGATGCCATCGTGGTCGTGGAAGCGGTGCACGCCAAGATGGAAGAAAAACCGCATTTATCTCCCTTTGGGGCCGTTAAGCAAGTACTGGGTGAGATTAGTGGTGCTATTATAGCCATTACGCTGGTGATGGTATCGGTATTCCTGCCGATCTCCTTCATGACGGGTCCGGTTGGTACCTTCTATCGTCAGTTCTCGATTACGATGGCTAGCTCTATTGTAATTTCGGCGTTGATCGCTTTAACACTGACGCCTGTGTTGTGCGCCATGTTGTTGAAAAATCATCATGGACATGCGCAGAAGAAAAATATTCTGACCAAGATGATCGATAGCTTCAACCGGGGCTTTGATAAGATGACTGGACGCTATGTAGGTCTGTTGCGACTGATTGTTAACCGACGATTCGTTACGTTCCTGATCTTAGTCGCTTTCTGTCTGGGCATTGCCTACGAGAACCAGATTCTGCCAGCAGGCTTTATCCCGAACGAAGACCAGAGCACGATTTACGCCATCATTCAGACGCCACCAGGCACCACGCTGGAAAAAACCAACCAGGTTTCTCAGTCGCTTCAGAAAATTTGCGAAGAGGTTCCAGGTATCGAATCGGTGTCTTCACTGGCTGGTTACGAGATCATGACAGAAGGTCGGGGTTCTAACGCCGGTACCTGTCTGATCAACCTCAAGCCCTGGGGCGATCGTTCTAAAAACGTAAAGGAAATCATGGAAGAGCTGGAAGGGAAAACACGAAACCTTGGCGCGACCATCGAATTCTTCGAGCCACCAGCTATTCCAGGTTTCGGTACATCAGGCGGTTTCTCCATGCGTTTGCTGGATAAAAACACCGAAACAGACTACCATGAATTTGATCAGGTGAACAAAAAGTTCATGGAAGATCTGGGCAAACGGAAAGAGCTGATGGGCTTATTTACCTTCTTTGCAGCCAACTATCCTCAGTACGAACTGGAAATTGACAACAACCTGGCCATGCAGAAAGGTGTATCGATCGGTAAAGCGATGGATAACCTCAACATCATGATCGGTAGTACCTACGAACAAGGGTTCATTAAATTCAACCAGTTCTTCAAGGTATACGTGCAGTCTGATCCTGAGTTCAGAAGACTACCTTCTGATATTCTGAAGCTGTTCGTTAAAAACGACGCGGGCGAAATGGTGCCTTACTCAGCGTTCATGAAGTTGAAAAAAGGCCAGGGACCGAACGAAATTACCCGCTTCAATTTGTACAATTCAGCGGCTATTCAGGGACAACCAGCGAAAGGCTACACGACGGCAGATGCCATCGCGGCCATCCGGGAAGTTGCTGCGAAGACCCTGCCAAAAGGCTATGACATTGCCTTCGAAGGTCTTTCGTACGACGAATCGATTCGGGGTAACGAGACGCTGATTGTCTTCCTGATTGTGGTATCCTTCGTTTATCTGGTGTTGGCGGCCCAATACGAAAGTTTCATCATTCCGTTAGCGGTATTAACCTCGCTGCCGGTTGGTATATTCGGTTCGTTCTTCCTCTTAAAAGCAATGGGGCTGGAGAACAACATTTATGCCCAGATCGGTCTGATCATGCTGGTGGGTCTGTTGGGTAAAAACGCCGTACTGATTGTAGAATTTGCAGTTCAGAAACGTCAGCAGGGTGAAACCATTCTGAACGCAGCTATTGAGGGTGCCAAGGTTCGTTTCCGCCCGATTCTGATGACTTCCTTCGCTTTCGTAGCTGGTCTGATCCCGCTGATCATTGCGAAAGGAGCTGGTGCGATTGGGAACCGTACGATTGGTGCATCGGCCATGGGCGGTATGTTATTCGGAACCATTTTTGGGGTCATCATCATCCCTGGACTATACTACATATTTGGTAGTCTGGCCGATGGCAGGAAGATGATTAAAGATGAAGATGATAGTTCCTTAACTGAAAACCTGGTTCATTCAGTAGACAGTTTCCACCAACCTGAAGAAAGTGAAATCAATGAGTAATAAACGAATAGTAAGCGGATTAGGAGTAACGTTTATTACTCTATTCGCTGCCTCTTGTACGGTACCACTTCTGGTCCAGAAAGATGTGAATAAAGCAGTGCCAGCGAGTTACAATAACTCGCTGGATAGCACCAACACAGGGCAGTCCAGATGGCGGGACTATTTTACAGATGCCAATCTGGCGGCCCTGATTGACACGGCGTTGTATAACAACCAGGAACTTAATATTACATTACAGGAAATCCAGATTGCCAACAACGAAGTATTCGCCAGAAGCGGGGCCTACCGACCTTTCGTTGGTCTGGGTGGTGGAGCTGGTATTGACAAAGTATCCCGGTACACCAGTCAGGGGGCCAGTGATGAGATTTCAGAAATAAAACCGGGGGTCCCCACTCCAGCTGTTTTGCCGAATTTCTATTTTGGTGCCACAGCTAGCTGGGAAGTGGATATCTGGCACAAATTACGGAATGCCAAGAAAGCAGCTGTAGCGAGTTATCTGGCTTCTATTGAAGGGAAAAATTTCCAGGTAACCAATCTGGTTGCCGAAATCGCCAACTCATACTATGAACTTCTGGCGCTGGATACACAACTGGATATCATTCAGCGTAACCTGGTTATCCTGAACAACGCGTTGTCGATCACCAAGCAGGAAAAAGAAGCGGCTAAGGTTACCGAACTGGCTGTTCGCCGATTTGAGGCTGAAGTATCTAAAACGCAGAGCCTTCAGTACGAAATTCAGCAGAAAATTGTTGAAGCAGAAAACCGGATCAACTTTCTGGTGGGACGTTTTCCGCAGCATGTTCAGCGGAATTCGCAAAGTTTTAGCGACTTAGTGCCACCTAAAATCCAGGCGGGCATTCCATCGCAACTGTTAGCCAATCGGCCCGACATCAGACAGGCCGAATGGAATCTGGAAGCGGCTAAACTGGATATCAGTGTCGCAAAAGCAAACTTTTATCCATCACTCAATCTGAGAGGATTTTTAGGCGTGATGTCCTATAGCCCGTTGTATCTGCTGAATACTCCGCAAGCGTTGGTCGCTTCATTAGCTGGCGACTTAGTTGGGCCTATTGTTAACAAGAATGACATTACGGCCAGATACAAAAGTGCTAATGCCAAGCAAATCCAGACCGTTTATAATTACCAGAAAACGGTATTGAATGCGTATATAGAGGTGGCTAATCAGTTGTCAAATATTGATAATCTGAGTAAAAAATACGACGCGAAAAATAATCAGGTGCAGGCACTTACCCAGTCGACCAACATATCGCTCAAGTTATTCACATCTGCCAGAGCCGATTATATGGAGGTGCTGCTGACTCAACGTGATGTACTTGAGGCCAGAATGGAGCTTATTGAAACCAGAATGCAGCAAATGCATGCCCTGATCAATACTTATCGGGCATTGGGTGGCGGCTGGAAATAAGCCAATTGCGATTTAACTAGAGTCAATAAACGAGTCCCGAGCTGGATTAACCATAAGCCGTTAATCCAGTTCGGGACTCGTGCTTTACCAAAGTAGATTCTATTGGTGATATTCTGCTGATAATCAGCGTGTAATCCATCAATTAGAAGCAAAAGAATCTCTAGAATCTAAATTAGACAAGCACTCGTCATTTATAGATTAATCCAGAATCAGTAACGTAGCTGATTTACCCTGAATAGGCAGCTCGTCCGAATTGGCGACTAATGTCTTCCCATTCAATACGTAGCTCTTACCCCGAAGATTCGCGAGTTTAAGCGTATAGTGCCAGTCTGCGTTCTTTGAGTTAAGCGTATACTGGAGGCCTTTGCCGGATTTTTGTACGGCAAACGAAATCAGGTTATCGCCAACCGGGAGTTCGGTCAGGCTGATAGAATCCCAGCCCGATGGCAGGTGTGGCGAAAATGCGATCGCTTTTTTATAGGCATCGGGTTGCACACCAAAAACGTGGGTAATGAGCGGTACCGCCAGCCCGTAAATTGTCCAGGCTTGAGCAGGGCACCCATAATCGGGCATCATTTCGGAAATAGAACCGGGCAGGACTCGGCTAAATGTTTCCACAATTTTATTGACGTACCACAGGGATTCATCCGTACGTCCATAGGCGGCCTCCGCTACTGCCTGAACACCGGTTGCAATGGTCATCATATTCCGTCGTTCAACGGCCGATAGGTAGGGGCCATACTCCCCGGTATGTTCAGTGCGCACTTTGTTAAGCAATCGGATGGCTTTATCCGACGGGGCAATCCCCGATTCGATCGGCGTGCTGATCACCCAGTTTTTATTGGTAAACCACCCTCTCTGCGTACCAGCGGGGAGCGTTTCCAGATGTGCAAGCAGCTTTTTATAAAACTCTTGTTTTTTAGCCAAAGATGCTGACTGTTTATCCGCATCAAGATCGAGTTGGACCTGTTCTATCGCTCCTTTGGTCGTCTTTATGGCCTGTTCGCGAGTGCCATAAAAATCGCAGTAGCTGCCTTCGGTTTCATCCCAGAACAATGTATTGACTTTGTTTTTCAGCAGCGCGGCTTTCTGGGCATAGTCTTTTTGGGAAGCTGGGTCGTTAACGATGGCAGCCATTTTAGCGGCTACTTCCAACGCCTGCTGTGTGTATACGGCTACATCAACGAGTTCGGCATTCAGCCCTTTCACCTCCATAATGCCATAACCTTCAGGAAACATATTGCCATTTTTATCCTGATCCACTAACAGCCAATGGATTCCTTTCTGAATATACGGATACATTTCCCGGAGAAAAGCAACATCGCCCGTCCACTCAAATACTTTCCAGACCGCTATGGCAAACTGGGCCGTTTCCTGCGTATTGCCTTTATTGCCGACAAATCCATTGGACGACATTTCGTGGATAATACGGCCATTGGCGTTCGTTTTCTCGGAAACCTGCTTGATTGTTCTGAGTGTAGATTTTGCCAGGTCGTGCCCACCCAAGGCAACGACTCCCTGTTGCGCATAGGAGTTGTCGCAGCCAAAAAGCCAGGGATACTCAATGGCCCCAGCACCCAGAAAACGACCAATACCAGTCAGATCGCTAACTAACCACTCAGTATCGACTTTCCCCCAATTGACGGCCTGCTGAAGTTTCTTGTCTGGAATGTCAATTTTGGCCCGGTTAATAATAGCTGCATAATGCGCCTGTTTTTCACGCAGTAACTGATTCCGATTTTTTAGAATAGCCTCATAACTAGCAAGCGCCATCTCGCTGGTTTTAGTAGAACCAGCTACAACGAAAACGGCTGTAAGGTGTTCATTGGGTTTAAGGACCACCGAATGCGTTGATGAGGCTGACTTGCCCAGGCCAATGGTTTCCGTTGGCGTCGGAACATTGAGCGCGTGTCCACTAGCGGGTACGGAAGACCCCCAGACCGTAAACCACGAATGTTTAGTGTCTTTTGCCAAATAAACCGCCCGTTTGGCATTCCAGGAGATGGAATCGGGCGCGTCAATAATATTGTTTTCCTGCGAATACCAAACGGGGCTAACGTCTGTTTTGACGACGAAATCCAATTGTAAACGACGCGGTTTATTGGTCGTATTATTGAGCGTATAGGTAATAACCATTCCCTCTTTGCCTTGTGGGCAATACTGGAACCGCTCGACCTGAATGCCATCCAGCACAGGTTTATAGGAAAATTTGTTGCCGTAGGGATAGGTGATAAACTCGCTGGCATCTTTTAGCCAGGTAGCATCGTTTTTGTCTGAATCCGTCAATTTTAACCAGAAACCATCCAGCAGTTTGATCGGAGCCATCCACAAGCCCCCCATTTCTCCTTTCACATGCGACCCCAGATCAGGGAAATCGCCGTTTTGTGTGCCGACAATGTAAGTTCGATCCCCGGCTGTAATGTATGGTTTCGTTACATGCGCCCCTTTGTTCGAGAGGCCACGCATAAGTTCAGCACTGTACATTTCTTTAGTTTGGGCGAACGAAGTGCCTAAAGCCATTCCGGCCAGTATCGATACGACCAAAGTGGCCGTATAACGAAGTTTTTGCATACGCTTAAGGGTCAATAGACCGCTGATTTTTATGATTTCTGTGATTTAAGTACAATTTTAGCTGAAAACAACAAAATCATACCTCATCTTAATCGTCATAAAAAACAGCTTTGCTTAGCGAGTGCGGTTAAAAAAGAACAGAAAACAAAACAATGTACTTTTGCTACTACCATAGAGCTGCTTCCATTCAGTATACAACTCTGATTAACTTTTGTCCTTCCAAGACTAGCATGACCAACCTAAACGTCGGGCCTTCTGACGGTAATTCCACTATTCCTGGGCTTCTAAAGCCAAAATCGCATTTTGTCATTCTGGATGGATTGAGAGGCATTGCAGCGTTTGCGGTAGTGATTTTTCATTTCATGGAATGCGTCTACCCCGATCCTCGCCAGAACGTTATTGGTCATGGTTTTTTGGCTGTCGACTTTTTCTTCTGCTTATCCGGATTTGTTATCGGCTATGCCTATGATGACCGAATTGAAAAAATAGGGATTACGGAGTTCTTAAAAGCCCGACTAATCCGGTTGCATCCGTTGGTTATTCTGGGGTCTGTGTTGGGGTTGATTGCTTTTCTGGCCGACCCGTTTGTCGATAATTCGGGGGCCTACACGATCGGTAAACTTGTATTGCTGTTTACCTGCTCAATTCTGGTGATTCCGCTTCCCGTCATGAAAGAGCGTGTTTTTAACCTGTTTGGCTTCAACGCCCCTGCCTGGTCACTGTTTTGGGAGTATGTCGCCAATCTGGTTTATGCACTTATCCTTTGCCGACTCAATCGTCGTTATCTGGCCGTGCTGACAATATTGGCAGGCGCATGGATCTTTTGGATTAGCTACCAGACTGGAAATCTGATGGGCGGCTGGAGTAAGGACAATTTCTGGGATGGCTGCGCCCGTGTTTCCTATTCGTTTTCGGCGGGATTGTTCATCTACCGCGCCAACTGGATTATCAAAAACAAAATCGGTTTTTTAGGTCTGGCCCTTTTAGTATCGTTTGCCTTTTTGATGCCTTATGGTAGCTGGAATTGGCTGGCCGAAGCGCTGGTTGTGTTACTATATTTTCCGCTAATTATTTCGTTGGGAGCGGGTTCGACGTTATCGCCAAACATGGTCAATCTCTCCGAATTTCTGGGGAAATTATCATATCCCTTATACATGACGCATTACTGGGCCATCTGGCTATTTGCCTACTACATCAGCAATCACAAACTCGACACCCAGGAGCTTCTCCTGATAATATCGCTAACCACCGTTTTCATGATTGCACAAGCGTACATCGCCATGACCTTGTACGATATTCCGCTTCGGAAGTATTTGAATGGGAAGCGGTTAGGGGAGGGGTGAAATCTTAGTTAGAACGCAATTGTTATAAACTTACAATGATTTCACTAACTCACTTTTTGGGTTTAGGACAGTTATCTTTGGGACAGATATACGAACAAACTATTATGACTATTCGGCTAAAAAAGGACGCTACGCCTAAACAGATTAAGGAAGCCCTGGACAAAATCAAGCCACCTACTGGACAACCATTGGATGTGAGCCGGTTTTCGGGGAAAATAAAGTGGGGTCAGGATGCTGTGGAATACCAGCGAGAATTACGGAGTGAATAAATAAAAGAGCGCTTGTTTTGCGACACAAACGCCCTAATCCGGTTATTAGAAGGGGACACACTATTGAGTGGAGAGATTAGTAATAAGTGTTAATTGACACATTAAGTTTTGTTAACGAACATATTTTCTAAATGCTTTGAGGAATTGAAAAATCATATATCCAGAAAATAGACGACTTATTGCATCGAGAACTTGTGCAAAACCTAATTGAGTAGAATTAATATCTTTAGGATAATTATAGAAAATATCGGAGAACTTATGAAGTGGATTTAATGTGAAATTAATATATTGTGCTAAATGCTCAAAGGTTGGAGGAGTATCGAATTGCATACTATACAAGGTTAATTTAATTGTAACAAATAGATATAGGCTCCCCATCAAAAGAACTGATAAAGACAGTGTCCAATCTTGCCCATAATCATTAGACACTTTATTTGACCAGAGTATTAATCTATCATTCCAGTTTTTGCTTTTTGTTAGTATTTTTTCAAGAGTACTCATTTCTAGTTTTTCATAGTATAATTCGTTTATTCTATCTCCTTGTTTTCCTGCGGCATTTTTTAGTTGTCTATATATTTCTCTTATTCCCTTAAAATCATTTTCATCCTTCCCAACTATATTTACTGGAAATATGGTATTATTTGTAACTATCTCTGTTATATTACTTAAGAATATTTTAAATCTGTTTGCCTTACTAAAATCAACATAATTAAATTCAGCTTTACTTAATTGAGATCTTACTATTTCACCTTCGCCTTCATCCGTAATCTCAACATCATTGAATCTGAATTTTCCTTCATTGATGAAGTCATGTATAAACAATTTATTGACTTTAGTATTTATAATATTTATTGTAGAACTCTTTAAGGTGCCAGATACGGTAAAAATTCCAATATGTATATTTTCTAGCAATGAGATTAAATTTTCATTTTTAGCATTTATTGTAAATGCTAGTTCGTCAATAAAAAAATAATCTTGTTTTTCATTATTTATAGTATTGTTGGATATTTGAAGGTTATCGACATTTAAATTAATTGTAGTTTTCCTGGAAATAAAGTCTTTGAATTCTATACTATTTATATTGCCAGCTTTGATGTCTATTGACTCAACATTAAAGAGTTCTGAAAATAAAATCGATTTTATATTATGATCGAAATCGTTAATTTTTATGTAGGAATTTACAGGTGGAACATCGTTGTTAATAGTGATAGCGATATTTTTACAATTTGATATGGTAAGTTTCTCTAGTGCACAATCCACAATCGAAATCTTATTATTTACAAAGTCACAATTAGAGAAAGTTATTTTTGTAGCTTTCGTTTCTAATATTATGATGGGTTGATTAAAAATGCAGTTTGAAAAATGAATATATGAGCTAGATTCGAGTTGGTGTATTTCGACAGAATTTATAAATGCGCAATTACTAATACGTATACTTGTTTTAAATTCCTTTAAAGTTATGACTGCTGTAGTATAATCATAATGGCCTCCAAAAGATGTTCGTCCTGTAATGATATATTGTGGGGGTTTTTTGTATTCATTCCAATCTTCTTCTGGCATTCTAGCATAAACAGGGCTACCATTTCTGTATTGATGTAACATGTAATAATCAGAATATAACTCTGATGGTATACAAAACCCTATTGGCTCTACATTAGGATTGTTTTGCATCATACTTCTTTGGGCTCTTCTATTACTACTTCCATGGTAATAGAACTCCTCTTTGTACTTATCATATTCTTCTCTGCTTTCATGTTCATCAATACCGAAAATGTATTGGCGTAATGTATTTCCAGTAAAAGTTATAGTGCGGGCCATATAAGGATGATCAATGACCAATAGTAGGCTAGAATAGCTAACCTTCTTAAATCAAGTACTTTGTGGTACGTCTACCTCGGCCGCAAATATATCAAATGCACCAACTTTTGTTACAATTTTGACACGTTACTTGTGAATCGAATGGTAATATATTGATTATCAAATGATTATTCGGGCTCCTTCAGGAGTTCAACAAGTGAATGCAGTCGGAATTAGCCTTATTTGATAAATGGTAGTATTTAGTTTTAGTAGAGTACCCCTTGTTTGGATATATTCATTAGTGTATTTAGTTATTTGATACACTTTAAAATCAAAAACCCCTCAAATCAAACTGATTTGAGGGGTTTTTGATTTTAGTAGGAAGTAGCGGGCTCGAACCGCTGACCTCTGCTCTGTCAAAGCAGCGCTCTGAACCAACTGAGCTAACCTCCTTTGAAACCGGCTGTCTTGATCAACCGGGCTGCAAAACTACGAAACTTCCTCAGTTTCCAAATGGGTGTGGTAAACTTTTTGTGAAGGAATTCGCAATAAAAGCAGGAACCCAATGACGAACAGGACCAACAGCGCCAGTATACTGTTGCGCATGCTGCCCGTTAGTTGTTCGATTAACCCGTAAACCAGGGTACCAAATACCGTAGAAGTCTTGTCGATGACGTCGTAAAAACTGAAATAAGAGGCCGTATCGCTCGTAGCCGGAATGAGTTTGGAATACGTTGAACGAGACAGCGACTGGATACCACCCATCACCAGCCCAACGACAGCGGCCAACGCAAAAAACTGCGTCTCGGTTTGCACAAAATAGGCTCCGGTACAAATCAGAATCCAAATGAATACTGCCGTCATCAGGGCATATGTATTGCCGATACGCTCGGATAGCCAGGAAAATCCGTAGGCCCCCGGAATGGCGACCAGCTGAATAAGAAGAATCGTGATAATCAGGCTTTGACCGGGTAGTTTCAACTCGTCGCTTCCAAAAATGGTGGCCACGTACATAACGGTCATTACCGCCATGTTGTAGACAAAAAACGAAACCAGAAAGCGTTTGGCGAGCGGGCGTTCCTGCAAACTGGCCCAAACCTGTCGCAACTCTTTAAAGCCATTGAGCAGGTAATTGCCTGTTTTATCCGTTGCCTTTTTAACGCCATCGGGTAGTCGACTAAACGGAATTTGCGCGAACCCGATCCACCATAAGCCAACCGTGAGAAAGGCAATTCGCGAGGCCATAGCCTCCGAGATATTCCCAAACCACTCCCGTTTCAGAATCACCAGCAGGTTCAGAATCATGAGCAACACACTCCCCAAATACCCCATCGAAAAACCGCGCGCGCTGACGCGATCAAATTGATCTTCGGTGGCAATGTCGGGCAGGTAGGAGTTGTAAAATACAATACTGCCACTCCAGCCTATGAGGCTGATCCAGAAGCAGATAATGGCAAACGTGGTGGTTTCCTTCGTGAAAAAATAAAGCAGACTGCAACTGATGGCTCCGGTATAGCAGAAAACTTTCATAAACGTTTTCTTCCGGCCACTATAATCGGCAATGGCTGAGCAAAGGGGCGATAATAGGGCCGTAAACAGAAACGCAGCCGAGATGGTATACGAAAACAGAACTGAGTTCTTTATGGAAATGCCCAGAAAGTTAATGATGGGTCCACCTGTCTCGTTGAGCGCAGTGGCAGAGAAATAAACCGGAAAAATACTGGACACGATGACCAGCGAATGCACCGAATTGGCCCAATCATAAAAAGTCCAGGCAGTAAGTGTACGGGGGGAGTTTTTGGGCATAAAGAGTGAATGAGTGAATGAGCGAAAGAATGAATGAGTGAAAAACTTAAAGGGTGAATGAGCGAGAGAGTGAAGATACGAAACACAGTTGATGTGCCACACTCATTCACTCATTCACTCTTTCGCTCATTAAAAAGTTTATTACTGCCTTCGTGAACGCATGATTTGAGTCGCCGGCAACCATATGACCAGCATCGGAAACACTCACGCTGCGCACGTGTGGAACCGCATCCAGAAATTCCGCCATTACTTTTTCGCTGACTACATCACTGATTCCTCCTCTAACAATCAGCGTGGGTACGGTTAGCGCCCGAGCGGCCTTGTACAAGCGTTCTTCATTCTGAGTCTGCTTGGCGGGGTCTGTCGTTTGTCGCCAGACGGCCAGCATGGTTGGGTCCCAATGCCAGTAATACCGAAGCTCACCCGATGGACCTTTTCGCAGACGAAGATTTTTTTCTAAGCGGCTGTGATCAGATGGGCGCGGACGATGAGGGAGGTAGGCCGCAACGGCGTCGGCAGCCTCATCCAGATTGGCAAATCCGTTCTGATTGTTGCTCATAAAGGCAAAAATTCGCTCAATGCCTTTTTGCTCGGTTCGAGGAGCAATGTCGACCAGAACAATTGCGGTGCAAATGGATTCGGTACCAGCGGGACGCTCGCCTTCGGCAATCAGAGCCGTCATGCCACCCATCGACGCGCCTACCAGAGCAGGCTTCTGATCGAGCTGAGAAACTATAGAGCGGAGGTCGCTGGCCAGGTAGTCAATACTATAATGGGCCTCAGCCGACCAGTCGCTGTCGCCGTGCCCACGTGCATCGAAGGCAATCGCGTACCAGCCTGCATCGGCCAGCCAACGAGCGGTGTCGCCCCACGAATGCCTTGTTTGGCCACCACCATGTAACAGCAGCACAGGCGGATTCGCCGGGTCACCCCAGGCATCGGCCGTTATAAAAAATCCGGGTTCAGTTTCAAAGCGTATAGCTTCCATACATGCGGCCAGGTCGGAATAAGAGTAAAATAGGTTAGTTAACTTGATTTAGTTCATCGAACAATGCCTGATTACGGAGCGGTTGTTGTGCCAGAAGGGGGTAATCTGCTGAAGCGACTAATTGGTTAAACAAACTCAGATCAGCTGGCCGATGGATATCCGATCCCATAAAATCGACCCATTTGTTCGTCAATAAGCGGTGAGCCTGCGCTTGCACTTTTCGACCATAACGGCCAGTCATAGATCCCCAGTTTAATTGAAACAAACAGCCCGCCTTGCGCAAATCTGACAGGGCTTTTAGATCATTGTGGTAATACGTATAGCGTTCAGGGTGAGCTAGCAATGGCTGATATCCCTGAGTAAGTAAATGAAAGATTATTTCGTTTAGAAAAGTAGGCGCAGCCGCCCATCCCGTTTCAAACAACACATACTTTTGACTCCCAAAACTCAGTAACTGGTCATCTCGGAGCAGCTCCAGAAATAATTCGTCGACTTGATATTCGGCGGCCACCTCAATGACCAATGGAATCTGGTGCTCGTTCACTAAAGCTTGTAGCATAGCCTGCCCGTTGAGCAAGGTTGCCTGCGTAGTTGGATACCAATCCCGGCTAACGTGTGGTGTCGTGATAATTCTACGAATTCCCCAGGCCGATAATTGTTGCAGGCAGATAAGCGCTTCTTCCTGACTGTTAACTCCATCATCGACACCTGGCAGAAGGTGAGAATGTATATCCGTTTGCCAGTAGCAAGTGGGTGGTTCAGTAGACGAGCCAGGCTGATTTCGGAATAAGGAAAGCAGGTGACTTAGTAATTTATTTACACGATTCATTGGGTGGAAGGCAAGACTAATGTCAGATGGTCAATTCATCTGCTTGTAAATGTACAGTAAACTGCATTGAGAAGGTTCATCGAATGGGCTTTCTATCAGTAATGTGCCATCCGGCGAATTCCTGGCGAATGTTACTTTGAGTGGATTTTTCGTCTACTATCATTAGGTTATTAGTCGCCGGTACTATGTCATTTTCAATTACTTCCGACGTACAAGCACTGCCCTCTTTTCGGAAGAAAATTGGTAGTCTGGAGGTGACGCTTGTTTCGTATCATGTGTTTATTCAGGAAGTACTGCAAGCGGCTCACCAACGCCGTTCGGGCTACGCGTGTTTTGCCAATGCGCACATGGTTGTTGAAGCCACTCGCGATCCAGCCTTTGCCAATAAGGTTAATGCCGCCACCTGGACTACTACTGATGGTGTACCATTAGTCTGGGCGCTACGGTTCCTATACGGCGTTCGGCAGGAACGGATTACAGGGTTAGACGTACTCCCGACATTACTACAGGAAGCGGCTTCGGAGAAGGTGTCTGTTTATTTCTATGGTTCGACGCCTGAAGTTCTTGACTCCTGCGCTCGTTTTTGTCGGCATTACCACCCTAACCTGTCGATTGCGGGTATGTATTCTCCACCTTTCCGAGACCTTACGTTTACCGAAGAAGAGGACATTGTGGAACGCATCAGCGCGTCGGGAGCAAGGCTAGTTTTTGTGGCGTTAGGTTGCCCAAAGCAGGAGAAGTGGATGGCTGGTTTATCCCACCGAATTCCTGCTGTTTTGCTTGGAGTAGGTGGAGCATTGCCCGTAACTGTGGGTGTGCAAAAACGAGCTCCCCGCTGGATGCAACTGGCTGGTTTAGAGTGGATCTATCGGTTACTTCAGGAGCCACGCCGTTTGTTCTCACGCTATTTTATGACCAATTCCTTGTTTGTGTATTACCTCCTGAAGCAATGGTTTCTCCAGAAGTCAGACTGACGACTACTATGCCAGCCCCAATAGTTTTATTCGCTTTTAAGCGTGTTAACGAACTTCAGCAAACGCTTACGGCCCTTCAGAACAACTACTTAGCTTCTGAAAGTGAGCTGTACGTTTTTGTGGATGGACCCAGACCCGAACGGGCGGATGAAGCGGCTAAAGTTGACGCTGTTCGGGCGTTAGTAGATCGTATAACCGGATTTAAACAAGTACATCGGGTTTATCAGAGGCAGAATCAGGGATGTGCTAATTCGATTATTGCAGGCGTAACGTCTGTTGTTCAGAAACATAAGTCAGTGATTGTACTGGAAGACGATATCATAACCAGCCGAAACTTCCTGGATTACATGAACCAGTGTCTGGCAGAGTATGCCGATACCCCCAAGGTATTCTCGATAGGGGGGTATACGTTTCCATTTCCACGGCCAACTGACTACGAGTCAGATGTGTATTTCTTCGGAAGAAGCTGTGCCTGGGGGTGGGCCATTTGGGCCGATCGCTGGCAGAAAGTAGACTGGGAGTTGACCGATTTTGACGCGTTCATTGCCGACGAAGAAGCTCGAAAGGCGTTTAATGAAGATGGTCAGGACCGGGTTCGTATGTTGACACGAGCACAAACGAAAGAAATTGATGCCTGGGACATTCGTCTGTGTTATAGTGAGTTTAAAGCGAAAGGAGTAACCGTTTATCCGACCGTTTCCAAAACGATCAACATCGGTGTCGACTCCATTGATTCAACGACGGAGGTTGTTTACAATCGCTATAAAACCGTTCTGGATTCGGGTGTAACCCGACAGTTTCACTTGCCTACCTCTGTAGTGGTCAATCCAGACTATGCCCGGCGGTTTCGTCGAAAATTTAGTATTCCGGTTCGAGCCTGGAATAAGCTGAAAACATACCTCATGGCTGCTACCTCAGTCCTGAAAACTCGTTCAGGCATGACTAACCCGTTGAACTCATAAATATGCGTGTACTAGTCATTCATAACTTTTACCAGTTGGCTGGGGGAGAAGATACTATTTTTCGGCAGGAAGTTGCTCTGTTGCGTGAGTATGGCGTAGAGGTCGAGACGCTTACATTTACCAACGAAAATTTCGAAGGGTCGTTTACGCACAAGCTAGGGGCTGCAACTCGAACATTTTATAACACCAAATCGGCCGCTCTGACAGAAGAAGTCATTGATCGGTTCAGGCCCGATGTCGTACACATACACAACCTATTTTATACTGCTACCGCGTCTGTCATCCGAGCGACCAAGCTGCGTGGCGTGCCTGTCGTCATGACGGTACATAACTACCGCTTATTTTGTTTAAACGGTTACCTCGTACGAGAAGGAAAGGTGCCCTGCGAAACTTGCGTGACACAACTGGTTCCTCTGTCGGGTATTCGCCATGCCTGCTTCCGCGATTCACATGTGCAATCGGCTCAACTAACCCTAATAACGATGCTTCATAAACTGACGGGCATCTGGCGCAGTGTGGACCGATTTATTGTCCTAACTGATTTTTCTCGTCAGAAAATTCTGTCCTCGTCCCTGCGCCTTTCACCCGCTCAGGTAGTGATAAAGCCGAATTTTGTGATCGATGCTGGATACGCTGATCCTCAAAAGCGGCAGGACTATTTCCTGTTTATTGGTCGACTATCGCCCGAAAAAGGGATTCGTATTTTGCTGGAAGCGGCCCGAAAAGCACCTTTCAAGCTACGCATCATTGGCGATGGTCCCTTAAGGGAAGAAGTGAGCTTAAGGGCCAAAACGCACCCTCATGTGGAGCTACTAGGCTGGCAAGAACGCTCGGTGGTGCTCGAAACTCTAAAAAACTGTCGGGCACTCATTGTATCGTCGGTATGGTATGAAGGGTTGCCCACCGTTATCCTTGAAGCGTTTGCAACCGGAACGCCTATTATTTGTTCGGATCAGGAAAACCTAAACCAGATCGTGAAAGATGGCAAAACGGGGATCTTGTTCAAAACGGGCAGTAGTGATGACCTCATTCGGGCTATCGAGCAAATGAGCCAACTAAAACCCGAAGAGCTGGAGCGATATGCTCGGACCAGTCGTATGGAGTATGGGCAGTATTCTAAAGCAGCATCTTACCAGGCTACAATGAGTTTGTACGAAACGTTAATCAAGGGCAAAACGGCACTTGTTTGATCGTACAAGGAATTAAGCAGAGTTAAGTTGACCTATAGTTTGTGTGACCCCGATGGGGTCAACTATTTATAGTGGAAGATCATTTCTATAAACATTTGACCCCATCGGGGTCACACAGAGCAGTAACGATAAAATATATTAAGATTCTTAGCGCTGTCCTGGTAGAAAAGGTTCACAGGGTAGTCACTAATCTGTTTCGTAAATTCGGTCCCGATTCCAGGTTATGTTCTCCTTCAGAATTTTAGCGGGGTTGCCGCCAAGAAGTATGCCTTCCTGATCAAATGACTTTGTCAATACCGATCGGGTGGCTACGATGGAGTTTTTTCGAACGTGGATCCCTTTCAGTATGCTACAGTGCGCTGCTATCCAGACATGATCGTCGATGACTACATTTTTGGCATAGTTAATTCGTCGCTGCGTTGTGGCATCGAGTATAGAATGGGAGTCTCCCGTACGCAAATCAATATCGTATGCCAGTAGGCAACCTTTGCCGATCTGGATGGTGGAGTTAGGCTCTGTAACGGCAACGTGTGCATCTTCGATTTCGGTCCGTTCCCCAATCCAGATTTCTCCGCCATCGTCCTCCATCCAGAGACTACCCGCCCGTTTGAACTGCACTTGTTTGGCAATAAAAATGCGATTTGAATTGCCTCTGATGTAGAACGTGACCCCGTTAAGGCGGGTCCCTTCCTCTACGATGATGGTGTTATTGCTGCCAACAATATCCACCACGCAGTTTACGCAAAAGACGGATGGAGCAACCGTAATTCTGTTTTGTTGGCCACGAATCTTTTTCGTTAGCGTCGGCTTCAACAACGACCCCGTTTGAATCACTAACGCTAGCTTTAGGAGCATCGGATGTTGTTTGATAAACGCCTTGATTCGCTGTTTCATAACCATGTGGGAGCTGAATGGAACAACTTTAATGCATTTTCCGGTAAAAATATCCTCCGAAAATGCGGACCAGATCGAATGTGAAATAGAGCGGCATAACTGGTGCGTGAATTCGGGCGAAGTGGTACCGAGTTTTGAGGTTTAGTGGCGACCGGGTCGTGAATAAAGCTTCCCAGAACTGGCGTAACGAGGTTGATTTGTTGTAGACCAGACCGGTCGCTTCGGCGTGTTCATAGACCATACAATCGGTGGCGACAAATAGAGGGAAGCCTGCCTGTTTGGCGCGTATCGAAAAATCAAGGTCGGCCATATGGTGCCGAAAATGGATTTCATCGAATAGCCCGATTTTATTAAAGACAATTATGGGAATCAATAAGCCACGCCCAGGCAAGCAATCGGAAGGTATGGAAAGCGGGTTTGTGGCTAGCATTGCGTACTGATGATTGAAGCGGGTTTTCGCTACATCCCGTAGTTTGGCGAATGAGATGTCTAACTGCGTTCCGGCATACAACAGGCGGTTCGGGTCCTGAATATCAACAGATATTGAACCAATCAGGCAGGGACGTTTCCGGTCGTAGGCTTTCAATAAATTAGTCAAATAGTCGGGGCCTACTTCGGTATCGTCATTGAGGGTCAATAGGAAGTCATTGTTTGTAACAGGCAGATTTTTAAGTACATATCGTACGCCTACATTGGTGCCGCCTGCCCACCAGAGCGAGCCATTTCCAAAACAGACAATCACCTCTGGAAATTCAGCCTGAATCATCTCAGCTGTACCGTCAGTAGACCCATCATCAACAACGATTACCGTATGCGCACGTTCCGTTTGCGCGCTCAGGCAGGCAAGACATTTTCGGGTATACTGCTTTCGGTTATAGACCGGAATAACCACGTAGATCATAACTTCAGTGGTTATAGTACCGGATAAGCAAACCAGAACTTTCCGTTGGGTGTGTATCGAAAGGCTGGTCTTCCTGATCTAGTGAATCCTCGTCATTTGTGTAACGCGTTGGTCGGGCCCACCGAATTACGAGGTGTAAATAGAACAGCACACACAATGAGCCTGCTGTTACTGAACTTTGCCCAAAGGCGGTCAGCATCAGCAACGAAAAAATGACAATCAGCAGGAGCATATTGGATTTCATCTGTGCAGCTAGCATGGCATAAGCCACGTAGCTAACCACATAACCGAAGACCAGCATAATAATCAACCCGTAGAAATCATAGGCGAAATACAGTTCCGAAATCAACCCCGTTCGAATCCCCATTGTATTATTGGGATCGAAGATAGTCATGAAGGTTAGGGCACTATCCTTGGTAATCAGATCGGCTTTGTTAATACCGACTATGTTTAAGATGGCAGAATTAACCAGATTGGCTAGTGTACTGGCCGTAAGGTCATATCCCGGAATTTCGCCCGGTTTGAACTCATTTACTGCTCGGATGTACTCCCGGAATTCGACCCCCATCGGGAGTCCTTCTCGGGCAAATTGAGAGGCTGCACTGCTTCCTAGTCGTAAATTCTGTAAACTCACATACAGTATGGCCGCTCCGAAAAGCATACCCACCGATCGCAGGTTGATGGTGAATCTGCCCGCTATAATTTTTTCGTAGAAAAAAATAGAGGCAATGGATATGAGCAGGAATAAGCGCTTGCTATCAATCGAGGTAATGAGAATTGCCAGAATCGTCAGGATAAGCCAGATTATTTTCTCGGATTTTCTGGTGCTTTTCAGGAAGCGGTCGTAGAGAAGTAACGACGAGACACAATTGAAGAAGCCAAAATTATACACATAGCCGTAGTCGATACGGTACATTTTTTCGGTTACGTCGTTGCCGGAGAAAATGGGGATGTAGCCCACATTGCGGAAGAAGTCGATAAACCAGATCAGCGGGAAAAATAAAAGTGGATATTCCAACCAGGTCAAATCATTCAAGAGGGGGCGTCCTTTTTCCGCTTGCTCAGGCGTGATGGATGGAATGGTATGGTTTACATCGTGGAGGAGCATCCCGACGCTCATGGCAATCAGGAAGAGATTATAAATGATACACCCTTCATCCATTGAAATGTAATACGGATTGATGGCGTAGTAGTTTAATATTTTAAGCTCACCAAGGTGCAGCCACAATATCCAAAAAGTCAGGAAGGTTTTTGTAAAGCGATTCTTTAAGTGGAATAAGATGAAGATGGGAACAATTAATAACGTATGGCTCAGGAAAGAAGGATAGATGAAATACTCATTGTAGTTGAAGGCAGCCCGGTAGAGGAGCGGGGTTAGCTGCGCGGCCAGACAACAAACGATGATCAGAAGATACCTTTTCATGAGCCTGAGTCGGTAGATAAATCTTTCACAAACCGGGCCGGGTTACCCGCCCAGACCTGATTGGCGGGAACGCTCTTCGTTACCACCGACCCCGCCCCAATCACCGCATGGCGGCCAATAGTAACCCCTTTCAGTATCGTAACGTGGGCACCAATAAAGGTTCCATCCTGAATAAGTACCGGTGCCGTGACTGCCAGCGCATTATCGGCGTAACCTGCCCGCTGGGCAGCATCCAGGCTATGGAAATCGGTGTCATAAATGACCGTGTTTCCGCCAATGGTAACGTGGTTGCCAATCGTGATCGACTCATGACATACCAGGGCCGTAGCACTCATTCCTACATGATCGCCGATCTGGATTTTGCCGCCCAGGTTCGCAATGAAAAAACAGGGTTGCTGCCGACCGATTCGGTTACTGTAATTCATGCCATTGACCAGGACAAAAGACTTGCCCACGGTCATTTGGCTGCCATCTGTAATGTCAACAACCGGAACGCCATAGCTTCTCATCCCTTTCCCATATTGTACCCCGTTGAGGTAGAAATACAGTTGAGTGAGGAACTGTTGAGCTACCTGCCAGATTCGCCTTTTTACGAATCGAACGCTTCGGTAAGTAAGTCGGCTAATCCTGAAGAGCATAAACGGCGGGTTCATGGGTTAGCGTAACCATTATCTGGCGGTATTGCCGCATGCATACGATTAGCAAACAACAATTCCAGATCGTACCGGCAATAACGACACTAGCTGCCCCCGCATCCGTAAAACGAAAGAGCACGTAGTTGAGCGGGAAGTACAGGACAATACCGGCCAGCGAAGCCTGCACGAGTGGCTTGATTTGCCCAACTCCGTTGACGAAGTAATTGTAATTACTCAGGAAAACAAAGCTAATGACATAGGCCGTTAGCCAGACAGAGAGGGCGGTTGGGATCTGTATTTTGGTGCCAATCCAGACCGAAAATGCAGGCTGGGCGACTACAAGCATCAGGAACGCAAGCCCAGATATGGCAACACAAATCAGGTTGAGCCGTCGAATGGTGGCCTTAATCCAGATAGTGTCGTGTTTAACGTAAGCATCTGTAAAGGCCGACCAGTAGGGCGTTATGAAAATCCCATAAATGAAGGGTAACACACTGAAATATTTATTCGCGATGCTGTAGGGGGCCACGCTATCAGAACCCAGATAGTAGGAGATAAAAAGCCCACCCGAGGTAAATACAATAACACTAATCAACTGTAGGAAGAAAAACTGGCCGCTTACGGTGATTAGTTTAGGGATCAGCGTAAAGTCAATGTGCGCTATACTTGGTTCTAATCGCGAATAGATCGTTCGGAAATAATACACGGAAATACCTCCATACACAAGCACGGGTACCACATTGTAAATGTGCGCAATGATCAACAACGATTCATCTAGTACGGTCGAAGCGATATAAATCAGGCTAATGATCAGTACGTTGACGATAAGCAATATCCAGGCTACGGCTGACGCTCGTTGATCGGCCAGAAGGATCGAGTTGATTGGTTTGAGCAGAAGCTGTATACTAAAGCTGAGTAAGGTATAGGTAATGATTGTATTGATAAGAGCAGGTTGCTTGCTGTCGATATTGAGCAGGGTAGTCCAGTCCAGAAAAAAATGAATGATTCCGAAAGCAACGCAGAGTACTAGGGCAAACGCGCCCGAAAGAAAATAAAGCGTGCTGACGTATTTTTTTGCCTGATCATCGTCGCCGGTATCAAAAAAGAGCACCAGGCTGTTTCGTAGTCCATTGCCAAAACTTACATCTACCAAACTGAACCAGCTGGTTAGATAGGTGATGGTCATCCAGATACCAAAGTCGTTGACACTGATATACTGAACAGTTAGAGTAACCGTCAGAAATCCGATCACGACGCCAGCTCCTTTAAGCAGGATCGACTCGACAATGTTTCGATAGACGATTAGGCTCCGGGCATCAATGTGTTGACGAAATGTAAATTTTATCACAAATGGACGTTGATTAATGAAGGTTAAAAAGCATCGGTATTACTAGAGAACATGGCTACCAGTGTTCGTAGGCAAATGAATGTGTCAAGCATAAATGACGCTTTCTGAATATAGAATAGATCGTAGCCAACCCGGTGTTTCATCATCAGGTTGTAACTAATACTACCCCGGCAACCTCGTATTTGTGCTAAGCCCGTAATACCAGGGCGAATGCCGTAACGAAGGGGATAATTGGGTAATGCATACCAATATTCGGCGTCAAGATTCAGAGGGTGAGGACGTGGCCCAACCAAGCTCATATCGCCCATCAACACGTTTAAAAATTGCGGTAGTTCATCCAAATTTGTCCGACGAAGAATGCGCCCAAGTGGTGTTACGCGAGGGTCATTTTTTGCTGCTGGCAAAAAAGCATCTTTCGATGTATACATCGTTCGGAATTTGAAGCATCGGAACGGCTGCCCATTTCGACCGGAGCGAAGTTGTACAAAAATGACTGGTCCAGGCGACGTAAGCACAATAGCTATTCCGATAAGTGGAATTAACCAGCTTAAAAAAAGGATAGTAATCAGACTACTCATTACCAGGTCGAATACCCGTTTCGTAGAATAACGAACCAAATACGTTGCCAGAAGCTGTGCTTTACGTTGCTCAACCTCCTGGGATTTAACTGCCTCGGAGACCATAGTTGCCGGTTTTAGTTTAGGTTGAATCGACTGAGAAACGTCTTCTTTTTCAGGGCTTTTTTGTCCTGATACAACTTGCTTTTGTAGCTACCATAGCTGTAATAGCTAGAGGCATCGTTTTGAACAGCGTTGAGTATAACATTGAGTTTATTGAACCGCTTCTCCCGATAAAGGGACTCCAGCATTTTCAGGCAGTTTTTGGGTGTTACGTCATGGCGGACGATGTAAAGAGTGGCATCGGCATGATTGGCAATCAGTTGCGCGTCGGTGACCAGGCCAACTGGCGGGGCATCGATCAGAATATAATCAAAGTGTTTTCGAAGCTCAAGAATGAGCTGTTGTAGCCGTGCTCCCGCCAGAATTTCTGATGGATTGGGTGGCAAAGCACCACTGGTAATGATGAAATAGTTCGGTTTATCCGGTAATGCCGAAACAACCTGGGCTAGCGTTGTTTCGCCCGAAAGGTACTCGCTTAGGCCGGGTGCATCGGGTAAATTAAGCTGTTGACGAAGCCGGGGTTTCCGAAGATCCATTTCCAGAATTACCGTTCGCATCCCAACCAAAGCCAGGCTAGCGCCCAGGTTCAACGATATAAAAGATTTCCCTTCTCCCTCAATGCTGGACGTGAACAATAGAACCTGGCTACTGTCCTGATTGCTGCGCAGATAGTTTAGATTAGTCCGTAGCATGCGGATCTGTTCCGCAATGACGGTGTTACTTCGGTTCGCAACTACAACGGCTTCAGTCTGCTTTTTCTTTATAATCTCGCCCAGGATAGGGACGTGCGTACCTTCTTCGACATCGGAGCGATGCATAACCCGATTATTGGCTAGATCATATACGGCTAGAAAAACAGCTGGTAGCGCCAGACCTGCCAGAGCAAACAGCAGATAAAATAACGGTTGGTTTGGCTTAATTGGCTTTTCGTCCGTAAGTGCGGCATCAATTACGCGGGAGTCCGAGATAGCCGATGCGTATGAAACGGCCGTTTCTTCCCGCTTTCGGAGCAAATAGGTATACAGGTCGTTCTTGATGGCCTGCTGCCGGGTAATGTTCAACAGAATACGTTCTTTGGCTGGAATCGTTTTAATGACACTCTCTATTTTTCGGTTATTCGCTAGATATTGCTGCCGGGTTCCTGACAGAATTTCCCGCATCGTGCCAATATTTTCTGAAATATTGGATTTAACCGTTCGGAGCTGACTAGTAACCGTTTGCAGCAGTGGGTTTTGTTCAGATGTGGTCCGCAGTAACTGATCGCGCTGTGCTTCCAGTTTCATGAACATTTCGACCAGGCCCAGCAAGGTGGGGTCATTTAAACCGATGGTTGCGGGTGTACCACTCCGGTTAGAAGGCTGACTGTTAACATACTGCTGAATGTCGTCCAGCGCATTGAGTTGAATAGTTACCTGGTTCAGTTCAGTATCGTTTTGCTGTGCGCTTTCCAGGAACCCTTTCGCCTGAATGCCTAAATCAGTAATTCCCTCCGATGACTTGTAGTTTTCAACTCCCTTTTCAACCGTCTGTAATTCACCTGATACCAGTTGCAATCGATCGTCGATAAAATTTAGCGTATTTGAGGCAACTCGATTCTTATCCAGTACAGAGGCCTTCGTGTATAAATCAATCAGCCGGTTCAGAATCGCTTCTCCTTTGTCGGGGACGCCCGTTTCAATGGATAGCATAATTACAGTAGATGCCTTACTGGTGGGCTCTGCTTTTAATACGCGCAGAAAATTATTCGCGGTCTGGTTGCGAGGTGACACCTGAATGAGCAATGGCTTAGTCGTAGCAGAAACGGCCTGCCTGGGAAAGAATCGCAGGCGCCCCATAGGCGTTTGTATACTGGTATTAAGAAAATACAGTTTACCATCGACTTTAATAGAATTGGCGTCGATAAACTGAACCGTAAATGGCTTTTTCTGATAAAGAGCGCTGGTGGGTTGTTCAATAATAAGCCGAATAGGAGCCTGCTGGAATATTTCCCGCCGACCGTAAGGCGTATCGTGATAATAGGTTACGTCGAGTCCTAGTTCTCGCACAACCTGATTCATCAGGGTGTGCGATTTGAACACTTCAATTTCGTTCTCGACTATTTTTTTTGGTGCGAAAATCTCAAGGTCTTTCAGAATATTATCTGAATCGAGCCCTTTCTTCTCGTCCTTGATTAACAAACTGCTCTGGCTGAGATAGATAGGCTGCTTAAACTGTAAGAAAAAATAAGCGGCTACTAACATCAGCCCACTCGTTAGTAAAAACCAATACCAGTGGCGGGCATAACGAAGCAACGTGGCTCGAAAGTTGCTATCGGCATCCATTACCTGGTAAGGCACATAAGAATAAGTAGATGTATTAGACATAGCGCGAGTGCATTGACTTAACTTCGAGTGAGTAAAATGGCGATGAACGACAAGGCACTGAGGACAGTTGGGACAATCAGGTAAAAGCGGTCGGCATTGGCTACGCGCGCTTTGCCCGGCTCGACATACACAATATCATTAGGGTGCAAATAGTAATAAGGGGAGCGGAAGAGATCGCGCTGCGTTAAATCGATTCGGGTAAACGTCTTTTTTCCACTCTCTTCCCGAATAACTAGTACATTGTCCCGACGCCCATAAATAGTAGCATCTCCTGCCAGACCTATCGCTTCAATTAAGGTGACCTGATCATTGGGAATCGTGAAAAGAGCGGGTCGATTTACCTCCCCAAGTACCGAAATACGAAAGTTCAGATTTCTGATATTAACGGTTGGTTCTTTCAGAAAAGGGATCAACTTCTTTTTAATCAGCGCATTACATTCGCTTATAGTCAGGTTGGAAACAGTAAGACGGCCAACAAGAGGTAATTCAATTTCGCCTGATGGAGTTACCAGATAGCCAGCCATTTCGGGTAAACCACTAGTATTGGTCTGTTGCTGGGTGCGTACACTAGCTGCGCTGGTAGGTGTATATGGATTAAAGTAGACACTAGCCTCTGGGTTAAGGCTACTGACTTGAATAGATAAAACATCGCCTGGTTGTATTTGTGGTATGTAAGCGTCCGCTAGTTGGACACTACCTCGTGTCCCGACATTGTCTTGAAAATAGACAACTTGCTTAGACGATACACAGCCTATCAAATGCACTAAAAATCCCCAGAGGGTGAGCATTCTGACAACACGAAGAGCTGGTAGACTAAGACTAGTCCAACCGTTCAAATAGGGTACTATTCTATTGTGGTAGAAATCCATAAACAGGTCAAAAAACCGAGATTTTATGCCGTCCTAAGACAAGACTTGGGCAGACTAAATCAGGCTCATTCTGTTTGGCTAATTATCCGTAAAAAATACGTCAAACAGCCAGTTTGAGAAAAGAGATTTTGATAGTTAATAAGCTATTTTTAGCAAAATTTATACCAATAAATATCTATCTATGAATAATTGTGTATTTAATAATAAACTTGCGCTGCGCTCTACGGTATAGTAGCTCTTAGACGTTGTTTGGCCGCATAGTCACTGGCAACCCGAATCAAGATTAGTACTCGTCCAATTTAGATTCTATAGATTCTCGGGGCCGCCCGCGCGGTTGATTCTACATTTCTGATTATCAGTACAATAGAACCGAAAGGATCTATAAAAACATTTAGAATCTATTTTGCCAAAGGAATAGGTAAATTCAGTCGAGTTGGACAATATAGTTGGACGCGAATCTGAACAGTTTTGTGGGCTAGAGAGGATTCATCTTACGATCAATGAAAAACAGGGTATAAAAGAAAATGCACCTCCCTTAATTTCTTAAAAGAGGTGCATTGTAAAGGAATTATATTGATTTCGATTAATGCCTATTTGGAGTTAACGATAGAGTATAAACGTAAATTTTTAGGTTGACAATTCTCGCTTATGGTTGTCGGTCTGTTTTGCCGCTAATGTGGCGAGTACTTATAACGTAGGATCGAACTCCAGATTGATATCGGCGTCTTTTCCATCGACTGGAGCCCGCTGGCGAAGGATAAGCTTGCTCTTGGTCAATTGAACAATGGGGAAGTTACCTTTAAAGCCCGATACATCTACATCGATCGATAAGTTGTCAGCCGCTAATTTCCAGGTGCCGCCATTGACAACCGAATTGGATTGCTTTGGATCAAGCGCTCGTACAGTACCATCGTTTCGAAACTGCATATTGAGGTCATAGAGTACCTGAGTAGCCAGGTTTAGGCGACTTTTGTTAATGGCCTGCCCATCGGGAGTTGATACCTGAACGGTGCGCCAGTTGTTGGCAACCAGTAAGTCGGTTTGTGAGGATTGGGTAGGAGTGGGGTTGTTGCTATCGGTAGAGCAGTGGGTCAGTGTAAGCAACAGCATGGTACATACCATCAAAAATCGGAGTGTATTCATAACGAGATAAAGTCGTTTTAGTAGACCTATTTAACGAAATAACGAGCGGTGTTTGCCAATTCGTTTAGCAACCGGGTCATTTTACGCCCCTAAAATTCACTAGTTTTGGCGAAATTTCAATCCATGCGCGTCTCATTTGGCATTTTTGTCTGGCTTATTGGATGTTGGCTACGTTTTTGCTCAACGGCCAACGCCCAGGAGTGTGCTGCTCCGCTCAGCTTCACACCGGTTAGCCAACCTAACCAGATTGAGTGGAGTAAGTTTCCCGATTTTACGCTGCCATTTCCGGTCATATACGGAGGTCCTCGCTTTACCGATGTACAGGCAAGCCCGCTACGACATGGATTTAGCCATTTGGTGGATATTAAAGATAGCGAGTACGGTTCACTGGTACAGGCGAAGCAACGAGCCTTGGTGTATTACGGATTTGCAGACGGATTAGGTCAGCCGTGGGAGACGATCGAAAGCCCCTGGTCGAATGATTTGACTGCCTATCGGGCCAAATGGGATCGTTTTTTGTCGGATCTGGCAGGTGGGCAGAAAAATGCGGCTGGTATGTACGTTCTTCCTTTAAATCGATTGGCTTTAGATATTGAACGTTTTCAGGAAACTGATACCCGAATCCTGAAAATTAAAACCGATTCGCGGGTTCCTGAAGCCTATCGTAACCTGTCTGATGCTGACTTTGTGGCGGCTTATAAAAAAGCGATGCGTAATCTCTACACCGAAGGCGTGCGGTATGTACGCCAACACGCCGATCTTTCGGGAGTTAGTGTGAGCAGTTATGCCGATACCCCCGTCTTAAGCTTAAACACGTACCTGAATGTCCCCACCTTCACCTGGACCGATTGGACGACTAACTTAAGTCGAACCAATTACATGGTGCAGGATTCACTTGGGCGTGGTATTGGAGGTCCTTATTATGACCAACTCGACGCTTTGTCGCCCTCGGCTTATTACTATTACGACTACCCGAATCCGTTGGCGAAAGATTACCTGGCCTATCTATTGTTTCAGGTTGAAGTAAACCGGGCCTGGAGTACAAAGCCCGTCGTGCCCTGGGTCTGGATGCGGTATCACGATGATGGCTCAAGCAGTGCCCTAAACTTCATTCAGCCGTTCATGGCCGAAGCGACCGCTATTTTTCCCTTCTTTTCAGGCGCAGCGGGCTTGTGGCTCTGGGAAAACCCGACACTGGCATCAACACGTACGGATATCTACGCAGCTTACGAGCATTTTACGCACGGACTCTATCGCCTGTCTCGCTTTGCCGATATGTTTCAGGGGCCGTATGAGCTGGTAATTGAAACACCCGCACGAGACCTGATGGATAAGCAACTGCCCGTTTGGCGAGGTGTCGTGAAGGATACTAAAATCCTGATTGCTGCGCAAAACCCGTATGCGTCCGATGGCGCGAAAACCAGCCTGACAGTTCGTTACAAATCCTGGCAGCGCGTTATTGAATTAACCGGTACGGAAGTGTACCTATGCCGATTTGATATAGGGACAGTAACAGGAATAGAACCTGCATTTGCCGACCTTAGGGTGTCCCCAAACCCGGCCCAAACTACCTTAACGGTGTCGTTTGGAAGCCTGCCTACGGTTGCTACCGACCTGATTTTATTAAACACAACTGGCCAGTCCGTCGTTAGGAGAGGGGTTAACAGTGTTAAGGAGGTTATTGACGTAGCTGCTTTGCCTGCCGGATTATATGTTCTCCGGATTCAAAACGAAATCGGAAGTCAGACGAAAAAAATAATTATAAATCGATAGCTACCAGTCTTGACTATTTCTTAACACTAGTACTTTGGCAAACTAGATTCTAGGGATTCTATAGATTCTTTTGGTCCTATTGTACTAATAATCAAAGATGATAGAATCGAAAGAATCTATAGAATCCCTAGAATCTAGTTGGTCAAGCACTAGCTCCGATTAAAGCAGGACTAGGGTTTAACGAAGCCTGACCATTTCTGACTGTTGCCTGACGACTATTGACTACTTACTGATTATGCCCAATCAACTCCAATACGAAACAAGCCCTTATTTACTTCAGCACGCCGAAAACCCAGTTGACTGGTACCCCTGGGGCGAAGAAGCACTCAATAAAGCCATTGCCGAAGACAAGCCGATTCTGGTTAGCATCGGCTATTCGGCTTGCCATTGGTGTCATGTGATGGAGCGGGAGTCCTTTGAGAAAGAAGATGTGGCCGAGGTAATGAATCAGAATTTCGTCTGCATTAAAGTTGACCGGGAAGAACGACCGGATGTTGACGCTATCTATATGGATGCGGTGCAGGCAATGGGCGTGCAAGGTGGTTGGCCACTTAACGTCTTTCTAATGCCAGATGCCAAGCCCTTTTACGGATTGACCTATCTACCCAAAAAGAATTGGGTCAATTTACTCGATAGTATTCGGTCTGCTTTTGCGGAACATCGGCAGGATTTAACGCAGTCAGCAGAGGGCTTTGCCCGAGAGCTGAACCTGACCGATGCCGAGCGCTATGGACTGACCCAAAATGATCCTTTGTTTGCCTCCGAAACGATCGATGTGCTGTATCGGAAAGTGGCGGTGAAAGCGGATGATGAAAAAGGAGGTATGCGTCGGGCACCGAAGTTCCCGATGCCAAGTATCTGGCGATTCCTGTTACGCTATTATAAGGCGACCGGCAATGAGGCAGCTCTTTATCAGGTGAAACTGACACTTGATCGGATGGCCTTAGGTGGTATTTATGATCAGCTTGGGGGGGGGGTTGCCCGTTATTCGACAGATGGCGACTGGTTGGCGCCCCACTTTGAAAAGATGTTGTACGACAACGGTCAGCTCCTTTCTTTATATTCTGAAGCGTATAGCTTAACGAAAAGCCCACTCTATAAACATGTGGTTTATCAGACCATTGGCTTTGCACAACGGGAGTTGCTTAGCCCGGAAGGCGGTTTCTATTCGGCTTTGGATGCCGATAGTGAAGGAGTAGAGGGTAAATTTTACACCTTTACCACGCCGGAGTTAAAGGAAATACTAGGGCCAGATTATGACTGGTTCGCAGAATTATACAGCATAAACGACAACGGGAACTGGGAACATACGAATATTCTGCACCGGACTAAGTCGGACGAAGCGTTTGCTGAGCGTATGGGATGGTCGTTAGCCGACCTGAACGTTCGGCTGGATGCCACACATATCCGACTACTGCAAGTGCGAGATACGCGCATACGACCTGGGCTGGACGACAAAATTCTGTGTTCGTGGAATGGGCTGATGCTAAAAGGGTTAGCAACCGCTTACCGTGTTTTTGGTGAGCCGGAATTTTTGACGCTCGCCCTTCGGCTGGCTTACTTTTTATTGAAAAAGATGCAGGATAGTCGAAATGGACGGCTTTGGCATACCTACAAATTGGGCCGTGCCCGTCAGGCTGGTTTCCTGGACGACTACGCTGCGGTCATCGATGGATTACTGGCCCTCTATCAGGCTACCTTTACCGAGAGCTGGCTTTCCGAAGCTGATCAGCTAACGAAATACGTATTAGCTAACTTTAGCGACACATCTGTCGATGAGCTAACTGGGCCGGAAGTCCTTTTTTTCTTTACCGACAAAAATGGAGAAGAACTGATTGCCCGTCGAAAAGAGTTGTTCGACAATGTCATACCATCATCCAACTCAATGATGGCCGAAAACCTGTATACGCTAAGCCTGTTACTCGATCGGCCTGAATATGCCGAACGGGCCGATCAGATGTTAGGACGGATGCAACCGCTTGTGCAACAAAATGCCGATTACCTCACCAACTGGGCTGCTCAGTTTGCCCTGCGTTCACGACCTACTGCTGAAATTGCGATTGTTGGCCCCAAAGCAGATCAGTTTAGAGCCGAACTTGATGCGGAGTTTTACCCGAACAAAGTCCTAAGTGGTACATCAGAAAAAAGTAATCTGCCTTTATTAGAACAACGAGATCTGATAAACGGGGAAACGGCGATTTATGTCTGCTACAACCGTGCCTGCCAGCTGCCCGTAACTAGCACAGAGGGAGTGTGGCAGCTACTCCATTAAGTTGCGACTCGTTATGGTTGTTATTACATATCTTGCGTGCTTGATCTGTATTTTGTCCAATAAAATATTGAAATTGATTAGAAATTAAATACCTTCACCGCAGATTAGCATAGTCTAAATCAACTGAGCGGTACCGTTTTATAGCATTGATAAACAGTGGTTTAGTTGATGTAGCATTAAGTGTATAACTTGAACCATACTAGTTTATCACTATAATCCTATGAATACTACACGTTTACTGCAAAGCTTGTGTGTGCTGCTCCTTTTTGTGGGCTTTTTTGGGTGTAAGGATCATCTAACTCCAGCAATTGCACCCGGAGATAGTCGACTTCGGATAAAAACGATAACTCAGGATGGAGGTAATAATACAGCTAAGGTGAGTGCATTTAAATACGATGCACAAGGACGTCTTAGTCTGATTATTGGATACCAGGCTCCTGATAGTAGTACAACTTCTGTAGAGAACACAGTTTTCCAATATGATGGTCAAAGTCGGCTTACGCAGGCAGTACACTCGGTAGTTAGGCGTGGATCAACTACTGAAACTTACATGTTTTCGTACAATTCAGCCGGGCAACTGTCGGAATTGCTGAACTCACCATCCACCTATATTATCGGCCTTCAATATAATGCCGCTAATCAGGTCTCAACCTATACTAAAGCAATTGCAGTAGGCGGTCTGGTGTCCAGCGGAGGTGGTTCGTTTACCTTTACAGGAAGTAACCTGACCTCGTCCTCTGAAAAATTTACGGTAAGACGTATAGGTGAGCCATCGACTTTCCCGCCAGTGTATGGTAGATCGGTAAACACCAACTATACATTCGACGATAAAATAAATCCGTTTTATGGCGTATTTGTCATTCCTGCCCCAGGTGTATTTCTTCCTTTTACAGGATCGGGAGTACTTGGCCCCTTTTACACTTATTACGGTGGAATTGATAACTCGTTGAATCTGAGTCAGAATAATATAACCTCGGCCGTAACAGGTAGTACTACGACCTTCTATTCGTACACGTACAATGCTAACAATTTACCAACCAAGCGTATCACGACTACCGGTGGTAATGTAGTTGAGACGTTAACTTTTGATTATGAAGGCTACTAAACGCATAACTCTCAACTTAGCGATTGATTAATAGATATACATAGAAAATGGCGAATGGTTTTACAAAAAAACATTCGCCATTTTCTATTCTCCCCAAGCCGTCATGACCAGCGTTCGTCGGCCGCCATCATTGCGGTGCTCGCCCAGATAAATACCCTGCCATGTACCTAAATTTAGTCGCCCGTTTGTAATTGGAATGGTTACCGAATGGCCAAGCATGGCGGCTTTTAGATGGGCAGGCATATCGTCGGAGCCTTCGTAATCATGCTGAAAGTAAGGTTCATTTTCAGGGACGGCCTTATTGAAAAAACGCTCAAAGTCACCCCGAACGGTTGGGTCCGCATTTTCGTTAATGGTCAAACTAGCTGATGTATGTTGAATAAACACATGCAACAGGCCAACCCGAATCCGTTGAAGATCAGTAAATTCCCGCTCAATAAGTCGGGTGATCAGATGAAAGCCACGAGCGTAAGCGGGTAAGTGAAGGGTGCGTTGGTAGACGGCCATAATGGAAAGTTAATGGTGCACTATTGGAAGAATAACTATCTTAGGCACTGATCAGTTGTCATTGCGTAAAGCTTATATAGTTGTGAAATGAGGATTATGCTCAACGAGAAGTATTGGCTCAATGGCCTAAGCTTCCTGATGTTTTGGTTCGCAGGCCAATCGGTATGGGCACAGGCAGATTCTGTTCATACTGGACTCGCTTATTCAGTTCGTCATGAGTTTGCTGACTACAATGAAGAAATCTTGTACTTTGGAAAACATAACCAGTACTTTACTGTTCGGATTTACCGGAAAAATGGCATACTATTCCGAACCGATTCCTACACTTTATTGCCCAAAACGCTCGCTAACGGCTTTCAGCTGGATAGTATAAGCCGGATAATTCATCACGGGCCTACCAAAATTATGTATCCTTCCGGCCAGTTATACATAAACTGTGAATATAAGGAGGATGTGCTAAATGGGCCCTTCATGGCTTTTTATGAAGATGGCACTATTAAGCGCAAAGAGTTTTATAAGAGTGGGCGCCTTACCAAGAGTAAGTGTTATACGCTGGATGGCGTAGAGCAACAATGCGAACCGTTTTACCAACCAGCGAAGTTTTTGGGTAAACCCAAAGATTTACAGAACTACTTGGGCCAAAAATTGGCAACCGTACTGGATGGAGAGCGGGTAAGACGAGTTAATGCTTCGCTGACAATCAATGAAATAGGTCAGGTTATTCGGGTTAGCGTCTCTGTTTATACCGCTCCCTATTATGAGTCGCAGGTGCCCGCTGTTGGCAGTTATGTCCAGCAGGTAATTCGAAATATGCCCGAGTGGACTCCCGAAAAATTAAACTGGAAACCTGCTATCAATGATGGAGAAGCCACCTCATCAACCTGCGTTTTGTCGATTTTCCGAACAACTTCAGGCGTACAATGCTACATGAGTTATCGGCTGTAAGTGCCTCTAATTCTGCTATTCATCGGGACTTCCAATAATAAGAGGAGGGCTTCATTGGATAAAGCCTCAAAATCAACTTCACCGTTTCGTATAGACGATAACGCGAGTCCGTCGCGTTCATGAAGAAGCCGATTTTGTACTTCGAATGCACCGTTTAAAACAAACACGAAGACGCCATTTTCCGCTTTTCTTGTCTGATAAACGGCTTCTTCCCGGCCAGTATAGCTGCCAATAGACCCAAAATGCTGGCAATGGTTAGCCTGATCGTCGGTATTAATGGCCACTAGAGGAAGGAGCTGGTTTTTGTTGGTCAGGTCAAAATTTGTTTGGTGGCTAGTGGGCATAAACTCGTTGGATTTGTCTGTTAGCCAGATCTGTATAAAATTAATAAGCTCCGTTTCGTATGGATTGCTGACCTCGTATCTCATACCAGCCGCCAGCGACAAAATCTGAACCTGCCCCGCTTCCAGAAATCCAGTCGCCAGACTGCTTTTGTATTCAAGACCACCAACCACCGGAAGCAGCATGACGGTTGTGTTTTCTTCAACCTGCATACCAATAGTACTGCCAGCCTTTAACGTATCGTCGTTTAGGAGTTTCAGGGCGCCAAACGGTTCTCTGTGTTCGCTCACATAACTACCAAAATTAAATCCGTGAAAACTTCGAAAATGCTCGATTTGGGAGCAACCTCGCTGATCGGCCAGGTATAGCTGAGCCTGTGTTTGGTTATCCATAGAAGCTTAATTGGCTAAGTTGGCCTGTTGATACGACGAAATGCTCAGATACGGTTGTAGCGCAACGAAGTGTGTTTCTACGTCGCTGCCGGCTTGTAATGCTTCCCGTTGATCCCCGTAAGCAATGAGTAACCGATCATGAACGGTGTCGATCCAGGTGAGCGGTTCGCTGTAAAATACAATGGCTATTCTGTGTGCATCTTTCGTCTGAACATGCGACTGGATAATCTCAAACTTGAATTGCGTAAAGGGAAGACACAGTTTTCCGGAACTGTTTGCAATGTCAGGGATGATCTGATTCAACTGCCGGATATACCCAATAGCCGCTCTACTGGTCAACTGATGGAGTTTATCGGCGTTGGGAACATGATCAAGTAACTCCTGAAAAGTGCTGTATTTAGCTTCCTGGTTATAATACTGTGCCTGCATGTAAAACTCCATGTAGGTATCCTCAAAAACGAATTTATCCCAGGGCTTCTGAGACGTAACATCGATAATTTTCCGATAACTCAGACGAATGATCCCTTTACTCATAAAAGTGAATTGTAAGACAAGTTCTTTTTTTGACAGGATTAACAGGATTTGCTGAGTTATTGACAAAATAAATCCTGGAAATCCTGTTAATCCTGTCAAAAAACATTTTATGATATAAGAGTGTGTGTCGTACCGCGCAATTCGTAGATCATTTAAGCGCTTACTACAATCGTATGGGTAAGTGTATACCCACCCGATATACTTCCCGAAACGGTCGCTAATTCGGTTGTAAAGCCATCCGAAAATACGTTGTCCGATTCGTTCTTGGTATCCTGAACGCCTTTCGTGTACCCATATGACTGAGCGGTTGTATAAACAATGGTTGTAATGTCGTAGGGGAACGCAATCTGTGTCACGAGCAACGACTTTCCGGCTGAGTTATAAATATGTACGTGAACGTGCGGAGCCCGACCCGCATACCATCCTGGGAAAATAGACGTGAACGAGACTAACCCATTGCTATCGGTTGTTTGTCGGCCACGCAGGAAGTCGACAGTCGTAAAATTAACGCTTTGCATCCCCGTTCCACCGTATTCCGAATAATAGCCGTCTTTATCGCAATGCCAGACGTCAACTAGCGCGCCAGCCAAAGCAGCACAGCTATTATTCGCGTTTTTGATCGTGATATTCATGGTAAACGCTACGCCTGTTCGCCCATCCGTGATATCTTTTCGGACGAAATTAGCAGGAACTTTAGTGGGGAAAGGCCCTTCGGTTTCGGTAGGTGTAACGCTACAATTGCTTGATGAACTCCCATTGGTCGAGCCTGTTGATGTGCTGGTACTCGAACTCGTTGTTGTGGTCGACGCCGGATCAATGGTTGAGGATGAGCAGCTTCCAACAAGCGGTGCAACGGCAGCGATGCCTAATAAACTACCAAAACCACGTTTCAAAAACTCTTTGCGTTCCATACTGTAGGATTAAATAGGAAGTTGATTTATACCAGCTAGTACGCAGCGATTCTCTTTAATGTTGCTCTGTTCGTGGGGTTTGCGGTAAACAGTCCATTTGTGTCGGTAAACAAAAGGTTTATTGTCCGAGCCGGTTTAGTAAGTCGGTTTCATAGCTGGCACCAATCGGAATCTCCCGGCCTTCCAGTAAAATAGTTTTATTTCGCACAGCTTCTATGCGTTGTAAGGGAACGATATAGGAACGATGAACCCGGCTGAACCGATCGCTGGGGAGCCGTTCCAGCATCGCTTTCATGGTCATTCGAGCAACAATAGGTCTGTTCGTGGCACCCTTTTCGGATTGAAAGTGGATTTTTAAATAATCGTCTAAACCTTCAATGAATAAAATATCGGCCAGTAAAATCTTGTGTAGGGTGTAATCGGCCCGGACGTAAATGTAGGCTTCGTTGACCTTATCGGAATGTTGCTGCCAGCGGTAGAAATCAGCGGCTTTATTCGTGGCCTGTAAAAAACGTTCGAACGTAAAGGGCTTTAACAGATAATCGATCGCATTCAGTGTGAAGCCTTCTACAGCATATTCCGCGTAGGCCGTAGTGAAAATAACCATGCGATTGGCCGGTATAGTGAGTGACGACCGATCTCCCGAAGCCGAACCAATAGTCTTGTAAAAGTCAATGCCCGACATCGACGGCATGTTGATGTCTAGAAACAGTAGATCGACGGGAAATTGCTCGATATACCGCAAGGCTTCATTGGTACGCGTAAAGGTTTTTTGCAGATCGATAAAGTCTACTTGCTGGCAGAAGTGGGTGAGCACCCGTAAAGCGGGCGGTTCGTCGTCCAGGGCAATGGCACGTATCATGAGAGGGTAATGGATAAATCGATTGTAAAACGGTCCGGTTTGTCATTGATAATCAGGTGATGTCGCTCGGGGTAGAGGATTTGTAAACGAGCCTGCGTATTGGCCAGCCCAATGCCACTAGCAACCGCCGTTGGCTGAAAAACACGTACTTTCTTATTGGCTACGAAACAATGAAGTTCGTCGCCTTTAAGGAAAATCGAAATGTCAATAGTTGATGGCTCTTCCGGACTGACACCGTATTTGAATGCGTTTTCGATGAACGAAATCAGGAGCAGGGGCACAATCTGCTTATCATTGGCATGACCTTCAATTGTAAAATTAATCTGTGCAGTATCGCCTAGCCGCAGCTTTTGGAGGGCAATATATTGATCAATATAATCTAGCTCGTTTCGGAGTGAAACCAGATTTTTCTGGGATTCTTGAATCACGTATCGTAAAAACGAAGATAGTTTAACAATGGCATCGGCCGTTGGGGGCGATTCGACAATGGCCAACGAATAAATGCTGTTGAGCGTATTGAACAGAAAGTGGGGGTTAATCTGCGCTTTGAGGTAAGAAAGTTCGGTCTGAATTTTTTCCTGTTCGGTTTCCCGCCATCGATTATTCACGCGGATAGCCAGCGCCAGCAGAAAGCCAACCAACGTCAGAAAAAACGTCTGACTAAGCTCCGAAGGTAAATTGGATCGTTCAGGACCTGGATTTGGAAACCCCTCTGGCGGGAAAGGGGGGCGATCACCATGAGGGAAGGGTGGGGGAGGTCGGCGTTCCATACGTTCGCCAGGAGGAGGTTCTGGTTGTCGGACAGATGAACCCAATCCTTGTTTGTTGATCACGACAAGCGCACTTTCAATCAACAAAAAGCAGCCTAATGAAGCTAATGCGTAGAGAACATAGCTTCGGTGAAAAAACAGCTTTGGAATCAGGATGTAGTAGTTCGCATAGAAAAAAGCAATCGTTAGTACATACGAAACCAGGTTGCGTTGCTCATGCGGATTTCGAGGGAGTTCGGCCAGCTTCGCCAATCCATTCGACGCAAAAATATAGGGTAAGGCCAGAAAGGTGAGGCAACCAAGGACATGAATGGCGATGGTCGAAAGCCGATTATTCATGCAGGGAAATTACTCCTCAATCGGCTAACTCGGTTGGTCTGTAGCCAGAATTGTGGCCAGCAGGCAAAATGTGTCGGTGAATAGATGGAATAATGAGGTATTTTTAGCGAGAGAGATTTACGATCAAATTACTTATCGCCATAATGGCCTTTAACCGAACTAATTAAAATATCTCCGTTTTGATCGATTTTGTAGATAAGCCTATGCTCATCTGTAATTCTTCGAGACCACCAACCAGATAGATTTCCTTTTAGTGGTTCTGGTTTACCAATCCCTTCAAATGGATGGCGTCGAATATCACGAATAATTTAATATATGCGCTTAAAAATAGATTTATTGTAAATCGCCCAGTCTGCATAATCATCAAACGGGTCTTGTTCAAAAATAATGTTTCTCATCGGGCTAGTTAAAATGGGTCTGGCAGAAGTCGGATGGTTTATTTTTACTCAACACATTACTGCCAATATTTCTCATTTAAGTAAATTGAGTGAGAAATCATCAAACTGCTCGTCTGTCATGACGACCCGATTGCGTCCAGCTTCGAGATTTTGGGCTGCATTTTCCACGCGCGTGATATATTCTGCAGCTGTTTCGGGTTGAGTTAAATTGAAATCAGTTGTAGAAGTGATTGTAATTTGCAATTCACGGGCATTTTTAAAGAGTCTCTTAATTGAGTCCAAAAACTCGCTATCTAACTCGTCTTTACGAATAGTGAAAGTCGTTTCCATAAATATGTATTTTATGAGATTATATTTTGTCTATAAATAACACAATATATTTTTAGGTATTTACAATATGCGCTCTGAATTCTCGCTGACGAAGGCACCCCAGGCACCTTTTTTCGTTTTTTTACCGGGAGCCACAGGCAAAGCATTTTCGTGAAAATGATGGCAAATGGCAATGGCCAGTGCATCAGTAGCGTCGAAGAATTGAGGGTCCAGGTTTTCTTTCAGCAAATGACTGACCATTTGTGATACCTGATCTTTAGAGGCATTTCCATTACCCGTTACCGACTGCTTAATTCGGCGGGGAGCATACTCAACAATTGGGATATTGCGGGACAAGGCAGCGGCCATCACAACGCCCTGTGCTCGCCCAAGTTTAAGCATAGCCTGCACATTTTTCCCGAAAAATGGATCTTCAATGGCCATCTCGTCGGGGTGGTATTCGTCGACCAACCGGAGAATGGTTTCGTACAGTTTCTGAAGCTTCAACTGGTATGTACTATATTTGGTCAATTGAACCACGCCATACTGCATCATGTGCATGACGCCCGCTTTTACCGAAATGATGCCGTAACCAGCAACTTGGGTTCCTGGATCGACACCGAGAATAATTTTTTCTTTGGTAAGGGTAGATGAAATCGGTGCTGTAATCATGAACTGGGCGTTGGGCTCTTGTACAAAGTAACGTGTTCTCCTACGTATTGTCGCTGAAACCGAATAAAAAAATCGTCTTTTGGGCTAAAGTTGTCGTTTTTTCGGGGCTACTGGCCTACATCGCTCATGTTGTTCGGCAGCAACCCTTCAATTGGGAACTAGTAAAAACGCAATTCCGAACGGTTGGCCATCCCGAACAATGGGTGCTCGGGTTACTCTTTTTGACGCCTATAAACTGGGGATTTGAAGCGATCAAATGGCAGATTTTGCTCCACCGCGTTGAAAAAACGTCCTTTTGGCAGGCTTATCAGGGAGTCCTGACGGGTGTTTCTTTAGGCTTTGCCTTGCCCGCACAATTAGGCGATACGGCTGGACGTGTATTATCCGTGCGTACCCATCGGGCCGAGGCAATCGGGGCGTCATTGGTATCTGGGGGGATGCAATTTTACGTAGCCCTGGTATTCGGAACACTAGCCTGGGCGCAACATCTGGAAATCGTACCTGAACGAAATACGCCATCGGGAAAAAGCTTACTCATTGGCCTGAGTATACTATCGTTCGGCGGGGTCGGTTTTGGATTAGTGCGTCGCCGACTGGTTCAATGGCTTTCGTCGCGACGTTCGTTAGCGCGCTTTGCGACCTATTGGAAGGTGGCTGGCCTATACACAAACGCCGAGATTGGATTAGCCCTAGGCATGGCCTCCTTGCGATATGTCATTTTTTCGATGCAGTTTTACTGCGCCTTGCAACTGGTGGGCATTGTATTACCCATCCCCGTAGCTGCTTCAGGCATTGGATTGGTATTTCTGGTGAAAACAGTTACGCCTGCCTTTAATTTACTGAGTGATTTGGGTGTTCGGGAAGCTGCTGCATTATGGGTTTTTTCTCCCTTCGGACAAGCAAGTGGTGTGGTAACAGCCCCTGTATTACTCACAGCAACGCTAGCACTCTGGTTGGTAAATATTCTGACGCCCGTATTAGTGGGCTTGATCTGGGTGTGGAAACTGAAAATTAGCCGGTACGGAAATCAATGAACAATGGATAATTTACAATGAATAATGGATAATGCTGGCTATCGGTAATTATGCATTGTACATTATCCATTACATAGGTAACGTTAATGACATTCTTTTTACTTACAGTTAGTCTACTCTATGCGTTATTTACGCTTACGCTATGGGTTGCCTGGTTACGAATTCCGAGTGTTCTACCTCAACCTATAGAAACAGACGCCACAACGCTGCCTTTTATAACTGTCGTCATTCCAGTTCGTAACGAAGCGAAGCATATTGAAAATCTGCTTGCCGATCTTAACTGGCAATCATACCGGCACTTTGAGGTGATTGTTGCTGATGATTCATCGACCGATGCGACACTCTCAATTGTCCAGCAATATGCTCAGCGAGCCTCTTTTACTCTGCGGCCACTTGCTTTAGCCAATGAGAAAACGGCATCTCCCAAAAAACGAGCCATTACGCAAAGTATCAGGCTGGCGGCAGGTGATCTGATTGTTACAACAGATGGCGATTGCCGGGTTGGTCCTAATTGGTTGAAGGCAATAGCCTCTTTTTATCAGCAAACTGGCGCTCGATTGATTTCGGGACCGGTAACCTTTACAACCGAACAAGGCATTTTTGACTCCTTACAAACCGTAGAGTTTTCGAGCCTAATTGGAACCGGAGCCTGCACCCTATCGCTGGGTTTTCCGACCATGTGCAACGGAGCCAATCTGTGTTACGTAAAGGAAATATTTACCGAAGTAGGTGGTTTTGCAGGTGTTGATCATCTGGCCTCCGGCGATGATGAGTTTCTGATGCATAAGATTGCTGCCCGCTATCCGGATGGCGTTCGGTTTTTGAAAAGTGAAGAGGCTATTGTTCGCACACAACCCCACCGGTCGTTGCGGGCATTTTATAATCAGCGGAAACGATGGGCGAGCAAATGGCGTGCCTACGAGAGTTATCTGCCTTCGTTGCTGGCCATTTTCGTTTTTCTAAGTAATAGCGTTCCTGTGGTAGCCATAGTGGGCTGGTTAGCTGGATTTTTAAACGGAAATACGGCTCTTGTAGTTGTAGGATTAAAAGCAGTACCTGAGTTTTTGTTTTTACGACAGATTCTTGTTTTTTTACAAAAAAAAATATCAGTCAGGGTTATTCCGCTGACGCAATTGATTTACCCATTGTACGTTATTTTCTTCGGGTTAGCTGCCCAGGGAAAAGGGTATGTCTGGAAAGACCGCAAGTTAAGTTGAACTGGTTTGGTTTATAGTTTACGGTTCGTCATGAATCCACTAACTGTAGACCGTAAACTATAAACCGTAAACTATTTTGTCTTTTTTTCTGCATAAGTCAAACTTTCTACTTCGAACTGTCTATCCTGAATGCTGGTGGAAGATTGAAGACGAAGCCGAACCGACAATCTATCTGACGTTCGACGATGGACCTATTCCAGAGGTCACAGAGTTTGTGCTGGGGCAATTGGATAAATTCTCGGCTCAGGCAACGTTTTTCTGCATCGGCGACAACGTTCGTAAGCACCGGGATATGCTTTACAAAGTACTTGAAGCGGGGCATATGGTCGGCAATCATACGTTTAACCATCTGAATGGGTGGAAAACAGATGACTCGGTTTATCTGGAAAATATCCAAAAATGCCAGGAGCACTTAGGGGTTGAAACGTCGCTATTTCGCCCACCCTACGGGCGTATTAAAAAGACGCAGGCCGCTCAGGTTATGGAAAATTATTCCATCGTTATGTGGGATGTCCTTACGGGTGATTTCGACCGTAATCTGCCTGCTGAGGTATGCTTAAAAAAAACAATTCAATACACCAAACCCGGTTCTATTGTGGTGTTTCATGATAGCCTGAAGGCCTGGCCTACTATGCGAAAAGTGTTGCCCCGAATGCTGGCTCATTTTTCGGAACGAGGCTATTCGTTCCGGGCTGTTCCCCAACCTGTTTATGCTGGATATTAGCCAGCCAGTATCAAATCGACCGTCAAGTAGTATCCTGATTGCCGCTCGTAATGAAGAGGTAACGATTCAGGAGTGTCTTTCGGCGATTGATCAACTTAAGTTTAGGCCCGGTACCGTTGAGGTGTTGATTGGCGATGATCAATCTACCGATCAAACGGCCGAACGCGTGATACTCTTTACTGACAATCAGCCTGATTTTCGCTTAATCTCTATTACACAAACCGTTCCTGGATTAGCGGGAAAGGCGAATGTGTTAGCTCAGTTGGTGCGCCAGACACAGGGAGAAATCTTGTTTTTTACCGATGCTGACACGCAGGTTCCCCCGAGCTGGCTTGCCGAAATGAGCCGACAGTTTAACGGAAATGTAGGCGTCGTTACTGGCGTTACCTTACCCGAAGGCCCACGACTATTTCATAAACTGCAAAAAATCGACTGGCTCTATAATTTGACGCTGACCCATTTAGTGAGTAGTGTGGGGATTCCCATTACGGCAATGGGCAACAATATGGCCGTGAGTCGGCAAGCGTACGATGCCGTTGGAGGATATGAGTCGATACCATTCTCGGTAACGGAAGATTACGCGCTCTTTCAGGCCATCATTCGGCAAGGCTATGGATTCCGAAATTTACTGGATGAGCGGGTTTTGGCTCATACTAAGCCTGTTGAGACTATTTCAGCTCTCCTGCAGCAGCGTAAACGATGGATGCGGGGTGCAACTAGTTTACCAATCTGGATGGTTAGCCTGTTATACCTGCAATACCTGGTCGCTCCACTGTTAGTCGGGCTGGCTTTTGTGGCCCCCGTGTTGGCTTTAGGCCTGTATCTGGTCAAATTGTTCATCCAAACGACGGTACTTTCGTTTGGATTAAGTCGCCTAAAGCAAACCAAGTTGTGGCCGTATGCGTTGCTTTTTGAAATTTACCAACTCATCGTCGGGCCAATATCGGTCGTCTTCTACCTGTTACCCACGACGATTGAGTGGAAAGGACGAACCTATAATTAGCTGATTGCCAAGAATCGTTAGGGGATGCGTATCCTCAAACTTGTGCCTCTTGACTATCAGCTGACAACTTACTTCCAATGATTTTAATTGATACCCACGCTCATATTTATGATCAGCAGTTTGCTAACGAGCAAAAAGAGATGCTTGAGCGGGCCGAGATGCAACAGATTAGCCAAATCTGGATGCCAAACTGTGCTACTGAAACAATACCTGGTATGATGGACCTTGCTGGCCAATACCCCGATCGTTGTTTGCCCATGATGGGTTTGCACCCGGCTTACGTGAATGATACGTTCGAGCAGGAGCTTGCCGTTGTTAATGAGCAGCTGAATAAAACGGCCTTTATGGCCGTTGGCGAAATTGGGCTGGACTTCTACTGGGACATGACCTACGTAGATCAGCAGTTTGTGGCGTTCGAAACCCAATTGCGCTGGGCTTCCGAACAGAACTTGCCGGTTTCGATGCATACCCGATCTGGACATGAACGGAACGCCTTTACCGAAGCCGCCGATTTGATTGAAAAGTTAGCCTTTCCAAACTTGACGGGTATTTTTCACTGCTTTGTTGGTACCCTTGATGAAGCCAACCGGGCCATTGAGTTAGGCTTTAAGCTAGGCATTGGGGGAGTAGCTACCTTCAAAAATGGAGGACTCGATAAGGTGCTTCCTCATATTAGTTTAGAACACCTCGTTCTGGAAACCGACGCGCCTTATCTGGCTCCTGTTCCCCATCGCGGAAAACGCAACGAACCTGCTTACATTCGACTCATTGCCCAGCGAATTGCCAACCTCAAGCAAGTACACATTGATGATGTTGCCCGGCATACAACCGCTAATGCCCTATCGTTATTGCCTGCTTTATATGCCAATTTGCTTCCTGGCAATTAGTAAGGCATACCTTAAAATGAAACCACAATTACTCCAGTTCCAGTAGGAGCAACCTTCGATTATCCAGTTTTGCGCATGAATTATAGAACCATTCACATTAATCCAACCTCGGTCAAAAGCTCCTGTTCGTCTGTATTGGTCATTTATACTGGCGGTACATTTGGGATGGTTTATGATACAAAAGCCAGCCAGCTTGTTCCATTCGATTTTGAGCGAGTACTTGACCGTTTACCTGAACTCAATCGGCTTGACTTTGATATAACGCTGTTGACCCTGCCCGAGATTATTGACTCGTCGAATATGAAGCCCGATGTATGGGTTGAATTGGCGCGTATTATTCAGGCAAACTATGATCTGTACACGAGCTTTGTGATTCTACATGGTACCGATACGATGGCCTATACGGCATCGGCGTTGAGTTATATGCTGGTTGGTCTTAACAAACCCGTTATTTTAACGGGTGCCCAACTGCCAATTGGGGTAGCCCGAAGCGATGCCCGCGAAAATTTCATTACGGCCCTCGAAATTGCTGCCGCCATTGATACGGATGCTGACGGGAATCATTTCCCGGTTGTATCGGAGGTGTGTGTATATTTTAACTCCCTGCTGCTACGTGGTAATCGATCCACAAAGCGGGAAAGTGTTCAATTTAACGCCTTTGCCTCGGAAAATTACCCTCACCTGGCTACAGCTGGCGTTCGTATTGACTATAATCGCCCATTCATCCGTGCTTACCAGCCCGACCAGTCGCTTACCATAAGAACTGCACTGGATTCGAACGTAACGATTCTGAAGCTCTTTCCAGGCATTACACAGGCGGTCGTTGAATCGATTGTGAACATCCCAAACTTGCGCGGAATAGTACTTGAAACCTTCGGGGCAGGTAATGCTCCTACCGATAGCTGGTTTTTGGATACCCTCAGAGAAGCGATTGATCGGGGAGTATTGGTCTTTAATGTGTCGCAATGCGAAGGTGGGCGTGTTACACAAGGGCAGTACCAAACCAGCAAGCAACTTCTGCAAATTGGCGTGGTCAGTGGCGCTGATATTACGACCGAAGCCGCGATTACTAAGCTTATGGTGTTACTCGGTCGCGAAAGTGACCGTGGACTAGCTGCGTCAATCCGTTTACGAACCCTTCTGGCTGAACCGATTAGTGGCGAAATGAGCGAATAGGTAATTTTTTTGCGGCTTATATATTGCGTTTTTACAATCAATCCTACATATTTGCACTCCGATTCGTTGGGCGACCAAATAGAGAGCTGCCAGAGTGGTCGAATGGGTCTGATTCGAAATCAGAAGTACTCGCAAGGGTACCGGGGGTTCGAATCCCTCGCTCTCTGCTTTAATCCTTGTAAGTGTTTGATTTTCAAATATTTGCAAGGATTTTTTATTGCCGTTGCAATTCTGTTGCAACGGCTTTTAATTCTGGCATGCAACAGAGATGGCTTTGAGGTTTTAAATAATTTATCCTAAGGCGTAACAATAGCCACGGCCAAACAACATATTGTCTTACTCGGTAGGGGAGGAGCCGTCTACATTCTTCTAAATAAGGGTTTTTCTGATCCGCGATTGCAACGGGACTATAAGGTTCGGGAGAAGGATTTGCTGAATTATCGGCCGACCTTTTTGAAACGGAGTAAATACGATGATTACCTGCTGTATCCGGTGCCCGCTGGTGCTCCAGTTCCTAGTAAACCAGTACGAGCTAAACCTGAACCGATATCTAATCAGGAAGCATCTAATGAAGATGATTTGCCTTTTTAAGTACTGCTAATATTGGTACTGCTATTTTAACTAGTGCTCATCTTGCATATTCCAATAATGCTCCTGAACTTTGGGCCGTAATTAAAAACAAAACGCCCAGTACCAAAAGGTACCAGGCGCTTGTTAGAAGTGGAGCAACTCAAGGATTCTGACGACCAAATCGATTCCTCCCTGAGTGGCTACCTCCAAGCTGGTCAGTAGTCCAACTACCTCAGCAACCCGGCGTAACCAGTCTAACTTCTGGTTACGCCTTCTTTTTGGCATAACCATGCTCCAAAACTACTGCATCAAATATGTAATCACAATAATATACTACGAATGCATAGCATCAGACAAATGACAAAACAATATAACTCCCTTATAATTAAATCAATACGCTGTTAGTAATTTGTGAAATTCTTGGAATAGTATAGCACCGAACGTTTCATTCAAAAGGGAAGTATTGGTTCAATTTTATATGGCAAAACAATACACAGCCTTCGTCGGCAAATCAGGCGCTTTCTACGTAATCCGAAATGAAGGATTAGGCTATACCGAAATCAAACCCCAGTACGCGAAACGGGAATCTGTTGAGCAGTATAATAATCGAACTGGCTGGCCAGAGTATGTGAGTAGTGATGAAGCAATGGCGGATTTTGATCGGGAAGTGACGATTGATCCGGAGACGATGATAGTTATTGAATAAAAAACGCCCATTCCTAGCAGGATGGGCGTTTTTACTACCGTTAACTCAAATCGATTTGAAGTCTTAATTTGAGATTGGATATAGCGGTTAATTGCATTCTAATCCTTAATCCTCTTACAATGACGCCAGAAGAATTAGCACAACTTGCTGCAGAGTCAGCCAAATATGAATCACTTACTAACAATTTGGGTATTGTAAATATCATTTCGGTCCTATTAGCTGCTGGTATAACCATTGCGACCTTTTATTATGGAAACAAGTTAAGTGAGGTTAAAGAGAAAATTGCTAATCAAAAAATTGCGGAGGCTAATGCAAAAGCCGCCATAGCGAATCAAAATGCTGAATCAGCGAAAGCTGAATCAGCATCCGCCAATGTTGTAGCTACAGAGGCTAAAAACAAACAGGCTGAACTGGCAATAAAACTTAACGAATCAAATATCAGGAGAGATAAAGCCGAATATGAACTCAATAAAAAAATTGAAGAAGACAGAGAGAAAGAGAAGCCTAGAATGCTATCAGATAAGCAGAAAGAAGAACTATTAAGTTTACTACAGCTGTCAGCCGAACCCACAATCAAAACTGATCTGATTGCTGAAGCAGGTGATGAGGAAGCTTTTGCATTTTCAAAAGAAATCACATCTGTATTAAAACAGGCGAATTGGCCGACGAATAATGGGGATGCGGTAACCACCTCAAATAAAGTAGGAGTATTTGTAATATTTCACTCAAAAGAAAAGGCGCCTGACAGAGCTATATATTTATTGGGGGCACTTACCAAAATTGGCCTTAAGATTCAACCCTTGTATGATTCCCGCATGCCTTTAGATGCGGTATCCATTCTAATTGGTCACAAGCGAACAAAAGGCTAAACCAATCTTATAGCAAATAAAAACGCCCTGCTCAATCGACCGGGCGTTTTTATTTATTTTACTCAATACCTATTCAATTGACTGGCGAAACAAAGCCCAACAGGTTGAATGACCCGACCTTATTCGTTACAGGAATACCATATTGACGGTTTTTCAAACAAACTCCATCTCCTTCCCGGACAATTCCTTTCCCGCTTACGGTAGTATTGCCCTCGACCGTTATAAAGGTTTTACCTATTCCAATTCCGACGACAACACCGATATGGCCGTTAGGCCCAGCACCATGCCGCCAAATGACCAGATCGCCAACTTTGGGTACCTGGTGAACATCGTAGCCTTTTTTCTGAAAACGATTCAGCGTGTCTACGGCCCCCGGTGAAAATAAAGGCTCTAGGTTATCCCAAAGTTTCAGCCGATTTTCTTCCTGCAGGGCTACCCGAAACACCGTTTCAACGAAGAAGGCGCACCAGCTCATGCCGCGCATAAAGCCAGATTTTTGCATTTCGATTTGAAAAGCAGGATCGGCGAAACCGGCATTGTTGCCTACTTCTTTTTCGCCGACGAATCGCTTGGCCACTTCGACGACTTTGGGGATTAAGGACGTAACACTAATTGGATTTGGCATGGTATTGGTAATAAGAGATCAGAAACACTGAACATTTGGTACATGGTGGAAAGGTCACTTGCAGCTGCAGGTGGCCTTTTTAGTTGCTCGTAATCTGTTTAAGAATTTTCCGAGCCACCTTCTTTTTTCCCCAGTTGCCAAACCAGGGTAACATCAGCACGTTTTCGAGTTCAGAGCGGACCAGATCCAGTCGCGTAGTGGCCAGCGTCAGCGATGATGCTATCACTTTTTCTTTAGTACTAGCGACGGTTAGCTTCGAATTGGCCTCATTCTGAACAGCCTGAATGCGCGATTCTTTTTCTCGAATCAGATCGTTGCCAGCCGATCGGGTTTGCTCCAACAGGTTTACCGTCTGCTGATACTTGCTGGTCAGCGCATCTAAATCGTGTTTGTAGGAAATCGCCTGCTGACAACAGTCCTGCACAACGGGCAACGGTTGCGCCTGGGTTAGCACACCCGCCCAAACCATGATCGAAAGAATCGACAGAATGATGACAATGAGTTTTCTAGTGTTCATCTGGGTTGAATTTTAGAAAGTGAATCCCAACGCGCCTGAGCGGACTGCTCCGTTTTAGCGGGTTGGGAGAATACCGAATCGGGCTGCGATGGATCAGGCAGCACGTAGACCGTTTTGCTCCTGAACTGTTTGATGGCACCCGAAATGACGAAGCCGAGTGCTACCAGCACCAGGATCATGAAGCCCAGGCTAAGCCCGTGCGTTTTGAGATACTCTTTTATTTTGTCCATTTGCCTATCGTTTCAGAGAGTTGCACTTTCAGGCCAGCCAACTGTTCCCGGATGTCCTGGGTAATCTCTTTGGTTTCGGAGACGCCATCTTCCAGGCGTTCAATTTTCTCGCTCAGCTGCTTGGTGATGTTTTCTACCTGCAACTCCAGTTTCGTGGTCCGTTCTGATTGATGCTCTCGCCAGTGTTGCCAGTCCCGTAGATTCGACTGGTTAGTCGACTTGAATTCATTGAGGCTGTTTTCGAGGGCTCGATGTTTGGCCTCTAACCCCTCCTGAAGTCCCCTATATTTTGCCTCTTCGAATTGCTCGACTTTTTGATTAGGACGTTCGATGACCGTTTTGAACAGATAGCCTCCAGCAGCCGACAGAATACCGACTAGCATCGGCATGATGTAATCTGGACTGGACGAAATAGCCACGGCTGAGGGTTTGGTCGGGTCGGCAACGTGCTGAAGAAGCAAAAACAGGAACATAAAAATTAAGCAGTAGCAGGTTCAGAAATAGTTGTGGTTTGGGAAACGGCTTCAATCGTGCTATTCAGGGGATTACTGATCACTGACACATTGAGGTAATAGGTGATCAAGGCCCTTACCAGCAAACTTATTCCGCCAAGCATGGAGCCAATGATCGGTATAAGCAATTCAATTTTTCCGCCCCCGTAATAAGTTGCCGCAGCGCTGATCCCTGAGCCGGTGATGCTGACACCGGCCAGCGCTTCCAGCCCGACCTTTGCCGCGCCTAAGTGTGCGGTTGTTTGGCGGGTGAATTCTAGGAGTTTTGGCGTTTGTTCCATAGTTACTCGTCAATTTTAAGGATAGTACCAGCAGCTAGTTCGACATGATTCGGTTGCAACCAGTTAAGAAAATTAGCCAGGCCTCGACCGGCATCAGTAAGCGTTCCCAGGGCTTTGTTTTTGCCTAAGACGCTACTGATCGTCTCTTTATAATTGCCGAATTCGTAGCAGTCAGCCCCCTTGATCATTGCCCAATTCAGAAAATCACGACAGACCACGTTACCCAGTAAATCAATCACCAGTGCCATGCTCAGTGCCGAATTTGACCAGTAACCAACCATTTTGCGGAAGGATCGGAGCCGAATACTATAGCCGATGGTGAAGGCCATGCCGATCAGGAAGAACACCGAAAATAACACTAGCGAAATCGCCAGTAATAGGAAGTTAAGCAGGCTCTTCATTGCTGGGTGGGGTTTCAGGTTCTGGCACGTAAGGCGGTAAAATCTCCAATGCCACACCGTCGTTTGCTGCCAAGAATGCCGCGTACACTTCGGGCTTACTTTGCAGGATGAACAGAGCCACATTTTGCGTTTCCTGGGCGTCTAAAAAGACAGTGGTATAGTCCTTTTTTGGCGCTATATTTTCGCCGTAGGCCCGGTAATAACTGGCTACATCTACCCGCCCGGTATACACCCGCCAATCGGCGTTCGCATTGATAGCGGCCTGAATCGCAACCGACACAATGCCATCGGTGATAAGCTGTTGTATCTGTTCGGGCGTTAAGTACTTCCAATTCGCGCGTAGCTTTTCCGCGCTGTTAAGTTCGAGTTGCATATTAGTTAGTAAGAGCTTGGAGATAAGAATTTGGTATTAGACGGGGATAGTACGTAATTCGACGTATGTAGCCGTTGAGTACATTATTATTAAAGGACTGACTTCCTATACTTAAACTACTTATAGTTGGATATGCTACACCTAATCCGCCACTAGCACTTATACCCCTTGATGTCACAAATGCTAATAATGTTGTGTTATCGTAAGAACATGCGGCCTTGACAAATGAAGTGAATACCGTTCCTATTGTTGTAGGTATGTTAACACTTCTAGCATTTCCGCCTGTACCCGGATACAGTGTGATATTATTACCAGCCGGGGCGTTTGAGGATACAAATTCCGCATTACTACCAACTACCCCTATGGTTCTCCCGTAACCATCCTGGTTACTAGTTCGGCCACCCATAAACTCAGCATACCAACTAGATTGCTGCTGGTTAAACCAAGACCCTATAGGTAGTGTACACACATCAGCCGAACGTAGAACAGCCGCGCCTAAAGTTGGAATATAGGAAGTTATAAAAGCTCCAGCTTCTAGCTGCGCCCCCCAGAGGTATAGTCCTGAAACTCCATCACCCGTTACATTGCCTGTCCCATCGCCGACAATGTAACTCATCTGAAAACCAGTAGTAGTCGTATTAGAGTTAAAGCCAATGCTACATCTATACCACCCATTACCAACGGATACAATTGAAGATAAGGCAGTAGAACCGGCAGATATTGTTCCATTGGTCAGATTAAAGGTAGTATTGTAGTAAGCTGAGGGAGTTATACCACCGTTATCGGCCAACATGCAGAACCTATTTATTTCTCCTGCCTTTACATATATACTTGCGACATATGATGTACTTGCTGCTAGAGTTATGGAAGGATATACAATGGTATGACGCCCATTTATAGTGGTCTGAATTATCTTATCTGCACTTAAAGTACCGTCAGGCCCGTTTATTGCATTCGGCGTAACTAGTACCGCCGTTGATCTTCCCCAAACTGCACTATTATCGAGTTCCGCACTACGGATAAGTATATTAGTCCTACTTTCTTCAATAAGTAAGCCCTTAATTGCCAACGAAACCGGGTCGTAATCAAAGCGTGGCGTATTCGCCGTCGCCGTCTGCATCACCCCGCTTGCATCAAAATAGGTGCCTACACTGTTACGCGTAAACGTCAACCCCGAAGGCATGACGCCTTTGGTAAAATCGAGGTTTAACGAGGGCGTAAACAGCGACATAGCCCCCCTAACCGTCACTTGTGCGAATAGCGAAAGGGGTAAAAACAATAAGATTAGTAGCTTTTTCATCTTAGTTTTTCGTGTAGAATCCCGTCATATCGTAGCCGCCCTGACTAGGCCGACCAACGAGCGAAAACGTGTTATACAAACCTGCTGTCGTATTCCAGTCGATTGTAGCGGCTCCCGGAAATCGCACTGTCGAGGGAAACGTAGCGGTAAACGAGCCCGCCCCGCCCTGTATGAGTTCCAAGTACAAACTCTTACCCGGCGCGTTGCCAGAAATCGTTAGCGTCGTATTGCCTGTTAGCGTGCCATAGGCGAAGGTGTTGCTACAGGCTGACAGCGAAATCGTTGCCGTCGTCGCGATATTGCCCAAATTGACCGTACAGTTCAGAGCCGCCGTAATCGCTGCTGTGGCTGCGGTTTGACTGTTCGTTGCTGCTGTTTGGGCTGCTGATAACGCAGTCAAGGAGTTACTGTAAGCTAACTGAGCCCCAGACAAAGCCGTACTCGAATTGGTGTAAGCAAGCTGTGCCCCCGCCAATGCTGTCTGACTGTTGGTCAGAGCTAATTGAGCCGCTGTCATCGCCGTTTGGCTATTTGTTGCTGACGTCTGAGCCGACGAAAGGGCTGTTAGGGAATTCGTGTAGGCCAGTTGTGCCCCGGCTAATGCGGTTTGACTATTCGCCAGAGCCGTTTGTGCCCCTGTTAGGGCAGTCTGACTATTCGTAGCGGCTAGCTGAGCAGCCGTGAGGGCTGTCTGACTATTCGCATTGGCCAGGGTAGCCGATTGCATGGCCGACGTGGTAGCTGTCAGAGCCGTTTGGCTATTTGTCGCGGCCAATTGTGCCGCCGATAAGGCAGTCAGCGAGTTCGCATAGGCCGTTTGTGCTCCAGCTAGTGCCGTTTGACTATTTGTATACGCCAACTGAGCAGCCGTGAGGGCTATCTGACTATTCGTGGCCGACGTTGCCGAATTGTTGGCCGATGCCTGAGCCGCTGATAATGCGGTAAGCGAGTTCGCGTAGGCTAGCTGTGCGCCCGTCAACGAGGTAGCCGAATTGGTTGCTGCTGTCTGCGCTGCTGATAACGCTGTTAACGAGTTGGCATAGGCCAGTTGAGCAGCCGTTAGCGCTGTTTGTGAACTCGTAGCCGACGTGTTGGTACTGTTCGAGTAAGTCTGGGCTAATGCAGCCTGTTGCTGAGCCGCTGTAGCCGAGGCCGAGGCTTGCCCCGCTGATGTAGCAGCTGCGTTCTTGTAGGTCTGGGCCTGAGACGCTGCCAATGTGACACTACTGACCTGCGAGGAAATGTCTGTCGACATGCCCTGAATGGCATCAAATGCGGCTCTGGCCTGCTCTGCGTAAGTAGCTGCTATTGCTGTGGAAGGCGTTGAATCGAGATTCGATTGCAATACCTGATTAACCAGGTTAACCGAAACGTTTATGCCCGTCGCGTCGGCAATACCGATAAGTTGCCCGGTTGGAACAATATTCAGTTTGGCGGCTCCGAAGTAAATGGGTGGAGCACCGGCATACTTGAGCGTCCAACCGAGCACGTATAGGCCAGGGCTGAGATTCGGCAGAATCGTTTTGATCGATCCGGTTGCCGAATCGCCTATACTCATCGGCAATCTGGCCAGCACAAGACCAACTTCAGAAGCTCGAATCTCCGCCGTAATCGTCAGCGAATTAGAGGGCGTCAGAACGATACCCGAACGGGTAATAATAGCATCAAGTTCGTTCGTATTCCCCTGCCGATAGTTCAAAGTTGGGGGAACTGGTTGCCGAACCTGCGCGAGTGCCGCAAGGGGCAACAACAAGAATATGAGTAGCTTTTTCATAGGATTAGTTTAAGACTGCGATGAGTTGAGGGGTTGCCATATCAGCCCATTGCTGATATCCTCCGAAGACGGTTGGGTGCGCTACATCAGTATGCTGCTCCTCAGTAATACCAGCATAGCGAGGGCCTGCGGAAAGGTTTGTTCGGTCGTATCCCCAGTATCGATCGACACCCAGAGCCGCACCGCCGACTACAACATTAGCGTTATAGACACCGTTGTCGAAGTTCGACAGAATCAGTTCGCGGAATCTGTGAATGTTAAGCCGAAAATCTTCTTTCGAGAAGGTAGCCCCGAACGTGGCACCCCAGCCACCTGCTGTACTAGGTGATGAGGTAGGTAATTCGACAATGACTTTACAGGCGGCATTGTCAGCGAGGAATGTATTCGCTATCGTTTTTATATAGCCAATGTTCGTTTGGTGCATTGCCTCTGTCATAAGGGGCTGATTACAATCATTGATGCCCAGACTTAAACGAGCCACTTGTATTTTTGTCGAACCCATGCCTAGCAATCCCCGCCAGTAAGCAATATCAACCGCGCCTGTAGCCGGATTCCAGAATGGATTCTGTGATGCGTTGACAATCGAACTAATCGTCAGCGTAGCGTCGCCAGTCCCTGAAATCTTTGTCCAGATTCCCGAGTTAGGAGCCGAAGAGCCGAAAACAACCGGAGAGGTTCGGAGAAAACCGAGCGATACATAAGCCTCTTCGATTTTGATTTGGATGCCGTTGGGTGCCTGGTAGACGTCTCCTTCGACCACGTTTCCTGCCGAGATATTAGCCCGATACCAGACTGTCCAGTAGGTCGCATAGAGTATATATGAATACCCGCCACGAGCTTCTGTTTTTGCCGGAGCCGTTCCTCGTAAACCACGAAATGTAGGCACTACTCCGGGCAGAGCTGCGAGGTTGGCTTGTATAGTCGTAGGCAGTACCGGCACATGCATTGTCGAATCAGCCAGGAAAGTTGCATTCTTAGCCGTGGCCGGATTCGAAGCGGCCACTATGACAAGGTTCCTCGTAATCTTTTCCAGCACGTTCCCCCCCAGATCGAGCACCCGAATGGTGATAGGTGCCGTACCTACATCACCCGAAACGGGCGTAAAGCTCCAACGGCGCTGATCGGAGCGACCTTTTGTGCAAAACACCTCTACTGTGCAACCGTCAGGGCTTTTTAGTCCCGCATCAGGCGCATAGATCATCGCATCGAAATACAGACAGAGTTCTTTCCCCACCATTGCGTAGATGTTGCTAGGAACCGTCAGGCGAGGCCGAAACTTGTTGGCACTGTCGTCAAGCCGTTCGATTATCAAAGGCGTCCCGTAATCGACAGTCGTAGTCGTCCAAGTCGCTGACGCTGGATTAGCATCGAGCGTACAGAGAAATGCGTGACGAAGCGGAGCCGAGCCAGCTTGGGTTGACCACTTATTGTAAGAAATCAGGGTACCCGCTGTTTTGAAGGCCACAAGTGTGATGTATTCGCCAGGCAGAATGAGCAGAGGATTTGTCAGCGTAACGGAAAGGAATTTTGTGTTATCGTTCCAATCGCCAGCCCCCAGATTAAAGGTCTGAATGAGGTTGAAGCCTGCTTGTGCAAAATTCCCGTTCCAAACCTGACTGCTCCGATACACCCGAACCTGACCGACCGAATCAGCCGCCCCGAAGATGTTTACCGAGATTTTCTGCATAATGACGCGTGTCGTCATCTGCTCGTATACCGCAAACCCAGAAAAACCGTACTGGCCATTACCTGCATACTCTGAGTCTCCTCGTGAGTGCTTGTACTGAATCGTCGGCAGGTAAGCGCCCGGCAAAGCGCCATCAGCCAGACCCACCAAAAACGAAGGCTTCGAAGTGGTGTAGTCGTCTTTCAGTGTCTTGAACTCCAAGGCCTTCAGGTAGCCCCAACGAGGCAAACGCCCGAACACCTCAGGCACTAACTTATAACCCTGGTCATTCCACATGCCAAACCAGCTAGTGGCATCCGTTAGCCTTGACCAATTGACCGCAATCTTGCCAGTTATCGTACCTGTCGTTGGTGTGAGATCATGTAGGGTAATCGAGTCACCAACTTCAGGCGAAACGGTTGTTACAAACCAGCATTCGAAGGCTTGGCCAGTGCCATCTAGTGCCGATGACCAGATCCCAATACGCCAAACAGGTGTACCGTCGGTCAGCTTGTTCCGGGCAATATCGACCACAGAGTACAGTTTATTGGGATCGGTATTATTGAGTTGCAGATCAATAATGAACTGTCGCATCGTGTTGATGCTGAGTTGTACGCCTGTGTAGATGCCTGTCGAATTATCCGTAAATGGAAATCCGGCTGAGCGTTCGGGCAGCCAAACAATTGGGTCAGCGGCTACGGCTCGGTAAGACTGTTCGCCTAACGTGGCTACTTCACCCAGCCAGCGAGGGGATACGTTGAGGCTCGACAGCTCACGCGTTGACGGAACAACCTGGTACGAAGGAATGCGATACCAGACCCCACCCTTTGCCTTGGCTTGATCGCCCGGCTTAAAATCAGTTGGTGTACCTGTGATGCTAGATGTTCCTGCAACGATTACATCATAATAATCGCCGTCTGCACTGGCTGAGGTAGTTAATGCAGGGCTATTGGTTAAAGCATTCCAGGGGCCTTTCGGCGTGCTGTTCAGGTTCTTCACATCAACTAACGCCTGCAACTTCGTCAGGTAGGCCGCTATGGAGTTGATTATCGCGTTCAGTACTTCTCGAAGTTCAGACGCGATAATCTTATCGCCAGCGATAGGGGTCAGCTTGGCGATAACAAGTTTGAGCAGGCCGGAAAAACTGAACGGATTCATTAGATCGTCTCGGTATTAGGTGACAGTACTCCTCCCTGAATCGTGGCCGAAACCTGTTTACCCGGCGTCAACTGCACAATGATATTTTCCCGCTTGCCCTTAGGTAGGCTAGGATCAAATGCCCACCAGTGGCCAGTAGTGTTCTTGGTACGAGCCATCACATCAGGCCGACCCCGACGAGCGCCAGCAAAACGCGCATACGGACCATCAAAAGCTGATGCGTGCTCCAAGATTGTCGTCGTTGGACCATTATCGGCTCCCTCATCCGTTTGCGGATTGATCCACGTTTCCGAACCTTCAAATCGATACGGTACATACTTCCACTTTTCGCCTTCAGTAGCGGCCATCTCTTTGTAGTAGTAGCCTGCCTCTACACCAGCGTCATCGCCCCGGAACATTTCGTCAAAATAGTAGTCCGCAAAAACGGCTTCTGGCTGAGAAGCAGGAAAAGTGGTTCCGGGAGTCGTTGGTGACCAGGTTTGCCCGTTCGATTTGATTAGTGGGTTTGTCCCGAATCGATTGGGCACATTGAATTGCGACCAACCCGACGCTAAGCAGAAACCTAGTACGAAGCCCATACCTACCCGCATGTCATAATCAACAAGGGGATGTTGATCACCTGTATTGAGGACGTAACCATCTGGACTGTCGACCTTACGAGAAGGCTTATAGCCATTATGTAGCGCGTTGCCTAAACCTTCGATGTTCTTCCAGTCCACGTAAATAATGAACCCAGGACCAACCCCACCCACGCGACCATACCCAAAGCAAAGGGCCTCCATCTCAAATTTTTTGAGGTAGTAGATGTGGCAGTAGTCTGGCCGGTCGATGTAATTCTTAATATTCGCCCCAATACCCAAAGGTGCGAAATGAGCAAAGTGGTAAGCTGACAATTCCCGCGCTTTGGACTTGGTTTGCAGGTATTGCTTAAACATCGCATTGTTGGGCATTACCGGCGAACCGCCCGTAACAGCGAAATATTCGTAATAGTTGGCCTGACCAATGGCGAACGAACCATAGGTGCCCAGGTGCCGAAAAGGTACGCCGTTAGGGTTACTCGAAGAGTTCGAGTACTTTGCTGAAAGTGCCTGATAGAAATACAACATTTCAGGAGAATCGAAAGGCATTCCATAAGCGCCCTCGGCTACTTCATCCGCCGAAAACGAGGTGATTGGAAACGAATTAACGACAGTTTGCATGTCGGCTTCCGTAAATCCGTGGGTTCCGTAGGGAGTCTGAACACCTTTGCCCGAATTGGCCATGATCGAGGCATGTATCCAGTTGAGTTGGATAGAGGAGGGAGCCGACGTATCCTGAAAGTGGGTAATACCACCTTTGCCAACCATCGATAACGGATTGTAGCCGTTAATTTTCGGGCTAACCGATAGAAATTTTCCGCCGGGTATCGTATAAAAAGGAACAGACGGGTTTGTTTGGGCTTTGGGTGCCCACAGTTCGCCTTTGTTATTCTGGTCCTTTTGGAGCCAGGCTGGTTTATCAATAAGTGGCATAGTTTTATTAAGCTGGAGCTTGACCGAATTGAATAATTACCTGGGCTTTGTTGAGCCCCCACGATGAGAAGTCCGATGAACTCGTTGCCCCCTGTATGTAAGTGATTTCGATTTCATCACCAGGGTAGTAATCGTAGGTTGTGGGTAGATCTGTGATCTCATTCTGTCCTGAAATCAGGTAGATGCCTGATCCTGGCTTATTCGTATGTACGACCCTTGCCTTACCACCTGACCATTGAATGGATGGGATAAACAACGACTTATTGAAGGTATCAACCGACGTGTTGATAGGAATAGCTGATCCGGTATCACCACTACCACCCCCAGATGTTGCAGCCTTCAGTGTCACTTGGGGCCCCGAATCTGTTTTTACAATTGGGTAGGTTAAGGTATTCCCCGCATCATCAATAATGCTTAGGTTGTATGACCCATTGACCGCGTTTCCATATAGAGACCCATACGGTTTTGTACCCGAAAACAAGTTTGCATTGGGATATGGCCCGTCTGAAGTGGTCATAACCTTCAGGCCATTTGCATAAACTGGTGTATCCCCTGTTGCAACGAGGTTGGTTTTCAGTATGCCAGAACCAGCAGCATAACACGAAAGGTATTTTTCAGGACCAGCAATAGCCCCCGCATAAAACTCGGTTACCTTCGCATTGCTAGGCTCGTAATGATAAACCTCTGTGCCGTAGTCCTGCGCATTTGGTAGCGTATACGGAAACTCTAAGATGGCGCTATCGGGCGCGTCTGGGTAAGGCTTAAACTGAAAGATTGTGTTCGTCGTCGCCTGACCCGAAACCGTCAGGTTCGCGTAGGCATAGACCTTGTAGCCGCTGGCATATTCCTGAAACAAACTAGCCTCAAGCGTAGCCGCCCAATCGGAACGCCAATTACTCTCAGATGCATTTTTGCAACGATAAACCGGCCACTTCTCAATATCGTTACCTTGATAAGACGATTTGAGTTGATAGTAAACGGTTTTCGATGATGGATCATACTTCCGAATAATCGACTGAATATTAGGTAACTCAACAGCTCTTGCAATAGTAACCGTGAACGTGGTATCAATCGAACGGCCTAGGTTATCTTGTGCAGTAACCTTAAGACTATAGGTGCCGTTAGGCACTGAAGCTCCCCAAACGAACGATCGCGATGAACTATTAAAGGCAAAAGGCGAGGCAGAACCATCCGTTTTGGTGACGGTATAATTCAGATTCAGCCCCGTAAAGGTGTTTTCGTTAAAGGCAAAAGTTACATCACCCGCAACATTAACCGTCTGGTTTGGAATAGCATTGGCAACGGTTGGCCCATCAGAAGGCGTAGTTGCATTCAGGTATGGGATTAACTCTACCGCAATTTCTGCCCAAGTCATCTTCCCAAGCAGCTGCTTGATAACATTTCCCTGATTATAATTAGGTACTGATATTTCAGAAACCGAAGCTAATCCGGTTGGCGCCACTGGTGCCGGTGAGCTGTCCATGGCAATGCCACCCGTTTCAATCCAATCCGCCGTTCTATTGCCCTGATTGGTCACCCCCTGCAAACCTTCCGTTTCGGCAGTCGTAGCACCCGTTGCGCCGTCAGGGATGGCTTCATAAATCTGAGGGTTTGGGTTCTCCTGAAATAACACATTCGCCATGAACGCCATATAGGGCCGACCATTTGGGTTCATTGGCCAGGGCGAAAAAACAAACGCCTTGCGTATGTTATCCCAGATCCGGAGAAAAAGCGGTTTATCTTCCATTAGGAAAAGAAGTCTGTATTGTTGAATTCAATTGCTCCAAACTGCGTGTAATCGGTAGCGATAAAGCCGCGCCCTAAACCAAAGCGTCCGACATGTTCGGGGATGGCCACGTCGATCGGCGCAGGCACAATGGTAACCGTGCCATCTATGGCCACTTTGAATATTGCTGCCTGGTTGTTTTGAATGCCGGTCAGGACGAAATCAGGAATACTTAATGCCCGAATCTGATTTCTGAATGCGGCTTTTAGGCTTGGATTGCCAGCGATTAGCGATAGTAGCGCCGAAAAAACGGCGATTTTATTGGCGTCCGTTTCGTTATCGAACAGCGTTTTAAAACTACCATCGGTGATGATCTTCCACTTCGCTGGAGCCGACGACGGGGATTCGCCAACGCCAATAGCATCTTTCGCGCGATACCCTGCATCACCAAAAAATATGTATGACCCCTGCTCGTAGGCCGCCGTTGAATCATAGGGCATGGTTGCCCGTTTGACCAGCTCCGCTAAAAATCCACCAACGCGATCGGCCGAGTTAGCGCCATCAATGGTTTCTTCCTGAATTTCAATAGCCAGAGCCAGAAGTTGACTAAACGAGAGCAGCATAGGAGTATAAAAAAGCCTATTCGGTCGCATGGGTAGACCAGGACCGAATAGGCAATTAAGGCAATAGAATTAGGCTAACGCCTTCTGCATGGGCGTTCCGATCTGACTGAGCGATGCGTCACGTTTCAGGCGAATGATACCATTCACCCCATCATTGACAGACATCAACGGATTTTTCAGGATGATGTACTATACTTTCAACTCCCATACAAAGTGATCTTCGCAGCGGCTAGGATCGCTGTCAAGGGGCAAGCGTTCCCGACGGAAAATGGTATCTGCCTCAACAGGAATCGTTCGCTCTGGACCATCTGGAAAGCGTAAGCCTAGTAAGGGAGTACGGTATTGGGTTTCTGAGAAACCGTTTCCGTTTACATCTTCTTTTACGGGTCCGTAGGCCGCCGTAGCCATGTACACAGCACCCCGATCAACTACGAACGTCGAATCAGAAAGACCACCCCCATTTTTAAGGAAATTCTGACGATCCATGTAAATGCGCAGATCATCAAAGTGATTCTCCTGACCAGCATCACCCGCAGGTGTGTTTTTCTGACCACGCGCATTATAGGTAGGGTAAAACAGGTTACCCCCATCGAAAACAGCTGGGTTCTTAAAGCGGTTAAGCTCGGCCACCTCGGCGATGTAAGGGACGATATCGAAGGCGTTGAAGTTGCCTGCTGGTACTTTAGTCAGTGTTGGATCGTCGGTTGTCCCATCCACTAACTTACCATACGTGCCTAGCAAGCCCTTATTGATATTCACCCCTGAGAAATTCAGAAGCGCCAACGGGACTTTTGACGCTAATCGATTGACCAGGCCTATGATTGTGTTTTGGAGCTTGGTGCGAAGCTTCTGGTCGAACGAATACCGGTTACCACAGTCTTTAACGGGGATTTTTAGGGTAGCCGAAATGTAATCCGTAATTTGTATTTCCTGCTTGTTGGAAGCGGGTTGATCGCCATCAATTTCGCAGGTAACAGCCGTGTGATTGGTCGACGAGCCTTCGGTGATTGTGGTACCACCTGATTCCATCCAGAGTAATTTGACAGGATTACAGGAATCGTTGTCGGTCAAAGGCCCTTCCAATTCGGCGGTTTGTTCAGCCCAGATCCCTTTTAATACTTTGGTATCGACAATATTGGTGTTATTCTCGTTACCACGGGCGTCTGGCCATTTACTTTCGAGATCAATCAGAAGTTGATCAACTTGTGAAGCGGAAAATCCGGTTACTTGTGGCATGTAGTTGGGGCCGATACCTTCGGCTAAAGGATGACCGGCCCCAACGGTGAGACCGGTTATTTCTGATCTTTTGTATTCCAGTAGGTGATTACCTCCTGCCGCTGATCAATCGTGTATTTATCGCGATCCTGAACAATGGCATCGTACTCCTGCTGTGTTTTGGGCAACTGCCCTTTAAATTTCTTCTCCCCTTGTTGCTGCTGAGCCTGCTGCTGTTGCAGTCCAGTCGAGGTAGTCTGCTCACTGACCTTTGTGGTGTAGATGGCTTCAACGAGTTCTTTCAGATAATCAGATTCCGACTTTGGCAATAGCTTATCGGTTTCAATCCGAGTTGACTTGCCATCGGCATCTGTTTTCCAGAATTCTAGTTTACCATCAACCTCTTTCGTCGATACCCCTTCCAATTGCTCCAAATACATGCGTTTTTGGACCGCTGCCAGTTTGGGATCATCCGACAATACAGCACCGAAATCTGTCAGCGCTTGCAACGCCTTGGCGTTTAGTCGTTCTTTATTGACTTCTGCCAGCGCATCATTTTTTGCCTTTTCCAGCGCTTCCGCATGCTTCGTCCGTTCGCTAGCCAGGGTCGATTCCAGCGTACGAAACGCCGTGTGCGACTTCACCTGCTCTTCGGTTAAAGATGCTGGATCAGTTGGGGCCTTGTACTTGTCTTTTACTGTGGTTAGCAGATCGACAATCGTTTCCACGTCAGCGGTTTCGGTACCAAACAGCTCTTTGGCTTTGGCGTTGGCTACCTTTTGCAATTTTCCCTTACCAGCATCTTCGCCTTCTTTTCGGACCGATTTGATTCGCTCCGAAACCAGCTTATCGACGTCGGTAGGTTTATCGCCTGCCAGCATGCCTTCAATCTCAGAAACAGGTTTGCCCAGCGTCGTGGCCAGCGCATTGACAGCAACGTTTTGCTGCTCTTCAGTCAGTAATGCCATTATATGATTAGATTTATGGTAATCCAGAACCAGGGAAGACGTAAGGTGCCTAAGCCCAAAGCACTTTATCAGCATCGTGCGGCTGACTCGCAAGAGTGGGATCTGTAACGACCCCGGCCCGACCATAACCACGATTACACTTTCCTGTACGGATGGCTTAATCGATGTAGTTGATTAATAAAAGGCACCTGTGGTTAGCAGGCTGGAGGGCAATCAACTACCCGACTGGTCAGGCTTTTTGTTTCGGTACTGGAGGTCATCAACAACCGCCTAATTCCGTACACCCTCATTTCAAAACGGCCTTAGCTACACGAATGGGATTCGAACCCACACCACCGGCATTATGGCCGGATACTACCCTTATACTATCGTGTATCCGTCGGATGGTCAACTTCCGACTACCTATAGATTGATCCCAACGTTTCCAACCGACTGTCAGCGGGTATTGTATCTGGGATGACTTTAGGCTTTCGCCTTTTCTTTTTTCTCCTGAGCAGGAGGTGTTTCCGTTTGTGCTGAAGCACTCATAGCAGGAATGGCTAATTCAGGTGGCGAAAACTCCGAGGTCGAAATGACATCGAAATTCTTGGCGAAACCTTCCGTTTTCAGAACGTCCCACTCTTCAGGGGTAACGGTCTGATTTTGCTTGGTAACCTTGTGGCGGATCTCCATTATTCAGTTGGGGGTTGGATTGCTGGAGCAGTTGAAGCCGCTAATGCATCATCAATAATCTTTTGCATAGCGGCTTTAGAGGGGGCACTCATCTTGGGATCTGCCAACATTTTAGTTTCCATATCCCGAAGAACTTCTATCAGGGAAGGACTAGTGAATAATTCCTGTTTGCCTTGAATCTCAATTGACTGATCAGCAAGAACAACATGAGCGATACGCTGCATTTGGGAGAGATCCTCCGCAGACAAATGATCACGAGTGGAATATTCCTCCAGTACTTCGGCAACGTCTTCCAGGCTAATGACCTGGATTTTTAGATCAGCGAAAAGGAGTGAAAGACGCTCAATGAGCATCTTTTCTTTCTCACTTAGCGTATTAAAAGGATTGGAAAGCGTACCTGAAAGAACGACGATTGCGTGTTCAACTTCGCTTTCCCGGTCGGTGCCAGTCGATTCTGACGGCTCTTGAACTTCAGGGGGAACGAACCCTACTACGCGTTCATAACCCAACTTTTCCCCGAGTCCATCCGGGAAATTTCGCTCTTGCCCCGTTTCCGGATGCTTGTAAGGGATGTCGTTTGTCATCGCAAAAAGGATTTTGAACTAATGCAAAGCAAAGATATGATAAATACTATATTTTAAAATAAAATACTATAAAAAATAGTATATGAAATTATAAATTATCCACTCTATTGTTTCCTATGTGGAAGAATGTATTTTTACTACGTCTTATATCCACTTGAATTCCAATAGTTTACGATGCATCCGCTGGCCTTAATACTGGATATACTAATTGGTACTATCCTGGGTGTTTTCTATACATACTATACTAGCTCTGCTCTAGCCCGAACCTTTCCTAAGATAAAGATTTTTACTAGGGATTATTTTTTTCTGTTTTTAAATGTCTTACTGCCATTTGTATTCATGGCTTTGGAGATCATAATCAAGTCTAGTCACCAAATAAGTCTAGAGTTTTTTTGGGTTGTAAGTACTGTGAGTAATGCCATTGGATTACTTATTGGGAATTTAAAACCAAAACCTGTTGAATTATCTGCCATTGATAAGAATCTTCTTGCCCAAATAAAGAAGAAAAGAAAGTATAAAATCCTTTTAACTAATGATAAGGATGAGAGTATAATTTACCAGAGTTACGCATTTATTTTTCTCTTTATTGGGGTGTGGATTTATATTCTCAATACTACCATAAATACTAAGCTGACACTATTAAAAGAGAGTTTTGCATTTGAAGCGCTTTTAGCATTCGTTTGCTACGGAATTGCGCTTAATATAACCTATAGAAAAGAAAAGGTATGAGCTTAACAGTATTACAACCTTTGGAAGACATAATTAGGCAAATTAAAGAGTTTTTCTATCACTACTCTTTCCAGGCTATTGACTCGGTTGTTATCTTAGCAATAATAGTTTTTGTTTACTATTCAGGTAAGATTTTTTTATTACGACAAGAAAAACTTCAGCAACAGTCAGATTTTAATACTGAGACTGAAGTGTCATCTAATAACATAAAGGTTATTGTAACTGATGAGCATGGTAAACAAATTGCAAAAGAAGATTTGAAGTATTTTTTAAATAGAGATTCGACCCCAGAATAATGTAGAACGAATTAAATCGTTTACCAATAATGCCAGACTATCTGTGGTCTGGCATTATTGGTAAACGACGATAAGCTTATCGTTTACCCGTTTAAGGTCCTCCCTTCTACGCAGCGCTTCCCGATCGGAAACTGCACTCCAGTGGTGCCGGCATGAATACCCACCTGCATCACTAAAAGGCGCATAGTTGGACTTTGGTTTACCAGTAAAATAACCTGTTGCCTTATTTTCATAACCTCCATATTTGTCAGCAGGCGTTCCCATTTTATCAATCTCGGACTTAAGAAAGCACCGCCCATCACGAACCACACAGAACGGTCGGGAACTGGGGATTTTGCCCCCCAAATACAAAAAGGCGGTCATGTTGAGACCTTCAGCAAAGGCCTGCTGCGCTACCCGGTCCGCTTGCTGGTATACGTCATAGGCCACTACGTTGTAATGCCTGGACCAGACGCCCCTCGCTGGCACTGCTGGACTGGCGGCTGTTTCATCACCAGCTATGAACGCTTTGAGTGTTTTCTTGAATCGTTCCAGTCCAACGCCGGACGATTTCTGACCGTACGCGAACTGCTGAATCTGACGCCTGACTGTCGTGTCTCGACTAAATAAATCAAACAGTCCATGGCTGATTATCTCTCCATCAGGTGTAATGCCAAAGCGATCGGTTAAGAGCTTCTCAACCCGTTGAGCGACATTTTCAAATAGTACGTCATTGACCATTCTACCGCCCATCGTTTCGCCAATAGCACCCTGAAAGTAGCCATCATTGAGCGTTTTTATAGTCAGGATATCCAGTCCAAATTGTTGCAGCACGGGCACGTGGTATTGATTGTCGAACTTGCCTAGTAGGAGGGAGAGCGTTTTGGGGTTAGCCATAATCGACTCTGCATTTTCCAGAAGTACCGCTAACAGATCTTTGTCCAACGTGGCTAGTCGATTATCGAACGCTTGCTGTAGTGCCTCAATGGCCGCTATCCGCTTTTTTGATTCGTCTTCCGTCATATATTCGTTGCCGTCCAAAGCCTTCCTAAAACTTCCGCAGTCAATTGCCCAATCAGGTAAGCATAAGCTTCTGATGAATAGCGTATTTTATGCCTCATACCAACTCGTTCCATGATTTGCTCAGTGAGGTGAAATAGCTCATGCACCAAAGAGCCATGTTCTGTTGACTTTCGGGGCAAATCTTCCATATAAATCAAAAACCGCCCTGACTCACCATCTTGAGTAGCGACGCCCTTACATTGCTTTAGATTTCTGATATAGTCCACTAATTCGACTGATCCCCCATGCTTCTCAATGAGGTCAGCAGCCCGACTGCGTGAATAGCCCAAAATGAACAATGCATCTTGCGAATAAATTGGGATTTCTAACGTGAAGTGAATCCCAGTTGCTCTTAAAGTTGCCATCTGATGAATAAAAGCAAAGCCGAAGTCTCCTCCGGCTTTGTCAATGAAGTTGGTTAAATATTAAAGCGGAGCCGTGAAGCGGTCCTCTTCGCAACGGGCATCCCATTCGATGGTGACGATCCACCGGTGAGCACCACCATCAGTCGAACCAGGCAGGATCGCGTGAACAGGTTTGATCACGCAGGCAATACCAACCCCATTTCCAGCACCGGCAGATCCACCATAGAAATGCTTACCAGACCGGTAATACAACAGCACATTGCCGTTACACTGATAGCCCCGGTACATGGCGTATTTAGCGTCCGAATTGTCATCATCAAAAAAGGTGATACTTCGGGTGTACTTATCCAGCGTTGCCTGGGTACCTGCCTGATTTTTGATATAGGTAGGTGTACCCGCTGGCTTTTGACCATTCACGATCGCAAAATGTCGGATAGGGTGCGCCACATTGCCAGATCCTGAGCCGGTTCCATCTGATGTGTTGCTAAGCCGCGTAGTCCAGCTGGCTGCCTGCGTCGGGTCTCCAGTAACTGGGTGTCCCTGATCGGTAAAAAATACCTCCTCGACCGGATGTCCATTAGTTACTGCGCAAGCAACTGCTAATGGTGGCAATACCGCGTCGACGCAGTAATCATCGGTGCAGTCGACGCAAAAGTCATTAAGTGCCATACTCATAAATGCCAGTCATGCCACCGGCGGGGATCAAGTTGAACAAATATAAATACTAATTTTAAAAGTATAATACGATAAAAAATAGTATTATAAATCATGTAATTTCACACTCAATTGGCGTTAGTGTCAAACTACCACCACTAATCGCACAATTACTAGTCGACGAAGCGGAACCCGATGACGTTTTTGAAACAGGGAGGGTCAATTCGATATCATACCCGCCTGAACTGTTAACCGTTATTTGGCCTTTTGCTTCGAACTCCATAGCCTGTATTGATCGAACAGGCGCGCCACTGCCATTAACGATCGACACTTCAACTAACCGGTGAACACCTGCCAATGCCAGCGCATCAGCAATAGGCTCCGTAGTTCCTTGCAGGGAAAGTGTCCATATCTTTGAGATGGTTTTTGATGTGCTGTCAGTTCCTGCCTCTACGTTATAGGTTGGTCCGGATAGGGTACCCTCCACATAAAAAACCTGCTGAAATCCGTAACTGCCATAAAGCAGATCTCCTAGTCGAGCATCATTTAGTAGTCGAACCCGAAATAACTTACAGGGACCGCAGCGAATGCCAAATGGTTCGGAAACAGCATCCCCCAGCTGAATGCGATAAGTACCCGTCGGTAAACTCGCTGGAACGCTTTGTGCTGAATACAGCTGACTACCATTATGGATTATATAAAGCGTACTGCCACCGCTTAGCCGGTATAATAAGAGGCCATAGGGCTCTAGTACCACGGCACCCGAATCAGCATCAACAATCTGAAGCCCTTCTGTACAATAAGGGGATGTAGTTAGATTGCCAGGCATAGGCACCGCTAATACAAACGGGAGCAGGTAACCAGGCAGGCCGATCGGAACCCCACTCCACCGCTCCCAACCCTGCCCATCATGATGCAAGCAACTAGCCAGTAAGGAAGGATTTGTCGCAAAAGGAAATACAGAACCCGCAATACCGCCACCACCATCGCCACCAACCTCAGGAAATGTATCGTCAGTTGGCTGGCTTCGGGCGAAGGTGTTATCGAACGTAACGTCAAAGCTTGTTAGTGTCGGCATAGCGGTTAACAGTTTCCAGTCGAATAGGTTGGATTGGCCAGCTCATAAGTGCCACAATTCCCATCCGCATAAATAATAATATCCGTATTGGTCGCAACAATTTGTTGCTCAAAATCACAATAGGTTTGTTGGCTATACCCCGTAATAATATGTCCTGCGGGAGGGCAGTCACTCCCCGGATCAGCTGGAGTGACAATAACCTGCTGACAACGTGAACCGGCCACAACGTCAAGGGTTAACGTGTCTGCATTGGGATCAAACACACCTTTATCCAATCGACCTTGTGCAAAGCGGTTGGTTTTCACATACCCATTCAAATTTATGGGCAGATCGGTGCAACATATCGGAATCGAAATTCCTTCCTGACGACGGGTATTTGTCGTCGATAGCATGGCCATTTGCAGGCCGTTGGCGTAACTGCCATCATCCTGTTTGATTGCGTTCACAACGCCCTGCGTAAAGCTTCGTCCGTGGCGATGGAAATCAATAAATAAGAGCGCAGCTGATTGGTAACCGTTCGTGCCTATTTTGACTAACACAGATGAATAATTTGGATACTCTGCATTGTTGCTGGCCACTGCGAGTTGGGGAAGTTGACTAACCACCTGCGGAATAGTGCCAGCAGGCACGATATCACACAGAAAAATAGAATCGTCTGGCACAGACTCGGGACTTGAATACCCCGCATAGATATCGGTCCAGATCTTCTCTACAGTGATCGTATTTTTCTTTACTTCGCCCTTATCGTCTTTGACCGTACAACCATCGTCATAGCGAACCGATGCCGTGCGGTATTCCGCAAAGTAGCTTGGACTATTGTTAGTAATTACCAACTCCTCAACGCCGAATAAACTATCCAGATCTACACTTTCGTTGTTAGCGGCTTTCAAGGCATCCGGATACAGGGTTAGGTTTAACGACACCCGATTTAGATTCGCGTACGATCGCTGGGCGAACCAACTGTAGTGCTCTAACCGAAGGTGTCCCGTTTCCGGATCAAGCATGTAATACACATTGTGCAGCGCGCGCAGATCCGACAGAAAATCTTTTAGCGTAGTCGTCAGGATATCGGCATTGTCGATCGACACAGGCCGCTTGGCATCCGATCCAGCTAATATTACCTTCTCCAGATTTTTGCGCCCCGTTACGGGATTGGCCGTAGCAAAGTAAAAGCTACTGGTAATGCCCGGTATAAACGAGGCTTTTGTGCCCGTAATCGACAGCGTAAGCAGTGTATCGAGCGCATAGTTGAGTCGAATGCCGTTGGTATAGACGTGCTCGGCATTTTGCCAGCCGGTACCTGGTGAATTGCCCTCGGGTACACCAATTGTCTGATTGCCGTCAGAGTCAATTGAGCTAACATAATGATCCCGGTAGAGGGCCACAAAGGATACGCGCTGGGGATCGTTTTGCAGTAAATTAACAGGCTTCTGCCAGGCGCGAAATAACGCATCATAGCCATCTCTGGGCAATACTTCCCGTACTTCGGCAGAACAAGCAGTATAGTCGAACCGTACTGCATCTATTTTGAAGTATCCAGGCCAGAATAGTTCCAGATCACCTGTATCACAATTTGGCGAAAAGACATTTACCTCCACTTCTACGCAACAGGGAAAACGTTCCCGTTGTGCATCTAACCAGGCGAAGTCATCACCCGTTACGATGAGCGAACCGCTGAGCTTGGTGCGATAGTACAACTCGCCATCCTGAAGCTGAGTCGAAAACTTCCAGTCTTTTTGACCCGCACTCACCGCCCGAACCTGAGATACAGTCGGATCGACTGAAGGTAAAGCTAATTCAACGGTTAGGTTCATGGCTTTCGGACATATTTATGGGTACCATCAATTTCCAAATACATGCCATTACCTAAGCCGATATATTGTTTACCAGGCTTGGTATGCTTCTGAACTACGCGTAGCTCTTCAATCAGAAGATCCAACCGCTGTTCCAGTAGTCGCATGTTGTACTGACTATTCGCGCGAAAATCAGGACCCTGCATGTACTGAATGACCATCTGTGGCAAACCGAATCCCCCTTCTTTTATGAGGGCCAGAAACGCCCGTTTTGGATCATTTTCGTTAATTGCTTCAAGTGTCTTATCAAAACGATCGGATGACTGGGCATTGGTAACGTGTTCACGGGCCTCAACTTCGATATCTGTACCTTCAATACGATGGCCACCTTGTTCGTGAGATCGACCGGCTAACGGGACACGGCCACCCTTGCGCAACTGGGTCAACGCTTTGGCTTTAGCTTTTACAGACGCTATGGTGCCCAAAATTGTAGCCACTGCACCCAGTGCCAGAATAACGCCAATGAATGGAATTTTACCATACTGCTTAAACATCTCAGAAATGGCCGTCACCGTATTGGAAACTGTTACCGCATTGTTTGATACCTGGGAAGCTAAATCAAGAGCTTGCTGAACGGCAAGGGCTTTTCGTTTAACCTGCTCCTCTTCAGCCTTTTGACGCTTCAGGTCATCGAGTTCCGCCTGACGAAGTGCCAGATTGTTGGCATAGCCTTCCTTATCACGTTCCTCTTCCGTGGCTACCTGTTCCTGTTTGGCCTGAATCTGGGCATCTAAGGCTTGAATACGGGCATCACTGGATTCAACAGCCGCCTGCGTAGCCTGTTGAATAGCGTTACTAATCAAATCTATCCCCTGCAAAAAGACTTGCCGTTCAGTTTCGTCTTTAAAGGATTTGGATATACCTAGCAGATCCCAGATGTCTTTGTTGACAGGACCTAATAACTCAATTTCTTTACGCTTTTCCTTCAGGGCCTTTACATACGCTTCGAGTCGTTTGATTTCGGGTGTATTCTTGGGATCATTCTGCTCATTGAGTCCAAAAATCTGATTCTCGGCAGATATTAACTGCTGAGCAATCTCATCCAGTTGATTCGTCCTGGCAAACTGCGTACCCGTCTGACCAGTGCCTTTTGTGCGAAGCTGAATATTGTACAGACTAATCTGCTCCTGAGCTTTCTGATCCCGAATCAGTTGGTCCTGAATGAGTGCATTGCGATCATCATCCCGTTTTTTAGTAAGTGCAATAAGCAAAGCTGAATTTTTACCTTCTTTCAGCAGCCGCTCTTCCCAGTACGCGTCGAATAGCTCCAGTTCCGTTTTATTGGTCTGTTTCTCCAGACCAATTAATTCAGCTTGTTGGCGAATTTTGGCAATACGCGTTTGTCGATCGGCCTCGGCATCGATCTGTTTCCGTTTATCGTCAAATTGCCTTTGGATGTCTGCGGGTAAGACGACGGATGTATCAGCAACAACTTCGCGTTGACCTGTGAGCTTGTTGATCTGAGTCCGGTTTGATGAAGCTAGTTGCAATAGCTTTAATAGATGAGCCTCTTCGGCATCAACTTCCATTTTATCGAGCCTGGCCTTTTCGGTTATGTAAGCAACCTCATCCTTTTTTAAGGCTTCGAGTTTGTCTTTTCCGAACTGCTCGTCTAATTTCATATACTCTTTTACGTACTCATCACGAGTCTTAAGTAATAAGTTATATTCTTCTTGTTGAGCTTTAATTACACTTTGATCAACTTGGGTTGGGGAGTTTTTGCCAGGGGTTGGTTTGAAATTTTCGCTAGCCTCCTGTGCTAACCTGGCCCTACGGTCTTCACGACGTTGACGTTGATTATCGGTTCGTTCATAATCCGCGAGTGACTGTTTCGCAGCTTTTCCGACCTTGGCCAGTTCCGCCTGAATCTCAGCAACACGTGTTTTGGAATCTTTAAGCTGTTGATCCAAAGCGGCCGCTAAGCTCGACTTTCCAGTGAGTTTTGCGGCCGCATACTCGGTATACAATACCATTTGGTTAAGCCCCTCAATTGCGCCGGCAATGATTAACGAAAAGCCAGTTAAGGGATTTATGATGTACTTGGATAAATAGAAACCAAATTTTTGACTTGCGGTGGCTGTTGACGTCGTAGCATCTGAAAAATTGGTGAGTGATTCAAGTGCACCACCGATTGCTTTAACAAGAGAAACGAAGGCTCCACCAAACGATTCGGCAAAGGGTTGAATTCCTTTGATTAGGTCTTTGGCTCCAATAAGTATTCTTGAAAACAAGTCCAGCAGGTCGTTTAAAACCCCCTTGTTACCCTGTCCAATTGTCCGAAAAATACCAGCAAAGTTATCAGCTAAGGTAGACATCCGACCTGAAAGTGTCTTACCTGCCTCAGCTGTTGATCCTAGTACCTTGCCCTGTTCCGCGAACGCTTGAATGGCCTCATAAGCGCCTTTTACGGACTTGTCTACAGTTTTGCTAAAATCCCCATAGGAGAGGGTCATTTTGTTCCCCTGAGTGGATACAACAAACCCTAGCTCTTTCCACCTTTCCGGGTTACTCCCGTCCAGAATGGCCTCATTCAGCTGCTCAAACGGCTTGTTGATGAAATTAGCAGTATCGCCAAGCTTTAAAAGTTCTTTTTCCGTCGGAATAATACCGCGACTGGCGAGTTTTGCAACGTTATCCGCTAATTCATCAAACGTAAAATTGGTTGTGTCGGCTGTTTTTTGGAGTGTTGCCAAATAACCCTCAGCAACCTGAGAATTTCCTTCAAAAATCCGCGTAAATTGATTCTGATAACGTTCTCCACTACCGGTTACTTCAATAACTTTTTGCCCTAATTCAACTATTTTTTCGATTAGAAACAAAATACCTGTAACCGTAAAAGCCGTTTTAATGGCCGAACCAACTTTGTCAAAAGCACCTCTTACACCTTCTGATTTTTGCTTGGCATTGTCTAACTGATCACCTAGCCTGCGCAGCTGTGATTCGGTTTGGGCAATTTTTTCCTTTAATTCGCCGTACTTACCAGCAGCAATAAATTCAGCCTGCCGGCTCTTTAGCTCTTTTAGCTGATTTTCTAGTCGTTTCTGCTCCTGGCGAAAGGCTTCGGTAGTTGATTGGACGCGCCTATATGCTTGCGCCTGTTGACCAAGCGTCGTATTGAACTGCGAAGCAGATTGGTTAGCCTCAACGAACGGATTTTGCCGACGCATGCCTGTCAGAGCATCTTCGATCGTGCCCATCCGGTTAGAAAGCAGATCGAATTTGCGAAACGCTTCTTCGAGGTCTAGGTCGTATTTAAGGTCTATCTGCATGGCAGGTACTAGGTTTGGTTGTAGGCATCGGCAATCGCCTGTTGCCGATTCTTCCAGGCTTTATAGAAATACCAGAACTCAATGGTATCCATTTGCTTAAGCGTTGATACGCCTTCTGGCCTTCCTTCGGATAAATTCAGCAGTAGGTCGGACCAGTAGGCATCGCGCTCCCTTAGTTGCTGTCGAACGGATCTTGGGGACCTTGGTCCGACAGGCTCAGTTCGGGCAGATTTATTCCCGAAAAGGTCTCCATGAGCGTGTTCAAGTGAGCGCCGGTAATGCTCAGGTAGTTTAGTGCCGACGCTTTGAAAAAATCGGAGTTGATTCCCGCAGCACGCCAGTCCGCTATTTTCTGTTTGGCTAATTCCAGATCATAATGACGACGATTCTCATCTTCTCGGTTGATAAAGAGCGTACAGATATAATAGAGCGGAGCCTCTTTGGCATTCAGATCAGCCGCACCGCGCATGACGTTATCCAGAATCACCCCAGCATCGACGATCGTGCCTGCGTTTAGGGCATCATACGCCCGGCGTATTTCGCGCAGGATGGCCATACCATCGCGGCCGGTTAACGCACCAATGCTAAATTTTTCTAACCACCAGTCCCGATCGACCGACAGTCGCACTTCCCGATCGACAGTGTAGATTCGGCCATTGGCTTCGAACTGGGGAGCGTTGGGCTGAATGTCAACGGGGAATAAACTAGAATTAATTTCGCTCATGACTAATTTTTAAAGCAAAATACGATTTAAAATAATATTATACTATAAATAATGGTAATCGGCTGATTGTGAGATAGTTAAAAAATAAATTCCTCAACTTTATTGGAAAATATTTCGTTACTTAGACGTACGCAAGTGGATTAAGCCAGGAAGCTGATGAAGTAGTAAGTGAGATCTTAGTTAACATTTAGAACCAAAAGGCCATGAAGGACTTAATGATTACCCTTGATCATGTAGCGAATCTAGTCTGGAATCACACACTAGAAGGTAGTCTTGATGGTTTAAATAACTATTTCACTTGCGTTACACCTGTCATTGATCCTAGTCTTTCAATTGTCAGATCTCAAGATTGTTCCTCTGTATTACCTTCTCCTTTAAAAAAGACTGAAGTATTCCTTGGCAGGCGAGAGGAAGTTAGTCCAGGTAGTGCTTTAGCAGCATCACTTTTCTGTAAAGTTGATAGTATGATTTTCTTTGATGAGGGCGATATTTTTTTAGATAACCGCAATGTACTTAGGACACATGATAATTCCCGCGATTCAGCTGAAAATTATCCTGAAAGAAGTGAGGAGCAAGCAAATAAGCAAAAACGTCCTATACTTATAGGTGTAGGTTCATCTGGTTTAAGGATTTTATCTGAAATATCGCACCTTACGGAGACAATTCCTGGCCTAATAATTGAAGACGTTAAAAAAGAGTATCCTATTGCTCTATTTGGTGACTATAATCGAGGTAAATCCTATTTAGTTAAGCATATCAGTCAAGCAAAAGGGGATGCTGTATTGAATAGTGTGGGTCTAGGCTGTGAGACTGTTCTTGATGTTAGGGGAGAATTAGTTGGCTATCAAAGAAAACTAAGGTACAAATTTAAACCTCTTAATTTTGACTTAAAGTTAAATACGGAATTAGAGGCTGAATTATTAGCTGAACTATTATCACATAGGGAACCGAAGCAAGAGCATTTAGATCCGTTTCAAGAGTATTTAGATCCGTTTTTTGAAAGACTCAAATATTTTTATTCTGAGCTTAATACTAATCTTTCATTTTATTTCTCTGGGATTGGTGCAAAAAAAACAAAGTTGACTATCTTACTGGGATTATATTCCAGGATTATTCCTATTGGTGGGGACTTGAAATACATCCAATGTATTAATAAATATAGATCTAGTATTTGGGAGCTTGAAAAGGCAATAGACGACCTTTATAAAAATGTAGTTCTTTGGGATAGGTCGTCTATTAAATGTATAAAGTTCTTTAAGTATGAAACGAATTGGAAACAAAAAATTGAAGAGAAATTGTCGCATTTAATTAATGGCTTTTCAATAAGAATGAATGTTGGAAATTTAATTCCAAGTCATGAAGGAGCTTCAGCTTACCACCTTTTATAACTTGCTATCTATTATACTGATAGATTCTATGTTAGTTATTGAATGATTGATTGGAATTTAGATTTTTCAATTATCCACAAATAATTGAAAAATTAATTTAAAGAAGTTAAGTGATGAACACACCAGAGATTTTAAATATTGTATTATTGGCGGGGAGTATTTTGACAGCACTGATCTCTTCTGTTACCCTTTTTACTAAAGTAAAAGGGGCTAAAAATATTACTGTTACTCGAAAGGATACAGGTAAATCTGTAACAGTATCAACTCGGCTCAACCGTAAAGAAATCCACGAATTGGCTGAGCTTGCTAAATAATGGCCGAGGGTAACCTTCCTGCAACCACGCCAAAATCCAGTACAGAAGTTGTTAAAGAAAAGTCGACACCAACTTTAGAAGTAAGTATTGGTACTATCGTAGCCGCCATTGCCAATCAACTGGAATCTCATCCAGGTTGGCGAATTGTGCTTACGTCTGCTGCCCCAGTAATAGGACTAGGAGCAGCCTTTCTATTTCGACTTGGCGCCAGTTTATTACTTCGGCAAATTGCTATAATGGGCGCTAAGAAAACCTATAACGAAATAATGGATGAGCTTCATAGAACACCTCCAGATAGAAAGCCGCGAATTAAGGAGCTAGAAAAACAGGCTGATGAAGCTCGGCAAACCCTTAAATTGCTTAGGACGAATAAAATTTCTGTAAATCCTGAGCAGCCAGCGGGAAGCTAGTTTATAGGTTACTTATTGGCCGTAGTCATTGCTTCATTTCGCTCTTGTTTCGTCGATTATTATGTAAAATAAAGTTATTTATAGTATTATACGATAATGAACAGTAAAAACACTGACTATCAAACACTTAATTAGCATTTTATTTGCAAACTTTTCGTTTAATTAGTAGATTAAGTTGCCTAATGGCGAGATCGTTGTAGATGGATTTTCTACAACCTATACTACGACATAGTAATGAACGAGCGAGAAATTATGTTTGCTGACGATGATGACGAGGAGGGTTACAAAACCGCCCCTAAAGAATCGTCTGTTCCGGAAGAGGCAGCCCCAATTCCAGCTGAACCTGAAAGCCGAAGCGGTGACCCTTTTCTATCATCGCCAACAAAATGGGAGTATAGGTTTGAACTAGATGAGATCTGGAGCACCTATGGGAAATATATTTTTAAGGATCGGGTTAATTTTTCAGTGTGGCTGGACACGAAAGACCCAGTCAGCGGAATCAGCCCAGTTGAACTAATTGAAAGAGATGATAGTGCTGATGAGGTCATGAATATTCTAGGACGAATAGCATACGGGGTATTTTAGTATGATTTTATTTAGAATTGCATCCACACCGTTTATTGATGACCTAACAGGCAAGGGGGCGTTTCTACATGGTGGGCGTTGGAACAGACCGGGACTTTCTGTTCTATACGCAGCCACAAATCCGTCGTCAGCCGCAATGGAGACCTTGGCACACCTGAAGCCTGAAATAGAGCTGGCTAAAGATTCCTATTCCTGTCTGAAATTATGGGTTCCTGCCACTTCAATATATGATTTAGGAGCGCCATCTCAAAATTGGACCGGTTGGCCTAATTGGTGTCCAGAACTTTGGGAAGAAACCGACTACTGGTTGAATGTAGAAGGGAGTTTATGTATGAAAGTTCCGTCTGCAATTTCAGGGCATGAAAATAATTATCTGATAAATCCAGCACATGAATTGGCTAGAAGGGGTAAAATAAAAGTGCTTGATAAATCAAAGTATGTTATCGACAAACGTTTACTTGGTAAGACTAACTTAACCCTATACTAATATAAAATTCAACTCTGCTGCTTTACAAGGGAAAATGCTTTTTTTGAATAGCCTGAAATGCGCCACCAAGCCAAACGGCAATGACTGCGGTAATCAAACAACTAATAATAGTATAGTTGGTGTTATACCATAATTTGTAGTATAACGACAGCCAGAAACCCATTTGGCCAGCCACACAGTACACGCAGGTAAGTAACGGTTTTAGTACGTAGTCCGCTCGCTGGTGCCGAATAGCATAATACTCAGCCATCTCTGGCCCCTCGTCCCCTTCATGAAAGTCCATTGGGGTAGTACCTACATACCAATCCCGCAAATCATAGAGCCACTTCGCCCAAAAGTCTAACACCTGACCGGGCTTGGTCAGGATGTTCACATAGCCATTCGCAGCAATACCAGCAACAATGCTAATTAACAGGCAAAGCAATAAGCTCAGTAGTGCAGTCATCATTGAGTACATAAGTTATAGTCAGGTCTAAACCAAAAGCGAAATAGGGGGCAAGCAAATATTGGCTACTCGTTTCCGAATAAGTGTATCTGCTAAATAAATTTGTGTCGGCTGCAGGAGAGCCCACGACTTCACAGCGTAACGCGCTTACGGGTGAATAAAAATCAACCGGTACATGCTTAAGCAGCCTGGCGATTTTTGTAATTAGAACCACAGGCAAAAGGTTGATATCGACATTTTCAAATAATCCACTATTGCCCCATCCTATCAATCGAAGTTTCGAGATCCAACGCCCGTTACTATTGGTAGCGCCGAAGTCCTCGAAATAGACAATAAGGCGTTCCTTTTGATTAGGCACCAGATCTGGGAAAGCTTTTCCCCAACGTGCATAGTAGGAGTCTGTCGATTCAATAGGAGCTGGAAAACGACTCTTCTTGGGCGCCGTAAACGCATCTGTTTCGAGCGTTTTTACCAGGCCTGCCAAACGGGAAATAACCGGACCATTCAGATCCGATAGGGCATCGACGAGGTAGCGAGCAATAAGAGCGTTGACCATTATAAAAATTGATTGATAATATCCTGAACATCAGCCTCGGCATCAGCCAGCAATAGGCGTTGCTCCTCTGCGTTCAGCTTTAGAAAATTGCCGTATCGTTTAATATTGGCGATCAGGATCTGCGTTGCTTCATCATCTGAAGGCCCCACGAGCACCGAATACCGAAAGCCGTTTTGGGTTTGGCTGATTATCCGCAAACTCGTCCACATGCGCCCCCGGTAAAACAGATTCACATGGTCCGACTTTCGCCCCTGCACCTTTCGCAGTTCGCCATAGGTCCCTTTGCCACCACTAGAGGCATACGCACTACCCGCTGAATTAAGGGTCTTATTCTTGAATGAGGACTTATAGACTTCATTGGCCGAATATTCGGCAAACGCACCATCGACGGTGATGCCATCCCGGATACTTCGCTCTTTGACGAGAGTCAGCCCGGTTGTGGCCATGCGAAGCGAAATGTTGGGAGCTTGAGTCTCCAACATCTGCCGCATAGCCGCAATCCGTTGCTGATATTCAGTCGTCGACATTCGCTTAGTACAGCCGAAACCACTTGGTTAAGCCCAAATTATACCGGTATGAAACGCTTTTTCCTGCGGCTGTTGACCCAGGTGCAGTAGGCTCTAATACACCCTGACCGGTATTCGCAACAACCGTAAGTGCAGTGACTACCGTACCTGTTGTCATGGTGCCACCTGCGGAAATTGTCACGACCTGACCATCAAAGGGGGTAGCGGGAAACGTAACGGCTAGAGCAGACAGGGTTGCCGCTGGATTGACGATGAGCTGAATGGGACCATCCGCATTGGCCAGCGTTTTGGTAGCACCAGTCACGTGCGTTTGCGTGGTCAGCGTGATCCGGGCCTGTTGTTTTTTGTTTAAAAGACTCATGATTACTTCTGGATTATTGGTTGAAAAACAAATACACTATCGAAAAGCCCCTGATCGGTTCCAGCCGTGTGGCGCAACGGCCTGAAAGCAGGTGTTATCGGTGGATAGGCCAAGCTTAGGCACTTCCATCTTGAGCCAGCTAAGCCGATTTAGATACTCCTGTCGGCATTGAGCGGCTGCATTGGCCATATCCGTTTCGGAGAGCACAGTAGCCCGTTCGATTTGTCCTGACGCTGGCGGGACACAAAGGATATAGCCAGTTTGATAGGCTAACATATAGGCAATGACCAGCCTGGTGCGATCATTTTCCATTAGCTGTAACAAAAGTGGATCATAGTCGCAACTGCCACCCAGCGTCATCACAAACCCATCCGCACGGCCGTCACAACAGTTAGTAATCATGCCATGCAAAGCCCCCATTCCTCCGCAACCACCACAAGCTAATGGATTGTCAGCGACCTTCACGCCTTGGGGCAGGACTGTACGAAGCTCATAGCTGCCACCATCCATCGGAATACGCCAGGCCTCGCCAACAGAGTATTGTGTCGTACTTCGGGCTGGAATAGTCGGGACCGTTTTGCTTTTAATGGGATCATCCTGACCAACTTTATAGAGCCCAATCAGTTGATCGGTTAGGTTATCCGACACGATAATTCCCACCGAGCGAATGAGCAGTTCACCGCCCGTTAGGTAGCGCATATTGAATAAGACCCGTTTGGTTTGGCTGATGGGCTGTAGAAATTGCGTGTACGAGACTTTGCCCAGTAAGCCTGAATACAATGGCCGACTCTGGAATGTATTACCTAGGAATGCCTTGAGATCTGCATTGAGCACATTACTAGCCTGCATGCGTGCAGTTGCCCTTACATCCTTGTTGTCAGGCTGCTGAATCCGTACGAGAGGCAATTCTGGTATGTCATCCAAATAAAGCAGTGTTTTATCTACTACCGAATCGGACTCACCTTCTGGTACCAGACCTGATAAGGTTTCTGGATTTCGGGCTAAACCTAAATAGGGCGAAAAGTCCATAACTATGCCTGTTGTTGTTGAGGTGTTGGAATATTGGTCAGACTAACCGTCTTAGGCAATTCAGCTAAAATCTTGTCGACTATCTCCGTTATTTTAGTCTCCTGCTCGGGGTAGGATAATTGCAAAATGTTTGGAGCCGTCATGCGTAGATCCGCTACGATCGTATCACAATAAATACGGCGGGTCCGATCGGAATCCGTTATATAACCACTGGCTACATTGGTTTCGAATTCCTCATTTGGCGTGAGATAAAACGGGATATGCGCTTTTAGAAAATAATACCACTCCAGCGCAATCTCATCAGCGGCATAAACCTTCTGATAGTAGTCGTCATAAATCTGCTCCAGCGTAGTCGACGATACTTTGCTGGTTTTATCGGCGATCTTATCTAAAATTTCATCAGCACTATTTAGCTTCAGGTCACGATTGTATTCATACAATGGCTTCACGATGCCGGATATGTTCATCAAAGCCGCAACGTGAAGAATTGATGTCTTTATGACAAGGGCCTTTTGATCAGCACAGGGTAATAGGGTGTTATTTTGATCTTCCCGGCTTACGACATACTCAGTAGCCGTTTTGGCGGGACTTTGGACCTGTACCTGCTGATCGGATGAGAAAACCGTTTTAATAATTTCGATTTTCTTATTCTCAATTTTCTCATCAAATGTGGTGATGGTCTCCAGTTCAGGTTGAACGGTATAAACCAACTTCGACAGATCTGGCCAGTCCTCTGGATTGTCGGGCAAGTCTACGGTGATGGTATCCTGCTCTGACTTGTGGGTTATATGGCCAGTGCCACCACACTCTTTGCAGGTTTCGCCCGTTCGCGTGTTGGTACCATCGTTACAGCCATCACGGAATTTAGTTTCCGGGTTCATCTCACCAGGGCAGGGAGGGGTCTGCTTGAATCGCTGAGGCCACCCATGTTTTTTGGTGACGATATCATTAAGCGATTTCAGATCAATGAGTTCACGAAATAAATCAAGCGCTGAATGAAAGGCAGGAGAAACGCAGGTTTGATTATCGGTCTCAATATCGAGTATATAGCCTAAACGAACCGCAGGCACCTTTTTAACGCCAGGCGAGAATAAGGCAATGCGATATAGTTTCTCAGACTTAGCCTTAAATTCCTCATAAACTTGAGGTAAATCCTGACGACCATCAGCCCCCTCATAGTAGCGAACTGTAAAAGGTCCCGCGCAGCAGATGTAGTCGGTAGCTACTTTGGCTATTCCATCGGGATCTTTATAGTCTACAAATACCTGAACGAGTAGATAATCCAGATCCCCTCGGGTGTGGCGGAAATTCAATACGTTTTGACACGGAAAAACAATCCCGTAGGGTCGGGCCCGTTCGCCTAGTAGTGCATTGAACGGCGCGAAATCATATAGAATAAATGCGTTTGGATCATAGAGCACCATGCGATCGTAAATCAGCGTGATATAATCCTCAAGTGTACCGCGCTGAGCAGACCCTTCGCCACCGAAGTCGTTTAGTACATCCTGAAGGTCCTGTTGATCCCGGTTCGATGTGCCCTCAAAATTCAGGCCTCTCTTAATGTCCTGAATCCGGCTGATCTGGCCGAATTTCTTTTCCAACAAGGATGAGGTACTACTTAGATTTTGGTGCGTAAGCTCCAGTTGTTGCTGGTATTCTTCCAGATCGGTGCGAAGGCGGAAACGGGACAGGAAGCGCTGCCAGTTTTTGCCCGTCAGGATCGTTAGGTAATCTTCGCGCAAATCAACCGTGCGCTGATAGCCAGCGTGGCGGGTGCCATTATTGATCGTATCCTGAACCAGTTCGCGCGCCTGGTCGATTGAAAAGTTGGGCATGTGATCGCAGGGGTTAACTGCCCTATGCGACCGGGCGCGGCCAAATACTACTATTCGCTAAAGATAAAAACGAATATTTATCGTAAAATACGATTAAAAATAATATATGTGCAAATGTAATAAAATCTCTTTTGGAGAAGAAATCCTCAATTTCTTATATTGCTGAAAGACCGTCGCTTTGAACAAACACCTTGTTAAAACTCATATGAAGCATTTATTGTACTCAATCTTATTAGCAATTTTGATTGCTATGCCTAGTAAAGCTCAGGATCGAAGCGAGCTATTTTTAATCTACGGCAACATTCCAAATGTTACTCAAAGTCTGGCTATTTGGCCATCTTATGATAATGCAACAGTTGTAAAAGGCCCAGAAAACCAATTATTCAATTTTGCTAAAGCAATAGGATACAGGGAGGTACGTCATGAGGGCACTATTCTAAAAAATCCAGAAAATGGCACTGTGCCACTAAAGCTTTATTTAAAAGTGACAGAAAGAGGAAGCCCCCATGACTTCTTTTCTACAGCCACAAATGAGGGAGAGCAATCTGCAATTGCTGCTCAATATAAATTTATAGGTATTCTCGGCTATGTATTCCCACGTCAGGTTGAAGGCACAGTTCCACTAAAATTGTACTACAGCGACCAGAGAGGGGACAACTTCGTATTGGTTACAAAGGAAGGTGAAGCATCGGCCATAGCGGCCAAATACAGATATGTCCGCGTCGAAGGCTACGTCTATCCGTAAAAGAATTTTCACTCTCCAATCTTCCCTCGTCGCTTTTTCCATTGTAGGAAAATATCATATAGATATGTCCCAACACCGTATGTGAATGCAGATAGGCAGTGACCGTTCTTTTCGTACCGGTTTCCATTGGCATCTTTACCAATCTCCTTTTTGATACCATTGGAGACCTCTTTTGTAGTGGCCAGATCCTTGATCAGGTTCGGGCAATTATCCTCATCGATTAGAATTTCAACACCTGGTACTAGACCTGCTAGCACGTCATTGATAAAATCCCGCATGAGTGTATTTACGACAACAGCTTTGTTGACCTGATTCGACCGTGAGTGAAGGAAGGGGGCAAGTGTACTGCGAACCCGGTCGAACCTACGAAAGTTACCTTCTCCCTCAACACGGTTTTCGCCTTGGCGATCGCCGTAGTAGGTGAATGTTCTTCGAAACGGAAACAGATAATCTCTGGCTGCAAACTCGCAAACCTTGGCCGTTGAGTTATTAGGACTAGCTAAGCAGTATTCTTTGAAGAAACGAAGCTGTACTTTGGCCAATGACCGAACCGGCTGAAACAGTAACAGCGTCATGTAAGGCACAGTATTGAAGTCATACGTCCCGTGTACATCACCAGGCGAAGAGGGGAGAAATGGCACACCTCCTTTGTCTTTGCCGACGGTATGTTTGCCATAGTCGAATTCGTGATACCACTCACCACCCGTTTTTTCGCGCACGTCCCAGCGACCTTCGACGAAGATTTTGTATTTGATTGGATTGGTCTGCCTAAGCATGTTTAACGACTCACGAAACGAAGGCTCTAAACCTCCATTATCGTCGATCGTCATCGGAATGTAGCAAATGTGGTCTGGAAGCGTACCGTTCAACCACGGCTCATAGAACTTAGTCTTTGCCCAGGTATCTGTTGGATTTACTGTTACGAATAAGATTGGCGGAGGTTGTAATCCTAGATGCTTTGGGATGAAATACGACCCTAAGCGTTCCAGCGCCTTATCGTAGGTGGCCTCTTGTAACTCTTCTGCCTGCTCTAGCCAGATATAGTTTGTTTCAAGGCCATTCCACCGTTTACGTTCCGGATCGGTAGCGTCTTGCTCAGAGAAGAACTGAAAGCTGCTGTTGTTGGTGAACTTCCATTGAAATTGGGGATCGCCTTTAAACTTCTTAATGAAGTTCTGCGGTATGAGCTTTTCGACTGTCGGCAGGGTAGTGATCCTGAGTGTTTGCAGACTATCCCGTACCACGATCGATCGGCTATAGGGAAAGCGTTTGTGAAGCGTCACAAGTACCCCACCGACGCCGAAGGACTTGCCGCCCCGAATAGCACCACCACACACAATAACCCGGTACTTTCCCGAATGGGCAGCGTTGAATAACAACGCTGCCTTTGGGAATCGCTCGGGATTAAATGATACCTGGGTGTTTGTGGGAATGGCTGTCATTAGTTACTCTCCCAGTCTATTCTTACCTCCTGATTTGATAAAGCAGGAATTAGATCAGGCGATGGGTGCTTAATGTAGATAAACATCGCTCGTTCAAGGTTACCCATCAACGCTAATTTATCCGCTTCCTCCTTCGTAATATCAACCTGAACCGACCTATATGTTTTGACGGGGTAATTGATCGTAAGTTTTGGCATTGGATGATCTATTTTCCGTCTGCAATTAGGTTTTGCTCAATCTCCAATAGATCCTCAATAAGGACGCGAACGCTAGTTGACTTATTGAATTTCAAAGAAATAGGGTCACCAACCATCGGAATCTGATCTGTATTAGTTTGCGCATATCCCGAATCAGCACCTATCTCATGCGGATTCCCATCGTCGGCCAAAATGATCATGTTATCGTAAGGATGCTCTGTCGTCTCACGGGCCTTCATGATAATAATATCTCCTGAACCGAATTCGGCTTCACGAAACGATTTTGATCCTCGTTGTACTGTTGCAATAGACATAGGAAGTTGATTTAAACGTTAAAAAATAATTGTCGTACCATCCGGCAACTCATAGGCCGATAATTGCTTCGGCTGATTGGCATCACCAGGCAGCTGCTTGTAACGGCCATGTAGTTGCAGGATCTTGTCAAGGGCATCTTTTGGGTCATTCAATTCAATCTCCAAGCCGTACTGACCCTGTTTCACTTTTTTCAATAAGTGAAGGTTTGCTTTAGCCTCTTCGCTGGTCAGATCCAGTTTGGCAACGAGCATTGTGACCACATTACCATTCAAGTCAGTCAATGGAGTACCGGTTAAGACATTGTATTGAACCTCCTGAACCCATCGAAAGAAAGGGACCAGATTCCCTCTGGCCATCTCCGTCAAACGCCGAACGGCTTCCCCAGCACTCATCATCATTTGTTCGCCCAAATAAGCGATGGCCTTGATAACGTTATCATTCGTTATCAAGCGATGACCTTGAAGGCGAACGGTCTTTTCTGAATAACCCGCACGCCGGGCAGCTTCAGATTGATTCAGACAATCAAGATATTCGACAACAAACTTGCGTTGCCGGGCATTGAGCTTATCAAGGGGATTTGTTTCGGGTGTCGCTTCCATTAAGTATAAAATTAGTATAATACTATAAAAAATAGTGATCGGTTTTAATCTAACCAGTCATCGCCATCATCTACATACTCATCGTCATCTGAATCATCACCATAAGCGAACTCACGCATGCGTTCGTCATCAACCTCCTCCATAACTGGAATTGGCTGTCCATCTGAACCTGTACTCATGCGCTGTTTCACTTCACAGCCACATTCCAGGCATAAGTTCAAATGCTCTACACTATCAGATCTGACGTCAACGATAGGTGAGTTGTAAGCAATCTCATCATCTAGGAGTTACCCACACTTGGGGCAATCCCATACATACATTAATCCCCACATAATGAATCTGGTTTAACCTTCCTCAATAACCTCCCAATCACATTAGCCACCCGGCCATTATCAAAGCGAACCAGCATGTTTCCATTTGTGCCCCTGATGCACTTATCTCCATTCATTTCAGCGGTGCATAACTGACCTTTCAGGGTTGGGTCAGTCATGCGGTCGCCTAGGTAGGTGTAGCGGTTCATTGAGTTCGTTCACTAAGTGGCAGTACAATCATTCTACCCATATGACCTTCTGCCCATTCTGGCTTTGCATTGCCAATACTTAATGGACCCAAATTCCAAATCATCGTTTTAGCGTTTTTCTGATATCCTCTTCTAAATCGAACCGACGCAAAAGGAATGAACTTGCAATCGAAGTAGGCCATCACTTCAGCCTCATTGTCATAACGGACTGGATTCATTAGATCTGAACAGAATTCCTCCCAGTGTTCCCCGTCCATTGGTTCCGAAGGAGATATCAAGCGCCTAATCCAGTAGGGTTTAATATCTCTATACTCCTCTTTTTTCTCGCCTGATTCGATCATGTCGAACCATTTATAGTTTAAGACCAGTTCAAGCATGGTTTCATTTAGGATTAATTTGATTTATCTCCCTAATCACCTGCCACAGTCCCAACAACACCCCAACACAGAACCCGGCCAGAACTCGAAGCCGAATCCGGCTGTGAACCGGTTTGCTGTAATTGCGAATAAGCAGAATGAGCACAGAGAGTGCGATTAGAAATTGACAATGACCGGTTGATAGATGGTAGTGGGGGATCATGGTTGAGATATGTGTAATTGACTATAGACATTCAATGATAAAAACTGTGCTTTGCTGACCGGCTTTGACCTTCGCCTGCTCATAGGCGCGCTCGGCAATATCTTTCAGCTTATCCCCCCGAATGATGCCCGCATTGACCAGCGCATCAATGGCCGGTTTCGCTCCTCCGACCAGGTTATCATAGTCCAGTTCCCCGACACTCATGCGTACTAATGTCAGCTTGACGGGTCCAGGGTGCAGACAATGCGGCTGCCCTTTGAAAATGTAGAAATACCGATCGCGCAGGGCTTTGTATTCGTGCTTACTGAGTTTACGCAGGACGTTCAGGCTCAGTGTGGGCTCAGGCAGGGTCAGCGTTGTTTTCATGGATTGGCTCGGTGGTTTGTTGCGCCTGAGTTTCTTTCAGCTTTTGGTAATACTGCGCCCGAAAGGCCCGGTAGTCAGCATCGGAGTTGGCCAGTTTTTTAGCTGTACGAACGTGGCTGTTATCGACAAACGGGTTCTGATTGGGAATGCTGGCCTTCTGGTAGAATTCGGTCAATTCGGCTTTGGTAAGGTGTTTTTGCTGCTCACCTTGATTAGATCTGGCCAGTTCAATTGCCCGTTCAGTGCGCTCATTGACATCATACTTTTCGATCCAACCCATCACTACACTAGCATCCAATGTATTGAAGGTTCGCCCGAATTTTCCGTTAATTCCTTTCTCAAACACATACAGAATCTCATCAAGCCGCAGGTAGTAATACGTACCACTGATTCGGGCAATCAAATCATCAGCCTGATCCAGCGTCAGCGTGTTGGTAACGTTGATAAGCTCGGTCATGCGCATGATGGCCAGTGCCAGTGCCTTCTGACACATGGCCGGATCTTCTTTGCGCATCAGCGACAACTGCGGTTTTTCGGGATGCATGGCCACAACCGGTGTCAGGCCATTGCAATGCGTGGTTATCAACTCTTTCGACTGAGCATCACCCCCCACCGCCAGTGCCAGTACGTTGATCAATTCGTTTGAAGAGGGCGTCCACTTTGCTAATCCGCTGTTCTGGGGTTGCATGAGCTGGAGCGACTGGCTTTCCTGTACTGGATGGCTGTCTTGGGATTCGGAGTTGGGTAAGAATTTCATTGAATTTCCCGTTAAGGGTTGGTACATCGGTGAATTGATAGTACTCCTTGAGCTTGGCTGATTGATCGAGTAGGACGATCAGCGAATTGATGATATCCTCATCGGTGCAGGGCGTGATATCCCCCTCGGATTTTCGTTTGCTGGTAATCGCGTTTCGTAGCTTGTCGGCCAGCTGTTGAGCCGCTTTGCCATCCTTGCCGGTCCAGTAGTAGCCTTCGACTCGGGCCTCGATCAAGTTCTTGATCTGGGTGACCAGCTTGGGGGGGGCGCCGGAAGAGGGGGGCTTTTGTTTTTTTTTGTTTTTTAAAAGCCAATACCAAGCAACTCGAACCGAAGACTCGTTGCGATGAGCAACGAGCAGTGTTTTTTTAAGAGTTTGGAGGTTTGGAGGTTTGGATTCTATATATATATAGGACCTACTCAAAATTTGATGATCTTTTTGATGAGGTTGTTGCGTATCTTTTGACTCAACCTCATCAAAATTTGCAGAGGTTTCATTAGGAAGTTCATCAGCAACCTCATCAGATTTTGATGATCTTTTTGATGAACTTTTTGATGAGGTTGCCTCTAAAAGCCGATAGGTCCCACCTCCCCGGCATCCTTTTCCTGTCGATTCAAAATCAATCAATCCCCGCTCTTCTAAAGCATTCCGGCAGGGTATCATCGTGTTCACGGAGATACCCACCAGATGGCTAAGACTGCCATCCTGAAATTGCATGGATTCCGGCCAAACCTCCCGATCGCCCTCCTTATTGAAGAGGTAAACCAAACGCCAGTAAAGCAGCGTTTGATTACCCGTAAAAGGTAATTTGTCGTGCTTATTCCAGAACGTTTGGGTGAGTTTAAGGTAATTCATACAAGTGAGTAGGTAATTACCGGGCATGCCTATACGTCACGCCCGGTAGGTAATCAAAACAGGCTAGTTTGCCCTGTTGGAGGAGCCATCTGATTTTGCCAGTGCTTAACCAGTTTATCAAGATCCTTCTCCAAATCCTGCGCTTCACCAAGTAGCTTGTGCGTGTCCAGCTTCGCCCGACGAGCCTTGAAAAAATCGGTTTGCTTATCCCTAGTTGCTTTCGCAGTCTTCAGTACAGCTTCAAACCCATCCATCAAATCGCTCACCGCCAAGGCCAGCTGAGCCCACTCCAAATACAGGGCATCACTGGGCTGATCATCCATGATCTGCTCATTGGCCTCCAGTAATTTTTGCAGACGTATCCGAATCGTTTCCATTATTTCCTTGGTCGACGTTTACCAGTCTTAGGAGCTTCGGTTTTAGGAGCATCAGGCTTTGGCTGATCATCTTCCGGGTTGTAGGAATCCGCATCGAAATCAGCCCCTTCGTTATCGCTTTTCTCTACCTGGTCATCATCAGAGGTCGTTTCCTCGGTTGATGTTTCACCCGATGGCAACGATGGCAAACCAAACGCTTCTTTCAAAAGCAGGACATCTTGCACACTATCCGGAAGATCACCATCATGGCCATTATTCAAATCCTCCACTTCGGTAGGCGTGACAATCGCATCAAACGGAATCGTTGGCCGGTCCTGATTCAGGATCGTTTCCAGCGGTGGCAGGGGAGGAGCCTGCGGAGTTTCCCGTTCCATCAACGGCACATCCCCACCGACGGGCGTTTCATCCTTTGGCTTTTCGGGTTCAGGAAACGGGATATCCTGTTGCAGATCCTTCGGCGAAAGCTTTTCCGTTTTGATGATTTCGCCGGTTTCTTCATCAATCCATTCCCATAGACCTTTGGTGAAGTTCTTGGTCTTGGCTGCGTATTTTGACCGGGACGTACACTTATCGATGACGAACCGGGCCAACAGATTCATGTCACTGGTTTTGGCATCGATCTTGGCTTTGTACTGGCTCATAACGGCTTTTTTCTCGTCTTCCAGTTCGGTAACTGCTACACGGGCATGAGCCAGAGCCAGGTTATTTTCTTCCTGTTCTTCCTTGGTAAAATGGTGCGTATAGGTCACCATCTCTTTGATTACTCCTGACATAGTTTTATGAATTTGTTATTGATTACTTGCTTAATCCCACTCGTCGGTTTCGCCAGGAAACACGTTCAGTACTTCAGCCAGAATCTCATTGGTGTCGGTCGGGAAATTGGCCTTGAAGTACATCCATTCGGCAAAGTCCAAGTGGTCAGCGACCAATTCCCCTTTGTATTTGCCGAAGTTGTAGCGCAGCTGGTTGGTCTGATCGTAGTAGAACTTACCCGACAGATCCGCTAACCGCTGGCCGTAGTTGGTGAACAGCGCCAATGCTTCCACTGTATCCGGCAGGTCCGAATAGCGCAGCAGCTGCGCCAGAAACACATTTACCGTTTCGGTGATGTCGACAGCCGCATCATGAGCGTTTTCCATCTCCCGATGGCAATAGAATTGCACGGCAGCCGACAGGGTACGCGACTCTTTAATCTTGAACAGATTGCCGACATCGATCATGTTGAACGCACTGGCATTCCACTGATAGCCCGCCCGCATAAACTCGTTAAACAGGAATGGTACATCGAAGCTGTTGGAGTTATAGCCTCCCACGTCACAGCCGACGAAGAATTCGAACAGCTCACCCGCGATGTCTCTAAAGGCAGGTTTATCCTGTACCATCTCATCGGTAATGCCGTGGATTTCGGTCGAGTTGGCCGGGATTAGCATCTGCGGGTTGACCAGATAGGAAATCATGGAGCCAGCCGTAAAACCGGGCATGAGTTTGTAGAGCGCAATCTGAACGATGCGGTCGCGCTCTTTATCGAGGCCTGTGCATTCCAGGTCGAAAAAGACAATGGGTCGAGTTAGTTGGAGCATGGTAAAAGGTTAAGCGCCCACAGGCGTTAGTTCACGTAAAGACCATTCGGGTAGACTAAGGGGAATAATTCCCATGTCGTCAGGATGCGCAGCATGAGCATCAAAGCCCGGAAACATCCCCTTTTCGTAGCAGGACTTTACCGACTGGAGCGCAGTCCGGTACATATACTTACCAGCCGCCAGGTGCTCGGCATCCCACCAGAAGACAGCGGGTAGATAGGGGGCTACCGTTTGCAGCATCACCGTAATTACTCCGGTGAACTTTCGACCTGATACCTGCGAGACGACATCCAAATACATGGCCTCAGCCATCTGATACCGGTATTTAGCCGCATCATAGGCAAACTTCGAAATGCTATCGGCCGGTGTCGTTTTGAAGCTAATAATGATATTTGCCCCCACGTTTTCAGCGAGTTGAAACGCGTCCGGACGAACCTTAACGGGCAGGCCTGTTTCGGGGTCATTCCCGTAAAACGAACACTCTGCGGGTGCCCCCTTCATTAGCTCGGGTAGGATGCCACCCCCGTAGGCGTAGTAGTGCCGACGGATGAGTTTAATAATCCCCATTGTATGGCCATCGACAATCGAAAAGCCCGACCGTTCCCGGTAGTAGCGGATAAGTGCTTTTTTCCCGTCGAGCTTTTCTGTGTTCCACTTGGCCCGTTTGGCCAGGCGCTTGCAGTAGGTAACCATCTTGTCACCACTCGATAGCCGAACGTTTTCCAGTTTTTTCTCCCAGAATTTCAGGAGCTTCTCCACTCCGGCCAGCGTGGCCATATTCGCCTGGGGTTCGGTTACCACCCGTTCGAAACGGGAGGGCTCCAAAAAGGCCATGTGGCACCAGGACCCCAGATCAAACGCCTTTTTCGACTGCCTGATTTTAGGCTCATGCAGCGCGCACCAGAAATGCAACGGGGTCTTGTGGATTTCTTTCAGCGATGAACTACCCAGGTGTTTGCTGCCCAGATATTTCTCGAATGAGTCCCGAATCACTTCGCCATTAACCGCCAGTTTCGGAAGATCCACCCCGACGATTTTACGACGGGTACGCAGGTGCCGAATGACGGTTTCCAGATCTGAATAATCCGCCGGGTCGTAACCCAGCGGATTGATTTCAGCCCCAATGTCAGCCCCTTCCAGGGTATCAAATAGGTTTGCCGTTTCCATTAGCCGATGTTGAGCTTGAGCGGCTTAATGGACCAGTTGTCACTCTTGAAGGAGTTGGTACGGTTCTGTTTTTTACCCAGAAACGTAACCAGTAGGGGAGTGCCCTGCCCGACCATGCCCTGCGCTATAACCGTTTCCAAAGCCCCCACCAGCCGCTTGGAGCCATTCCGGATTTGGCGGATTTCGCCTTTATCGGTCTTTTCCAGAAAATAGGCGCAAGCCAGGTCATGGGTAACCTCAGGGTCATTCACATCCCGAACCGGTGAGGTGTCGAGTTTAACGAACACGACCCGTTTGGCTTCACCCGGTATTTCGGGTGTCCAATAGTCTGACATCAAGTCGATTGGCATTACATCGGCTTCGTTCAAATCAGGCAGCGGCATGGACAGATCGAGTGCCCGAACGGCCAGATTCTGATTTTTTTGAGCCGGTAATTCCAGTGTGTCGCTCAGTTGGAGCGACGTGTTGTTGGTTGTCATGATGATCGATTGAAGAAAAAAGGGTGAGAAACGATTAGTTTTTGGGGTCCTTCGGCGTTTCCCGAAGCAGGATACCCGACAGGATAATCATGGGCAGACAAAACAGCCCGATGCAGAGAATATTGGCCTGTTTACCACTGGACAGAGAATAGGCTACAATCCGAGCGATGAAAGCCATCGCCACCATTGAGGTGAGAAACAAACCAACCGAACCCCAGCGAAGCCGGTAGGCCAGGCGCTTAAACAGGCTTGGTTTGACTGTTACACGAGGTGTCGCATGCGTAAGAGCTCGGCGCTGAATCTGAGCAACTACCTGCTGCTCTTTGCGGAACGTATTTTCTAGGCGTTGCATGGAATAAAGCGGTGTAGGGTGGCGGAAGCGGTGGCAATGCAGGTATTGATCGCGTCGATCGCGTCAGGGACATCCAGCGTGATTGCGTCCGTTTCGGGATGCTTAATGAATACACTGACCTGCTTTTTGACGGGATGCCAGGCGGCAATTACCTCCATCGGACAACCAAACAGATCTTCCAGGGCATCTTCGATTTTATTCGAAACGACATCATCATCAACTGACACATACGTACCTGTGCAGACCGCGTGCGCCAAAAGCTCCTTCATGAACCGGGCATTGCCCGGCACTTTGCCCGAGTACACCACCCCCGACATCGGTAGTCGGCTAAAGGGTAAAATGTGCTTCATCAGGTGCATGCCAAACATGCCAATTTCCAGGGTGAGCGTGTGATGCTCCATTCCTAAATCAGGGCGTTCGGGCGTTCCTTCGCCCATCTCCACCAGATTGCATTCCAGCCACACCCGACGCTCATCCATCCGGGCGATAACCCGAAAGCCTTCGTCGAGCAGCACCTGCGCCACGGGTAGTGGGAGGTAGTTCTGCGGAAAGCCTTCGAGTGTTGGCTTGTCTTTTACAAAGAGTTTTTCCATAAATTAGCGGTTTAATATTTGTTATTGATTGCCCACAGACCCGCCCGAACTGGAGCGGGTTTTGTCTTTTAGGTCAGGGAAGAAGTGCCGGGAGCAGCGCCCCCGGCCTTGACTAACTTTTTACCTAAACCTACTTTTCTGCATCGTTTTGGGTGGGATTAGAAGAGCCGGGAGCAATGCCCCCGGTCTTACTACGCTTCTATCCACACCATTCATGGGTTTCCCCACGACTCCCCTTTCGGGGCAGTATCATTAAGCCAACCGGCTATTTGTAGTTCATTACGTAGACATCCTTCACCTTCACGGAATTACGCTCAGCAAAGGATAGAATGGCCGCTTTAGGAAAGCGCTTGATCTGGCGATTGTGCACGAACAGTTTCTCATCAGCTAGCATCAACTTGGCTGTTTTTAGATCGATACCAAAGAAGTTGCACACCCAATCCCAGGTCACGTATTGGTTGTCTTTCAGGGCCGCTAATTCCCGTTGCGCCTGAGCTAGTTCAGCTGACACACGCTTGTAGTCTTCAATGAGCTTTGGAAGCTCGGTTAGGGCTTGAAATGGGTCCATGACTAAACGGAATAGATGATTTGAATCAGATTGTCAGAACCTTCGGGCGCTTTTTGCACATGGATGTCAATACCACGCTCGTTCGCTTTTTTGATGGCATCAGAAAGATTGATCGCACAGTCTCGAATCGTATCCATTAGTTCGGCAACAGTAGGAGTAGGATGGGTAGGGTTCATGCTAGTGCATCTTCAATTTTACTGACCTTAAGATTTCGTTCGCTTTCAGCAAGTAGTAAAGCCGCTGTAATGGACTCCATAGTTGAAACCTTGACGTTGCCTCCAGATTGGGCTTTTTGTATTACTCTTAGCGTTACACCTGCCTTTTCAGCGACAAGGGAGGCCCCCCCAATGTCTTTTAAGGCATCTAACCTTTCGGTCAATCGTTGCTGACGTTCTTGTGTTAGTACCATTTGTGTAGTTATATTGCGTTCATATGACGTTCGCGTTCCGTTCGTCATAATAGTGAAACAAAGTTAAACAATATTGTTTAACATTTGCAAAAATGTTTAATTAATAATTATACAATATTGTTTAATTCATATGGAAACTCCGGTATTAGACGTGGAATCAAGAGAGGCCATTAGAAAAATTATAGATGCTAGAGATATATCCGTACGGACACTTTCTAGCATGATTGAAATTGCCGAACAAAGTGTTTCGAGCATGCTAAGTGGCACGCGAACACTTACGGATAAGACTCTTGTGAAAATGTCTAAGGCGTTAGATGTGCCATTTGAGATAGTTAAATATGGAGAAGGGCTTGATCCATATTTAAGAGGCAAGCCCAGTCATGACGAGGCCAGGCCAATAGGGTTAGTCGACGAAACAGAAATTATGACCAGTAGATCGGGCATGGAGTTTCGTGAACTGGATAATGGTATGGTACTGATGACAATGACTTTAGTACCTGAGTTTGCATATGCCAGTTATCCACACGGCTGGAAAGACCCTGAATACTTGATAGAGTTACCTAAATATTCGATTGTCCTGCCGGCACCAGAACCAGGCTTCTTTCGCGCCTTTGAAGTGAGGGGGGATTCTATGGATGATGGTTCGAAATACGCAATCGGACATGGAGATGTAGCCGTTGGCAAAAAGGTAGATCCTGATATGTGGAACTATAAGCTATATCAAAATGGTGGTACCGACTACATAATTGTTACTCATGACGGGGTTATATGCAAGCGAATAGTGGATCAAGATGTTAAGGAAGGTGTAATAACCTGTGCTTCTAAAAATTCTAATAAAAACGAATATCCAAATTTTCCAATTCGACTATCTGAAGTGTATGAACTATATAAAATACGGAAGATAGATAGGGATTGGAATCATAGATAATACTACATGAAATCAATCCTTACCACACTACTATTTACTTCTACAATTGCAGTTTACTCTCAACCAGTAACAGCGGATGAAATGCGTGAAAAGCGTGTAGATTCAGACCGACTTTCTGCTGGTTACCAGACATCTATTCCTGGTTGGGTAATTAAAAACGGCGATACATTGACGTTCGGGAAAGCATCCTTGCCTAATAAACAATTCGCTTTTATATATGAAAATCCAGCAGGCTTCGGGACTACTTATGTAAATGGCCGAATGGTTTATCGATATATGGAATCCAATTACGCTGGTAAACGTGGAATTGTAAAAGACCTAGTCCAAAATGGCACTAAGCGACAAGGCTTTAAAATGTGTGCGGTTGTGGGTGTTGGAATGCCCGTTCGATACTATACGGAACTAGACAATGCCATTGAAGCGGGAGAAATAGTGCCACCTGCCCAGTTTAGAAGTGTCGGCAGTCAGCCCACAAAAAATGGAAGCGTAGCTGACGAACTTATAAAACTAAAACAGCTACTTGATGCTGGCGCCATCACTCAAGACGAATTCAATAGCCAGAAGAAGAAACTGTTGAATCAATAAACTTACCTAAACCATCCCCACCATGAAACTAGTCGCTACAGTATTTATTGGATTTTTATTTGTTGAGAACGCTTATGCCCAATTAACAAATGTCATTATTCCTGCCAATTCTAGTTCTCCTTCTCAGAATAATATATTAGTTGGGAATGGCGCTGGCAATAATTCTTTTACTGGTAATTACAATATCTTTCTTGGCACTAATTCTGGATCGACAAATACAACAGGCAATAATAATACATTCATTGGTCCGGCGACTGGAAATAAAAATACTTCAGGGGCTGCCAATGTAATGATTGGATCTTCAGCAGGTGCTAATACTACCACTGGCACCAATAATGTCTTTTTAGGCGTCAATGCGGGGACTAATAATAGTAGTGGGACATCGAATATTTTTATTGGTAATAATTCAGGCTATACTAATTATTATGGTGTAGGGAATACATTTATTGGTGAATCGTCTGGGCAACTTAGTACTGCAAATGGAAACACCTTTATGGGTTCCTATTCTGGAGCTTCCAATAAGGAGGGAAATAGTAATGTGTTTGTTGGAGCTAGTTCTGGCAATCTAAATACCTATGGTAATAGAAACGTATTTATAGGAAGCACTTCAGGCTTTAAAAACACGGTCGGTTCGGAGAATTTTTTCGCTGGTAGTAATGCTGGCTATGCTAATACAAGTGGATTCAATAATGTATTTTTAGGCTCATCCGCTGGAGTTGCCAACTCAATTGGATGGAGTAATGCTTTTGTTGGCTTTCAGTCGGGTACCGCTAATACGACAGGAACAAACAATACCTTTCTTGGTAACTCGGCTGGGTGGAAAAATACCGAAGGAACCTACAATACGTTTGTGGGTAACGAAGCCGGAAAATTAAACACCACTGGAAGCAATAACGTTGCTGTTGGCCACTGGACTGGATTAGCCAACACTACCGGAATAGAAAACACAGCTGTCGGGAATCTGGCAGGATATGCAAACAAAGCCGGATCAGCAAACACTTTCGTTGGCAATTCTGCTGGATTTGCAGCGATCGCAGACTCGAATACATTTATTGGCTACCGGGCTGGATTAATAACTTCGACTGGAAAATCAAACACATTCATAGGTACCGATGCTGGCAAAGGCAATCTAACAGGAAGCCACAATACATTTGTGGGTAATGGCGCGGGGCCTGCTAATAGTAATTCTGATGACAATGTGTTTATTGGTTATCTGGAGAACGCCACTGCCATTGGTTCAAACTCCCGAGTAGCCATCAGTAACGCCCTAATTCTGGGCAATCAAGTCAACGTCGGTATCGGTACATCTGCTCCAACAACCCGTTTAGAAGTCGTCAGCGAAATGCCTGATGCTAGCGGACTGCGGTTATCGAATCTCACTACCTCCAGTCCTGCGACTCAGTCAACCGACCAGTTCCTTTCTGTCAATGAAAAGGGGGAGGTTGTCAAGGCTCGGTACCAGTTACGGATCAATAATGCGTCTGAGTGGAGTGATAAGGTGTTTTTGCCAGGCTATCGATTGACTCCGCTTAGTGAGGTCAAAAAGTACATTGAAGCTAATCAGCATTTGCCTGGTGTTCCGTCGGCTGAGCAGGTTGCGAAAGATGGCGTGGATCTGGTTAAGATGAATGCGGCTTTACTGGAAAAGGTGGAGGAGTTGACGCTGCATCAGATCAAGCAGGAAAAGACGATTGAAGAGATGAAGGCTGAAATTGAGGAGTTAAAGCGGTTGATTAAAAAATGAAATTCACTACCTTTTAAAATAATTTATCACACCTTTTAACCTAAACTTTATAAATGAATTTAGAGCAAGCTTACAGGCAAATAAGCGAATACAGAAATTACATTAAACCAGAAGTTCAAGTTTTTCCGAATAAAGAGCAGCCATTTTATTATTCATTCAAATATGTAATTCTTCTTAAGACGGCAATTGAGAGGATTCAGCAATTTGCCCCTTTTTTAATTGATCCGAGTGTTCTTGAGGATATAAATAAGATTACAAACCAATACAATGACAGATATTCTGAAGTTACCACAGACAAAAACGATGGAGATAGGTTCATAAAAGCCTTTACTTCCTTAGATACCGTTGTTAATAAATTCCTAAATTATATTGAGCCAGATGTACTAGAAAAATCAGATGAGAATGGCTTAACGGTGAAGCTTTACCATGTTCACACTTTAGAAGATTTTGAAAAAACATTAAGTCAATTAAAATTCGCTATTGGAGTACCGGCATATGACCTGGGAGGTCAGGTTGAGCTTAAAGAAGTCGATTCGGGGTCTATTCTGCTTAAATTATTGTTTGATGCTATTATTGGCAGTAAAATTCTTAAGCTTATCGGTGGTTTAATACAGTCCGCAATAGACTTAAAAACCGAATATCATAAGAGTGAAATGGCAACAGAGCACTTACGGTCAATGAGGGCGAAAAATGATATGCTTGAAATAATTGTGCAGCAAGTTAAGGATAATCATGAACTAGATAAACTAGAAAGGGTGCAGCGAATTCTAAAGGCCAATAATATACCATCTGATAAGGCAGATACACTCAATACGTATAAAGGTATAGTTGAAACGTTTGGAGATTTATTGGAAAAGGGGGTAGAGATTACTCCGTCTTTAATTGCTCCTAAAGAAGTTAAAGACGCTTTCCCAGACGCAAAGGCTATAAAAGAACTGAAAGAGGCCCAAAAATTATTGGAAGAGGCAAAGAAAAACAACGAGCCAAAGGATGTGAATGAGGCTGACAATACGAATGAGGCAGGCGACTCGTCTGAAGCAGATGATGATGAGTTGACCTTGGACTAGTTTTTATTCGCATGTTGAATTGGGTAAATAAGCTGCAAGTGTTCGGTTATCACATCAAGGTTATTTTGCACTCGGTTTAATTCCGTCCGCAATGCCGTTAATTGTTCTTCGCTTTTCTGACGAGCCTTTTTAAGCCGATAGTCAAACCATAAGGATAGTGGCCATAGTGTGAAGAGGACAATAACTGCAACAATTTCGAAAGTTGTCATAGTTGTAAGGTTTAGTTATATAACGAGTTAAAGGTAAAACTAATTCACTATAAATACAGTGGACTATGTCTCGTAAAGCCATCCTCAAACAAAAGATTCATATCGAGTCCCTGATTTGCGCCAATATGGCCGAGGCTAACTATGTCCGAAAGCTGGATAATGTTGACTGGGCTATTCTGGATAGCTATTACTCGTCTGGTAGGGCATTAGCTGCTCAGCACTTGGAGATAATGCATCAACTGGCCCCCAAGTGAATTAGCTCTATACTCATTAGTGATTGAAAAGTCAAAGGACGCAAGCATGAAAAACAAGATGGCCAATAAAGCAAAACGGACCAAACGGCCAACTAAGCAAGTAAAAAATGTTGCTCCTGTAAAAAAAACGCCACAAATACCTCAAGAAATCATAAATAGTTACTGGAGTAGAGTTTGGGGGAAAGCAAAACGATGGAGCGCAAAAGTTTACACCTTAATTGTGGCTATAATTGGAATAACAGGCTATACGGTTGTTAATTTTTTGCCAGATGTTTCAATAGAATTAAAAAACCCGTCTGATAAAATAACATTAATTTTTGAAGTGACTAATAAAAGTTGGGTTGCTATAAAAAATATCAATACGCTATTGATTGTAGATACATTGCAGACCACTCGCGTTGAAAATATTGGTAAGGTTATGGGTGGGAATGCGCAAGCTGTCTATAAGAAATTATCTCATAATCAAACGTATACTTTTGACTATGAGCCCGGTACATTTTACGGGCCTGACCCGAATTACAACCTATTTAGCGCTAGAATTGCCTTGGCTGTTAAATACTCTTTTTTGGGCATTGAAATGGAAGATTACGCCTTCTATGATGGAATGCATGATGCCAATGGATCATTTCTATGGAGAAAAATGCCTGAACGAAAATTTGCAAAAGAGATTGAGACTGATACTACTCGATTAGATACGAATAGTATTCCATTTTATAAAAATTTCGAGAGAAACACAAGAGGTATACCAAGAGGACCTATGCCTCCAATGCCTAAAATCGATTCAGGAGATAATTAATGACGAAAATGGCCGATTTATAACTATTCCCTCAACACTTTATTATCACGTATGCTATCACTTGCAATTGCCTATTAAGTTTAAAGATATGGTAAGAAATGAAAATTTCATTTACCCAAACCTACGACAAAACCTCGTTTTCTATGGCTGAAAATATTAATACTCACTACGAATCCCACCAGGAGCGATTTAAGCAGTACCGCAAACATTTGGGACTTTCACAAACCGAATTTGGCGATAAGTTGGGCCTTACCCAAGTGACGGTATCGGCGATCGAAAAAGGAAAGCAAGATATAACAATCCGGACTATTTACGACCTGGTTGAACTGGATTGTAATCCGAATTGGCTAGTGTTAAATATTGCGCCCATGCGCTTGAGCCAGGTAGGAGTAGGGCCAACGGTGGAGGTTATTGAGTACAAAGAGTTGACTGAGTATCGACTGCGGGTTAAGAAGTAGTTATTTCCAAATCCCATCCATCGCATCATTTACATCAGCCTGCCGAAGCTCTTCTAGGTACACTTCTGTCGTTGAAAACTTACTGTGTCCTAGTGCTGCACTTATTTTTCGTTTATCCGTAACCCGACTATCGGCCAGCGTAGCAAAGGTATGCCGGGCAATGTGGGTGGTCAGCTTTAAGTTAAAGTTTAATTTTGTCGCTACCTGCTTGAGGTACTTATTGACCAGGGTAGTTTTGGCTTCGATAAGCTCAATCAATCGCTCTTTATTTTGCTGATCGGATAAGATAGGGTTATTCACAAACTTAGATAACCAGGGCAGTAGAAAGTCACCTGGTACTGAATCAAGATAGTGACTAACGAGTTCTTTGGCCTTGGGATTTAGTCTCACATCGACGAGCTCACCCGTTTTCATACTTGTATACCGAAGGTACCACGTGTCACCATCTTTTTCGATATCTGTTTTCTTCCAGTTGAGCGCATCACTGATGCGGGTGCCATAGGCATAAAACTGAAGCAGGAACGTATTGCGGGCGTGCTCGATCCCTCCGATCAAGCTAATCTGCTCCATTGCCTCAATCTGCTCAAAGCTCAGTTTAGGCTTACGAACCCGCTGTTCTTTGAACTCAAGAAACGCCATCGGATCTGATTTGGTCAGGCCGCGTTTTCGGGCATCGTTAAACAGGGTCGTTATGAAGGCCATTCGCCGGTGGAGGCTGTTAGCGGATTTGGTACCATTGTTTTTTAACCAGATCGACCACTTCAAGATCCAGTCTTCAGTTACCTCATCCATATGGATATCTACCTGCTCCTTATCCTTGTTTTTGCCCAGATATTCCGCCAGCTTATTGACGTGCCCCTTATACTTCAGCGCTGTATGGTATTGCCCCTTTTGCTGACAACGAGCAATGTAGTTTTCGCCGTGCAACAGTAGGTTTCCTTCGGCTTTGACAACAGCCTCACCAGTGGCAATCAGGTAAGCCGGGTCAATCTTTTGGCCGGATGCCTCCGCCTTCAACAAGCGCTGTTCGGCTTCGTTGTAGGCCTCGGTGATTTTAGCGTTTAGAAAGGTCTTATTGGGGTGATTTTTAATCCGTCCTATTGCCTTATCGAACTGGGCTGGTTTAACTTTACACAGCATTCGCCGTTTCCATACATTGCCCGTAGGGGAGGACTGAATACATTGGAGCATGACGGGCTGGGTTCCGTCGCCGTACTTCTTGGTGTGAAGGATAATTTTTAGAGATATCGCCATTGCAACGCGTTTCAATTGTGTTGCAACAAAAATATAAACCATTCCCGATTGAGAGTAATTTATATTTTTCTTAGCCATTTAAGCCTTTGATTTATAACTATAATAAGACTCTGAGTTGTGAATATAATACAACTATAGTAGTCCCTCGCTCTCTGCTGAAAGGTTTTATAGCCGTCTGATTATGACCGAGCCGCACCCCAAAAGTGCGGCTATTTTTATTTTAAGCCACATTTGCCGCCTTCACTGCGTTTTAACGCGGTTTTAACTTGGTTACGTGCCAGGTTACGTTTATACCCCCGGTTACATAGGCATCATTTTGGTAGAGCGGTTGCACGAGGGTGCACATCCCGCTTACCATGTACCATATTAACAGAATGTGCGTTCTTTTCTGGTTCCGTAAATCCACCACGAATAATCAATTACTCACCGACATTAAAAAAGTACCCACCTCTAATGACACCTCTCAAGACGACCCACAAGGATTTATTCAAATGCGTGTCACGTATAACGCTGAACGCTCCGAATTTGGGTCTACCCATATCGAATGTAAAAAGTCCCAATGGGATACCGAAAGCCAAACGTTTAAAGGCAAATCCATTTGGGCACAAGAACAAAATAAAAAGCTCAATACTATTAAGCAACGTATTGAAAAACTAACTGAGAATCTCGAACGCGAAAATGAGGAGATAACTGTTTTTCTCATTAAGCATGCGTTTTGTAATAAAAAACGGAGTAGGGGAGGTGAAGCTGCAAGTGCTGAGCGCCGAACTATTCTTGATATGGTCCTAAAAATCCGGACACGAAACTTTTTTAACTTCGTGTACCATGAACCAAT
>NZ_BAAHBI010000051.1:66082-84767 GCF_054776755.1 Spirosoma litoris | reverse complement strand
AGCAGCAATACCCCAACACTACTACCACCTATAAGGCTGTCTGCAAGGAGGGAGATTGTCGAAGTGGGGAGGCTAGTCGGACGGTCTCTGTGATCAGTGACTCAAAGGAAACACTCACCTATACAGGTAAAACGTTATTGTGCAACGGAGAGTCATCGACATCCCCCAGTTTTTCGGGCTGTGACGGTGGAACTGTAAGAATTTTACGAGCAACTGGTGGGGATCAAGTTACTGGTAACGTAAACGTAAATGTCGAATATGCAGCCATTTGTTCTAAAGGATCGAGAGATGTAAGCACAACAAGTTTTTATATATCATCGGGAAGTTCACCATCCAATCTAATTATTAAAGAGGCTATTAATGGATCAGAGTCTACTCTGACAGCTAGTGCATCAGGCGTAAAAAGTTATCAATGGAGTACTGGAGCAACTGATGCCAGCATTACTGTATCAACCGATGCTACCTACTCCGTTACGGCATATAGTGATTATTTCCAAAAGGGGTGCTCAACTTCTGCTAGTAAATCAGTGACGATTCCTAAGCCAAACCAAGAACCTGTTACGCCCGAGATCTCCTCTCTAGGAACCACTGTTTGTGAAAATAAGAATTCGGGAGTTACGTTATCGGTTACAAACTGTAACGGTACCGTGTCCTGGAGTACAGGAAAAATAGCCCTATCGATTACGGTTTACACCGCAGGAAAATATACCGCTTATTGCACGCTTGGCGGAAAGACGCTTGGGTCTGATCTGGAAATCTCGAATAATGTTCCTAAACTTAAGATTAATCCTTCACCAACTCGCTTACAACTAGAAAGCATAGATGGATGCACAATGGGTATCAAATGGACTCGAATGGAAAATGGACGATTGACTACAATTGCTAACAGTAATCCGAGCTATATTGATATCCAGGCAACGGATTATGGGCAGTATGAAGCTATCTGTTCTAATGAGTGTGGCAGTAGCCGTACTACGTATACGGTTATGCCACCAAGATAAAAACTCCTATTTTAACTGACTAATCTGCACCTCATACTGCTTAGTCTCTACTTTCGCCTTTTGAGCGCTTGCCAGGCCTTTTTGCGCATTGGCAAGCGCTTCGGCTTTTTGACCTGATTTCTGATAGGCTACTGCCAGCTCATAGTAGATATCAGCCGTTTGTTTGGTATTTTGTTGGTCAGGTTTCACCGTTTTTAATCCATCAGCGGCCCAGGCTGGCATTTCAGAAAGATAGGTTTTATCTAACGCTTTCTCGTTGAAATAGTGCATCAGATACGCATAGTCAGCTACGCCAATAGCCGTATTCTCCCGGCGATACTCGTTGAAGCGTTGCACGGCACCTTGGGTATTGTTAGCGCGTAAGTGAGCATCTAATTCTTTGAGCAATGTTCTGGCTGCTGCTTCGTTGGCAGGGACTCCTAAGCCGACCATGTAGGCACGCATCTGCACAATTTTCTGAGCTGGGTACTGATCGCCCTTCGCACCATATAACGAACGAAAAATGATGCCCTCCCCCGTTTCTTTGACATCTTTAACCGGGTGTGTAGCCGTGAATTCGCTTAGGTGAGAAAAGAAATAAACGGCAGTCGGATTGTCAATATCATCAATCAATCGTTGCAGACAGTAGAAACCAACAGGACTCTTGATCTGATCGGGTGATTGTAGTGTTTTACTTAGCGCATCGCTGATCTCGTGGAGCCGTTGGTTATCCTTCCGGACTTTACAGTATTTTCCATAATTGATTAAAAAAGCCAACTCTCGATCACCTGCTTCGAACCGGCTTGGGTAGCTCGATGTACGTTGAGTAGGGTTAAGGGCCGTACGGCCTGCTGAAATAACTTCCTCCATAAACGCTGTTTTGACTGTCTGTTCAACAGGCGTACCCACATGAAGTAAATTGCCATCGGTATCAAAGAAGAGAAATAAAGGGAACTCTGGGTAGGTGATGTCTTTGGCTTTTTGAAGAGCTGACGACTCTGGCGCATTAGCCTCGATTTTCCAGCTAATAAAGTTTGCGTTAAAGAAATCACCGACTGGTTTCTCAGTCAATATAGGAGCCAGCGCTTCGCAGTGTGGACAGCCCGTTAAATAGACTTCCACAAAAAGGGGTTTATGCGCTGTTTTTGCGGCTGCCTGGGCCGAGGCAAAGCTGCCCGCTAAAAAGTGAATGCCTGCCTTAGTAGCGCTAGTTGATTGTGCATCTACTAAGGCGATATCGATCAGCATCGTGAGGCTGAACATGAGTACTCGTACGATCATCGACTTGGTCTATTTTAAGGAAATACCAGTTGCAAATCCGTGTCAAAAGGATAAACAAGTTGACCCGTAGCGTCCAACAATCGTGCCGATAGGCTATAGTTTCCTTTTTGTACTGTTGGTGGGAGGGTTAGCAGTAAGGTTTGCTTTGTTGACTCGTAAATTCCATTTACGGTATAGCTGCGCGTAGAACCCGTTAGCTGGAGTTGATAAAAGCGAGCCGTAATAGTACTGAAATTAGCTGTTTTCAGGAAGATAGTTTCTCCAGAAGTATAGCTTGCTTTGGGGTTAGTGATGCCCGTAATAAACGGTTTAGAGCGATCGTATACCTGAACCGAAAAGGAAGTATCCCGACTTAACTTGTTTTCCGAACGATTCAGGAGCTGTATACGATAGCGACCTGCTGGTAAGTCGGGGTCTAATTTTGCGGAGAGCCCAGTTGTCGTAGTCAATATAGCATTTAGCTGCCGATGCTGGCTCTCATGACTCACCTGCATGGCATATTGATAAGTAGCAGGCTGAATGTAAAGACCCGTAACACTCAAGGTATCGCCAGCCCGAAGGTGATGTTGATCAAGTTGTTTGAGCTGAGGGCTGGGATAGCGTACCTGAAGGAAAATCGCATCAGTTGATTGAACATCACGCACCCACATTTGCACGTGATATCGCCCAGGCAACATTGTAAACGGCAACTGGGCTTGTGCTTGAGTAGAGTCAACTAAGGTTGTGGTTAATACAGTAGTCTGATTAGCCGGGCTAGTAAGAACGACGCGGGTATCCAGGCCAAAGGTGCCAAAATGATGTCCCGTTAAACGAAGTGATTCACCTGCTTCCAATGTATCGGTGGAAAGGGCTGTCAGTTGGGGAATGGGCTGTTTTTCCGGTTGGACGTTTATTTGATAGACTGTTTTGGCTCCACTCTGCTCAGTTACGGTATATAATACTATTTTTGAGAAATCCTGAACGTCACCTGACCTGGGAACAACAGTAGCCCCATCAATCAGTGTTAGAGTAGGCTTGAGTTGTTTCAGATTCGTCAAATAAGGGACCTTGATTGTCCACACGTGAGTCACTGAATCACGCGAATTAGCTAAAACAGAAATGTTGTCAAACGCAATGGCAAGCAATGGATTGGCTGTAGGCACTACTTCGTTGGTACGACATTGCAAACACAGACTGCCCAGAAATAAAACTAGAATTACCCAATAGGGATATTTTTTTGTAAACGTGTTCGTCATTAACGATAGAACGGGTGGGTTTTGCTAATATTCCGCATGACTAAGACGATATAATGGCTGGATTGTAACGGCTTTATCAAGGATATCTACTTAATACCTGATCCGGTTTGTACAATACTCTTAACCCGTACCACCTACTGCCAGGCCTGCTTATAGGGTCCTACCAAAGTAGCTTCGGTCTAATTACCTATTATTAATTTGTAATATTTTAAATAAAGTATACGAAAATCTAAATTCATATCCGTTTCGTAAATAAATACGGTATTATAGTTTCCTTTTGTATAGTTTCGTTAACTATACAAAAGGATATAGGGCTATTAGTTAGTCTGCTTAGTTAATTTACTACTACTTTTAAGTCAATTGTGGAAACTTATAAACGCAACCGAGCCGCTACCACCCAGCGTATAGTCGATGCCGTAGAGCAAATTCTGGGCGAAGAGGGCATTAAGGGAATTGGAATTAATGCAATTGCCGAAAAAGCCTCTGTCAGTAAGGTACTTATCTATCGTTATTTTGGCAGTATTGAGGGTTTACTAGACTATTACATTCGACGTGGACAGCTGGTCCCCCATTATGCCCCTGCCTGGATAGAACAAATTCAACCTGCCGAGCCGCACGATCTTGCGCCTATCTGGTCGGGGCAAGCTTTACAATTATTTCGTCAGTTTCGCCAATTTCGATCTGCCCGCGAACTACTGAAAGCCAGCGTGACAGAAGCCGATTCGTTGGGTGAAGCGATTAGTAGTAGTTTGGATGCTGAGTTAACCAATCTGGTCAATCAACTTGCCTTTATAAAGGGGGGCGATCATCAGGCTACGTCGGCTATAATTTTCGGTGCTTTATCATACCTGACTATACAGGCACAGCTTAATCGGCCCGTTATTGGACTGGATCTGCGAAGTGAAAATGGCTGGCGACGAATAGAAGAATCGGTTAAAATGATTTATAAGTCACTGAATCAACTGGCCATTGATTCGCCTACAATCCAGATAACAACAAAACCGGCTACCATGGTAGTTGGCCAGTGGTAACAACTATTGACTACCTTCGTGTTATGTTAATTCAATAGCGAATGTTAGATCAATACAAACAGCAGAACCCCTATCTATTAGCTTTAGACTCAATCATATTTGGTTTCGATGGCGAGAGCTTAAAAGTACTACTTGTCAAACGAGGAGTGGAGGAAAAAACCTGGTCGCTTATGGGGGGATGGCTTCAACCCAACGAAGGACTAGAACAGGCTGCTGCCCGTATTTTATTTGATCTAACTGGCTTAACCAATGTATACCTGGAGCAGTTGTATGCGTTTGGCGACCCACACCGCGACCCTATCGTCCGAACCATATCAGTGGCTTATTTCTCACTGGTAAAAATAGCCGACTACGAGACGAAAATTTCGGAAGTATTTCAGGCCCGCTGGTTTTCGATTTATGATCTCCCTCCCTTGCTGTTCGATCATGGTGATATGGTCGATCTGGCTATTAAACGACTCCGTTACAAAGCGGCTCAACATCCCTTAGGCTTCGAACTGCTTCCCGAGAAATTCACTATTCCTCAGCTCAAGAAATTGTATGACGCCATCTATAATACGGAGTTTGATAAACGGAATTTTAGTCGCAAAATTCTGTCTACGAATTTGTTGATTAAACTTGACGAGAAGCAAAAAGGCTTCTCGAAACGCGGGGCCTACTTTTATCAGGTAGATGCCACCAAATACCAGGAGATAAACAATGCCTTCCTGAATTTCATCCCAAACTCGGAACTAGCGCTTTAGGCTCGAACCCGATTCCCGACTGTAGCGAATGGGAAATTTTAGGCATTCATCTGAATTTTTATTCGAAAAATAATTAGTGTCATATTGACATTAAAAAAATAAGTGTCAATTTTACATTAAAAATAAGTAGCAAAAGCCTCTTTATAGATTTTGTGAATATTGATACTTGTTTTAGTCTCTATTTCAGACGGATTGATTTTCTCAAAAGGTTCATTAGTAACGTGTTATGGCTTCATCGACTGCTATCTATAACACATACATTATATTAATACAAAAGAATGGCAGCTTACTTGTTGGGGTATGATATCGGTAGCTCGTCCGTAAAAGCAGCATTGGTAGATGCCCAGACTGGTCGATTAGTGGCTTCTGCTACTAGCCCTGACCAGGAAATGAAAATTCTGTCGCCCCAATCGGATTGGGGCGAGCAAAACCCTGAAGATTGGTGGCAGGAAGTAATCCGAGCGACTGAGCGTCTGAAAAATGTGTACTCCTTTGCTGGAGACGACGTATTGGCAATCGGTATCGCTTATCAGATGCACGGTCTGGTTGTGGTTGATAAGAACTTTGAGGTACTGCGGCCAGCCATTATCTGGTGCGATAGTCGTGCGGTTTCGATTGGTCAGCAGGCTCTTCGCGATCTGGGAGAAACCTATTGTTTGGGTGATTTGCTGAACTCACCGGGTAATTTCACCGCATCGAAGCTCAAATGGGTAAAAGAACATGAGCCTGATGTATATGCGAAAATCCACAAGATCATGCTCCCCGGCGACTACATCGCGCTTCGGCTTTCGGGCGAAGCGCAAACGACGGCTTCGGGTTTATCGGAAGGCATCTTATGGGATTTCAAAGAAAATCAACTAGCCACTCATCTGCTCGATTATTTCGGTATTGATGCGTCACTCATTTCAGATGTTGTACCAACTTTTGGGGTTCAGTCGAGCGTAAGTTCTCAGGCAGCGAGTCTGTTGGGACTGAAGGCGGGCACGCCAATCACGTACCGAGCGGGCGATCAGCCGAACAATGCTTTTTCATTGAATGTGCTTCGGGCTGGCGAAGTAGCCGCAACTGCTGGCACATCTGGGGTCATTTATGGCATTACCCAGGAAACATCATTTGATCGAGAGGGACGTATAAACACATTCGTTCACGTGAATAGTCAGCCAACAGACCCGCATTTAGGCGTGTTGGCCTGTGTAAATGGAACGGGTATTCTCAATAGCTGGTTGCGTCGTTTGGTCGGGAATTTGCCCTATGAAGCACTTAATCAACTGGCGGCACAGGCTCCGATTGGAGCAGCCAATCTTCTGTTTTATCCCTTTGGTAATGGTGCCGAGCGCATTCTGGGCAATAAGAATCCCGGCGCCAACCTGAAAAACTTAAGCTTAACAACCCACCAGATTGAGCATGTACTGCGCGCGGCACAGGAAGGTATCGTTTTTGCCCTGACTATGGGCTTACACATCATGGAGTCGGTGGGGGTAACGGCTCAGGTTGTTCGGGCGGGGCAGGCAAATATGTTTCTGAGTCCAGTATTCCGGGAGGCATTTGTCAATACGACAGGAGCCACACTGGAATTGTATAATACCGACGGTGCGCAGGGAGCCGCTCGGGGTGCGGGCATTGGCGCTGGTGTTTACGCGACGTTCGATGAGGCTTTTGCTTCGCTGGAACGGGTTAGTCTAACCGAGCCGCAACCTCAACTTCAGACGGTCTATGCGGACGCATTCGACCGATGGCATTCACAATTACAATTAACTGAATTTACTAACGCGTATTAATTAAGTCAACTATGTCAACGATTACACTAGGCGATCAGGAATACTTTAAAGGTATTGGCGCCATCGCCTATGAAGGCCCTAAATCCAAAAATCCATTAGCGTTTAAATGGTACAATCCTGAATTGGTCGTAGGCGGAAAAACGCTGCGTGAGCAACTCCGTTTTGCCATTAGTTACTGGCATACCTTCTGTGGAACCGGTGGTGACCCCTTCGGCCCCGGAACCCGCGTTTTCCCCTGGGATCAGGACAACGATGCCAACGTTCGGGCAAAACTGAAAATGGACGCGGCTTTCGAGTTTATCACGAAAATCGGAGCGCCTTATTATTGCTTCCATGATATTGATCTGGTCGATGAAGGTCCGTCGGCCAGTGATTACGAAAAACGGCTGCAGGCCATTGTGGAGTATGGCCAGCAAAAACAGAAAGAAAGTGGTGTGAAACTCCTGTGGGGTACCGCTAATGTGTTCTCGAACCCTCGTTATATGAATGGGGCTTCAACGAATCCAGATTTTGCGGTATTGGCTTATGCCGGAACACAGGTCAAAAATGCCATTGATGCGACTATTGCGTTAGGCGGAGAGAACTACGTATTCTGGGGCGGCCGCGAAGGTTATATGTCGCTGCTGAACACCAACATGAAGCGGGAGGTTGAACACCTGGCTCAGTTCCTGACGATTGCCCGCGATTACGCCCGGAAGCAAGGTTTTAAAGGCACGTTCTTCATCGAGCCAAAACCAATGGAGCCTACCAAACACCAGTACGACTACGATGCCGCTACGGTTATCGGCTTCCTGCGTCAGTATGGTCTGGATAAGGATTTTCAATTGAACATCGAGGTTAACCACGCAACCCTAGCTGGCCATACATTCGATCATGAATTGCAGGTGGCTGCCGATGCGGGCATGTTAGGGAGCATCGATGCCAACCGGGGTGATTATCAAAATGGATGGGATACCGATCAGTTCCCAATCAATCTCTATGAATTAGTAGAGGCCGCACTGGTAATTCATCAGGCGGGTGGTATCAAACCCGGTGGTATCAATTTCGATGCGAAAGTTCGTCGAAACTCGACCGATCTGGAAGACCTGTTTGTGGCTCATATTAGCGGTATGGACGCATTTGCCCGTTCGTTTATCGTGGCTGATGCTATCCTACAGGATTCTGATTATCTCAAGTTCCGCAAAGATCGTTATGCATCGTTTGACGGCGGTCAGGGTAAAGCCTTTGAAGAAGGTAAGCTAACTCTGGAAGACCTGCGTACCTACACGCTGGAAAATGGTGAGCCACAACTTCGCAGTGGCAAACAGGAGTGGCTGGAAAGTATTATTAATCAGTATATCTAATACTATCGATTACCCTCACCCCGGCCCCTCTCCCATTTTGGGAGAGGGGCCGGGGTGAGGGTAACACTACCTAAAAAATAAACGCATGATAACGAATGAATTAACTAAAGTTGCCTCGCAGGTACGACGGGACATTGTCCGGATGGTACATGGCGTGGCGTCTGGGCACCCAGGCGGTTCACTAGGCTGCACCGATTTATTGGTGGGCCTTTATTTTGGGGCAATGAATCTAAAAAAGGATGAATCTGGCTCGGTGGTGTTCGACATGAGCGGCACCGGAGAAGATATGTTCTTTCTGTCGAACGGGCATATTTCGCCAGTGTTGTATTCGGTGCTGGCTCGCCGTGGTTATTTCCCCGTGAGTGAACTGGCTACGTTTCGGAAGCTAGATTCTCGTCTGCAAGGACATCCAGCAACGGCAGAACACCTGCCCGGTATTCGTATTGCTTCCGGTTCGCTGGGACAAGGACTATCGGCGGCTGCCGGAGCAGCCTACGGTAAAAAAATCCGGAAAGACCCAAATCTGGTGTATTGCCTGATGGGCGATGGCGAACAACAGGAGGGGCAAATTTGGGAAGCGGCTGCTTTCATTCCTCACCGAAAGCTTGATAACCTGATTGCTATTGTTGATTTCAACGGACAGCAGATTGATGGGCCAACGGACGTGGTGTTAAACAACCGCGATCTGGGCGCAAAATATGAAGTCTTTGGCTGGACCGTACTCCATATGGATGGCAACAACATGGATGACGTGTTGACTACGCTAGCCGCTGCTAAAAAAGCTAGTGGCAAAGGGTCTCCGGTTTGTATCATCATGAAAACGGAAATGGGGCAGGGCGTCGACTTCATGATGCACACGCACAAATGGCACGGAACGGCTCCTAACAATGAACAGTTAGCAGCGGCTTTAGCGCAATTAGACGAAACTCTGGGCGACTACTAAATCAAACACCATGAAAACCTACACATTTTCCGAAAAGAAAGATACGCGCTCTGGTTTTGGGGCGGGTATGGCCGAATTGGGCCGTTCGAATCCAGACGTAGTGGCCTTATGCGCTGATTTAGTTGCCTCGCTGAAACTGGATACGTTTATCAAAGAGAATCCGGATCGATTTATTCAGTGCGGTATTGCCGAAGCGAACATGATTGGCGTTGCGGCTGGCTTAACGTTAAATGGTCTTATTCCGTTTGCAACCACGTTTGCCAACTTCGGATCGAGCCGGGTGTATGATCAGATTCGTCAGGCGGTAGCCTATTCGAACAAGAATGTCAAAATCTGCGTATCGCATGCGGGATTGACATTGGGTGAAGATGGAGCGACGCACCAGGTTCTGGAAGACATTGGCATGATGAAATCATTGCCCGGTATGACAGTGATTAATCCCTGCGATTTCAATCAGACCAAAGCCGCTACCATTGCCATTGCCGACTACGAAGGGCCGGTTTATTTGCGGTTTGGTCGTCCGGTGGTTCCCAATTTTACCCCCGCCGATCAGCCATTTGAGATTGGTAAAGCGATTTTGCTTAACGAAGGCGCCCATGTATCCATTTTTGCTACGGGGCATCTGGTTTGGCAAGCCTTGGAAGCGGGTAAAATTCTGGCTGAACAGGGTGTCGATGCCGAAATTATCAACATTCACACCATTAAGCCGCTCGACAAGGAAGCGATTCTGAAGTCAGTTTACAAAACCGGTTGCGCCGTAACTGCCGAAGAGCATCAAATGAATGGTGGACTTGGTGATAGTGTTGCGCAGGTATTGGCATTGAACCATCCGGCGCCGTTGGAGATGGTGGCCGTCAACGACTCATTTGGCGAAAGCGGAACGCCCGATCAGTTGATGGAAAAATACGGCCTGACGGCTGCGTCGATCGTGGCGAAAGCGTTAGCGGTAATTCAGCGAAAAAAATAAAGCCTGCTCAATATGATTACAAACCTATAGGGTCTCCAAGACCTTATAGGTTTAAGTAGTCCGATAGTAACAACCGCCTGATCTAATTGAAAATATAGCTGTAAGCCTTGAACATCAATCTATTAACTGTGGTAATAATGCAGCATAAACGTTGGTTTAATCTGTTGCTTTTACTCGTTACGATAAGTAGCGTAAAGGCCCAGCAAAACGAATTACCATATACGGTAATTAACCTTCAAACCCTGAATGACTTTAAGCCAACCGGAGCTAACTGGAAATTAGTTAGTGACGTTTTTTACGATTTTAATAAAAGTGGTGCAGCAAGCCTGAAAGCTGGAAGTGGTATTCTTGCCAACGATTTATCGGGTAAGAGCAAAGAGCACTTGTTCACCAAAATGGAACATGGCGATATTGATCTGGAACTGGATTTCATGATGGAGAAAGGTTCCAATTCCGGTATTTATCTTCAGAGTCGCTATGAAATACAACTGTTCGATAGTTGGGGCGTTAAAGAGCCTAGATCGTTGGATTGTGGAGCCATCTATGAACGCTGGGACGACAACCGACCCGAAGGCCGGAAAGGATACGAAGGCCACCCACCCGCACAAAATGTGAGTCGGGCCCCCGGTTTGTGGCAGCATCTGAAAATTAGTTTCCTTGCTCCTCGTTTCAACGAAAAGGGCGAAAAAGTGGCCAATGCCCGCTTTGTGAAAGTGATCCTGAATGGCGTGACTGTTCACCAAAATACAGAGGTAACTGGCCCCACCCGATCGGCTGCCTTTCAGGATGAAAAGCCTACAGGCCCATTGATGATTCAGGGCGATCATGGTCCGGTATCTGTTCGAAATATCCGTTACAAAGCCTATGGCACTGAACCCGTTACGTTAACAAATCTTCAGTTAAAGGCCTACGATGGTAAATTCCAATCGGTCGATGAATTAAACACACTCACGCCCAAACGAGAAATGCCGATTGATGTACTGGCGCATTTGGCTCCCGGAAGCCGGGATAATTTTGCGGGTAAAATCACCGGTACGCTTCATATCCCACACACGGGCGAGTACCTGCTCAACCTGAACCTGCGCTGGATTCCGGCGGAGGTAAATGTTAAGGTTCGCAACGGAGCGGGTGAACTGAAAATCGGGGGTAAAAAAGTGGTTGGTGTTACAACGGAAGATGGTGGATTCGTGTCGACGAAAATAAACCTTTCGGCGGGTGATCATCCGATTGAACTATCATACTACAAGAACTTCGGCCAGTGGTACGCTCGAAGCAACGATATTCTCCTGTCGCTCGAAGGCCCAGGTGTTCCCTACACCACGCTGAACCCAGTTATCCAGGCTGAAAATCCGGTTAACGAGATTACTGTACTGGCTAAAAGCGAACCCGTTATGCAGCGCGGCTTTGTGAACCACCAGGGAATTAAACATACACACACCATATCGGTGGGTGAGTCCGATTTGGTTAACTACACAGTTGATCTGCGTAAAGGTGAATTTCTGCAATTCTGGCGGGGCGATTTTCTAGAAACAACACCGATGTGGTATGGCCGGGGTGAAACACAGTTATCGGTGCCGCTCGGCAGTGTTATCGAACGGTCGGGCAAACCGTCACTGGCTTTTCTAGCCAATCAAAATGCCGCCTGGCCCGACTCCAGCACGAATTACAACAACCTGGGTTACGATGTAGACAAAGCGGGTCGTCCGGTTTTTAAGTATACGCTGGGTACGGCTTCGGTTCGGGAGTCATTTGCTTCGGCCAACGAGGGACGGAAACTGTCGCACTCATTTACGGTTACCCCTGCCACACAAGACATCTGGTGTCGGGTGGCCGAAGGACGGGATATTGTTGAACTGCCCAATGGATTGTATGCGATCAATGACAAACAATATTTCATTGAGCTGACGGGCAAGGAAAAACCGGTTATCCGAACCTCAGCCCAAAACACGAAAGAATTATTGTTGCCGGTAAAAGCCGTGAATGGTGCTGGTACTGTTACGTATTCAATTGTCTGGTAAAGAGGCTATTTTTCTGAAAGCACTATGAAGCTATTTAATCATACCCTAAGCCATCTGCCTATTGCTGCGCTGGTTGTTGCCGGTCTTTCCTGCCTGACCAGCCAACGTGGGTTTGCCCAGATTCAATCCAAAACCGGGCAGCCTGTTAGCTCCAGCAGTAAGCAACCGGCCCCGGCACCTAAGGGACTTGCCAAAGTAGAAGCCGATCCCGAAAAAGAGGATGATTTTTATAAATTGATTTCGCTGTCTGTTCCGGAAGATGTCATTCTGGAAGTAGGGGGCATGGCCACGCTGCCCGACGGTGGATTGGCGATCTGTACACGTCGGGGCGAAGTCTGGTTGGTTTCTAATCCGTATATAAGCGGTAGTGATCGGCCAACGTACAAGCGGTTTGCTTTCGGTTTGCATGAACCGTTAGGATTGGCTTATAAGGATGGCGATATCTACGTTACCCAACGCAGTGAAGTAACCCGCCTGCGCGATTCGGATGGCGACGGGCGCGCTGATTCGTACGACAAAATCTATTCGTGGCCGCTTTCGGGCAACTATCACGAATATTCCTACGGGCCAACCTTTTTGCCGAATGGCAATATGCTGGTTACCCTAAACGTAGGCTGGAGTAATAGCCTGGGTCATGGCGTGAGTCTGGCTCCCTGGCGTGGCTGGACCCTGGAGATTACGCCCGATGGTAAAATGATGCCTTTTGCGGCTGGTATGCGCTCGCCTGCGGGCTATGGTATGAATGCTGCCGGTGATTTCTTTTACACCGAAAACCAGGGTGACTGGGTTGGATCTGGTCGGATTTCGCGGGTTGAGAAAGGAGATTTCCTAGGCAATGCCGAAAGCCTTCGCTGGACTGACTTACCCGGCTCACCGCTAAAATTAAAGCCAGACGAAGTGCCTAACACAGGCGAACCACTCTACGATGTAGCTAAACGGGTGCCTGCTCTGAAAGCGCCTGCGGTCTGGTTGCCGCACGGTATTCTGGGTATATCCACATCTGGGTTCCTATCTGACAATACGAACGGTAAATTCGGTCCTTTCCCGAATCAGGTCTTCGTCGGCGATCAAGGACAAAGCATCCTTTCGCGGGTTGATTTCGAAAAAGTGAAAGGCGAGTATCAGGGCGTTGTTTTTCCGTTCCGGGAAGGTTTCTCGTCGGGGGTACTGCGGATGGTATGGGGGCACGATGCGTCTATGTTCGTAGGTATGACCAGCCGGGGATGGTCGTCGACGGGAAAAGAGTTGTATAGCTTGCAGCGTGTGGTCTGGACAGGGCGAATGCCGTTTGAAATGAAGACTATCCACGCCATGCCCGATGGCTTCGAAATCGAGTTTACAACGCCGGTCGACCCCGAACTGGCGAATGATCCGGCTTCTTATAAAGTGACCGGGTTCAACTATAAGTACCATGCAACCTATGGAAGTCCGGTTATTAATCGGGCTGGGTGTCCTATTCGGGGCATTGTTGTATCGAAAGATGGATTGAAAGCGCGGTTAGTGGTCGATAGTCTGCGACTAGGTTATATCCATGAAATCACGGCCAGCGGAGTTCGTTCAGAAACGGGTCGGGCATTACTACATACAACGGGTTACTACACCCTGAACAACCTGCCCGATGGCGAAAAACTGACCATTACCGCTCCAACTCCCAAGCACAATCACGCGGAAATGGAGATGGCTTCGGCCGCTTCGACTCCTCCTGTAACTACAAAAAAGACGACTGCCAAAACAAAGGCAACAACTGCGAAATCAGGTTCGGCTAAAATAGCAACCAGTACTGCCGCCAAGCGCGTAACCGAACTGCCTGCGGGCTGGGGAGAACCTGATTATACGATCACGATGGGAACGAAACCTGGGTTGAAGTTTTCGCCGGAGCAGTTTCAGGTTAAAGCGGGGAGTAAAGTGCGTGTTATCTTTAACAATGAGGACGATATGCTCCATAATTTCGTAGTTGTGCAACCCGGTTCGGCGGTGCAGGTAGGTGAACTGGCCATGAAGTTAGGACTGGAGGGGCAGGAGAAAAATTATATTCCCTTAACCGACAAAGTACTGCATCACACTAACCTGCTTCAACCGAATACCAACGAGAGTATTTATTTTATTGCGCCCGAAAAACCTGGCGATTACACCTACGAATGTTCGGTACCCGGCCATTTTTATGTAATGCAGGGTACAATGAAGGTAACCAAATAGGTTTTTGCCCGTTTACGACTGGTTAATAAAAAAAGCGCACAGTTCCCTTTCAAGAGAGCTATGCGCTTTTTGTTGTGTATGAGTTGGACCGGATTGGTCACTTCTTCTCATAAGCCAATAACTCAACATACGGATTTCCCTGAAGGCCGAGTAATATCCCGAAAGCGGGCTCCGTTTTATGGCCTTTTTGTTTGAGCGCAATAACTTCCTGCCGAAACATTTCGCCACGTTCTGTTAAAAGCTGATATTCGATCAGCATGTGCCGGTAAGCCATTTGTTGTTTGGTAGGCATATTCTGGCCGAAAATCTCAATCTCAAAGCCACCAATCTCAAAATTAGCGACAACCACCTCGTGTTCCGAAACGAAAGATTTTCGGAGGCTAAATCCTTTTTCGCCACCAAAAGCATCAATTACCACCGTAGTAAATAATTGGTTATGGGTCCAATGGCAGATAATGTCGAGATCGCTGGTGTCAATATCGATATTGATTGGAATGGTGCCAACTAAGATAGGCGCAAACAGCTCCAGCTTTGATAGAACCCGATGTTCGGTCAATACCCGATACGCTTCTCGTTGTCTTTGTGTGCCTTCTTGCAGGTACTCGATTGTGTCAAAATTCATGCTTGCCTAAAACCGCTTTAGTAAAGAATGGGCCTAAATGAATTACAATAAGGCTGATAGTATACTGAAGGATACCGGTTTCCTTTGGGATAGCAGTATCCTTTAAGAGACTACTAGGAAATACATTTGTGGGCCAGACAAGGTGTATTCTCTGCGATTTCCTTATAAAGGCTTTATCAATTTTAAATTTAATGATCAACGGGTATGTCACAAACAATATGGACTGTAGATAATCTACATTCAGAAGTACAATTCAAGGTTAAACACCTTGTTATATCAACGGTCACGGGTTTTTTCAAGTCGTTTAGTGGTCAGGCCATTACCAATGGCGACCAGTTTGAGGATGCCGACATCCAATTTTCGGTCGATGTTAATAGCGTAGATACTGGCCAGCCTGGTCGCGACGAGCACCTACGGAATGCTGATTTTTTTGAAGCCGAAACCTACCCTCAGTTCACATTTGTATCGACTTCGTTTAAGAAGATCAAAGGAGACCTGTATAAACTAATCGGTAATCTCACTATCAAAGGCATTACGAAAGAAGTAGAGTTCGAGGCCGAATATGGCGGTACCGAGAAAGATGCCTGGGGTAATATCAAAGTTGGGTTTGAGGTAACCGGTACAATTGACCGCAAAGAGTTTAACGTAACCTTCAATGCGCTAACCGAAACAGGTGGCCTTGCTTTGGGCGAGAACATTAAAATTATCGCTAATATCCAGTTAGGAAGACCAGCTTAAGCTTCTTCCTTTATAGAAAAATCTAGGCTGTTTTGTCATTCCATTTTAACGAAATTCGAAAAATTTAAACAGGCTCACTATAAAAAAAACTCCGACACAAATGGTCGGAGTTTTTTTTATAGCCTTGAGTAGATTGATAGGCTTAACAAGTGCTTTGACAAAATAGATTCTAACTGTTACTATAGATCCTTTCGATTGCTATTGTGTTGATAATCAGAAACGATAGAATCAACCGCGCGGGCGGCCCCGAGAATCTATAGAAGCTAAATTGGACGAGACTAGTACTGATTAGGCTGTCAGTGCAATCAATCGTTTTGTAAACGAGTGCAGCCAGTTTGTTTTTGACATTGCATTAAAAAGTGTGATGCCTGTAATGGCGCAGGTGACTCCAGCTAGCACGTCCAGCGTATAGTGGTGGCTTGTATAGATTGCCGAAAACCAGATGCCCACCATCACCACAGCAAAAAACAGGTTGATCAATCCTAGTCGGTTCTTCAGTCCGTAGTATAAAACAATTACTGGATAAGATGAGTGGAGCGAAGGCATGGCGGCAAACACATTCGAACTTTTGGCGTAGATGCCACTAAATATCGATACTCCGAAATACTGATCGAAATTGGCTAAGCCAGCGGTATTACCCAATGTGTTGGGTTCAAATACAAATCCATGCACTTGTACATACCACGGTGGTGCCGCCGGGTACAGGTAATAAATAACAAAACCTAGCAGATTAACCAGTACAAACGTCAACGCGAAAGGAAAAAACGCTGGCCGATTTTTGAAAAAAAGATAGGTCGCAAAGGCAAGTGGAATCGGAACCCAGGTTAAATAGAATATGCCCGTCAGCACATTGAGCAAGGTTGTTCGATGAGCTAGCCAATATTCATTCGGTGTCAGAATCGATGAGTCGTAAGGAATCCCAAACAGCTTTTTTTCCAACAGATAGAGCGACTCAATGTGTACGGAATTGTATCGATAGTTCGGAAACGCTTTCATGTAATCGAAAACGATCCAGTACACAATAAAAATCGAAAAGCCGAGCACAAATTTACGGCTCTGATTTGAGGCAAAATACAAGCCATTTACCAACCCAATCAGAAATAACTGGTCTGATTTAAAACCGACTAGCACAAACGATAATAGAAGATAACCCAGCGAAAGTGCACTTAGGGTCATAATCTGCCTGGGAAGCGACGGCGCAACAAGTGAGGAGTCAGATGTCATGTCAATGAGGAATTACCGATGGAGGCAGCTTCCGTTTAGACCATAATGCGTTCGACTGTATTCTCACCAGTAGACACGTTTATGCCTTCTACCTGAATGTATTTTACATTGGGTGCCCAGAATGTACCGCCTTCAATATGCAGGTAAAGGCGTTTTAGAATTACCTTTTTCTGATTCACCGTAGCATACACCTGGTAGCCATCTCGCTCTGATTTTACCAGATGCAATGGGAATTTTTTGTAGGATACGAAGTTCAATTCATACTCTTCGTTTGACAACGGCTTGGCCTTGATACCATAGGCAAACGTGCGCTGAATGTAAGAAAGCTCCTGCTTCTGGCTTTCTTCGGTATAGCGAATCCAAAAAACATGCACTGGATCGTCTTTATCCAACTTCCCATTTTTTAGATTCAAGGCGCAAATAATCGTGTTCGTATTTGGGTCGCGCTGGAGGTAAAATAACTGATTCGGTACATTTTGAGGGACCGGAAAGCTCGTGACTACTTTATTCTGTTGAGGCTTGTCGGGAACTCCCTTTGCGGTAACTGGCTGCCCTAGGGAAGTAGTCAGCATTAGAAAAGCCATAACCAGTGCGGCTGGCCGCGATGCCGCTTTCTCTTTCTGATCAAGCGCTTTTTTTGCATCCATCAGTCGATTATAAGCCGTGATGTTGGTCATAACTGCCATTACCGTTAAGGGTAAGGTGAAAATAGACATGGTTTCAAAGATATGTACAGGGATGCCCGGCACGTAGAGCTTAAAGTCCGGGCCAATGACAGTTGCCAGACAACCACAGGCCAGCGCCGATACCCCAATGGTAATTACTCGTTCAGGACGCTGCATCAATCCGCCTTTACTCTCAATACCTAACCCTTCAGCGCGGGCGCGGGTATAGCTAACCATCATGGAGCCAATCAGCGCAATAAAGGCAAATAATGAGCCAAAAAAGTAGTGATGGGCAATGAGGTAATAACAGATACCCAGAAACATAATCAACTCGCTGTACCGGTCCAGCACCGAATCGAAGAGTGCACCCGATAGCGAACTCATCTTACCAAGCCGTGCTACCTGACCGTCCAGCATGTCAAACAAACCGGCAAAAAGTACCAGCGCGCCCGCCCAGCCAACATAGCTTAAATCACCCCGGTTGCCTTGCTGGGCACCAAGAATGAAGATTGCTGCTACCCCAATATTTAAGACAAGGCCAATGGTTGTGACCATATTCGGCGTTAGGCCGAGTCGAATCAACAATCTAACGAAAGGATTGATGACCGTATAAATTCCTAATTGGATTTTCGTTCTGAACGTGAGTGCCTGTTCCATAGTTGTAGGCGTATTGTGTTAAAAGTCAAACGTAGCACGGGCGCGAATACCCCATTGCGACACGTTTGGGTGATCTAAATAATTGAGTCGTTTAACCAGATCGATGCGGAAAAACTTCAGTACATTGGCAACCCCTGCACTGGCTTCGATATAAGGTGTTTTCGTTAATGTATAGGTATAGGGAGTTCCTAAAGCATCGAGCGGGAATTGGTATAGAGATGGGTTCTGTTGTGGGTCATTCTGGCTACGCAAGCCACCATACAG
>NZ_BAAHBI010000051.1:0-66029 GCF_054776755.1 Spirosoma litoris | reverse complement strand
AAAGAAAAATCCATTGAACGAGTGATCGATGTTTAAGCTGGCATGGTGGTCGCTGACAAATTCCAGAAAATTCATCAGGTTATACGAGTTAAGTTGATAAGCGTACGTTTGGTTCGCCCGGTGAATGGTCAGTAGAGGGAACGGTACCTGCCCAAAAATGTAGCTTCCCTGCACTGAGACGTTGGTATAGCCCAGTTGGGATAAATAAAAACGTTTGCTAATACTGGCCGTCAGATTCTGGTAGTTGTAGCTACTGTTGAGTAATCCCTTTACACCAGCTGTAAACCGGATCGTATACACCGGATAACGGCCCACAATGGGTATCCGGTAAATCTTTCCCTGATAGAACTGTTCATTCGGCGCATAGCGGGCTTCTACCGATAGTTCTGTCGTTGTCAGTGTACGCGAGGGCGTATTTTCGTTGTCAGTTTCGGTCTTGAATAGCAGGGCTCCTGCCGCCGACTGCTGCCAGTTTTTAAAACCGAAGCTGTATGAAAAGTGGTTCTCAAACTCATGTACATAATCGATGCGCCAGGTATCGTTGTAGAGCCACTTGTCGTTGACACCCCGTTTGAAGGAGAGCAAAAAGTTGTCTTCCTGCACAAATTGAAGCTCCTGCCCCGGAATTTTGGTGTCGCGCTGAAAGCTGGTTCGAATGTAGTTTTGCGGAAACTGGTAGATCGACTTGTTGTTGATGGAGTACGTTCCGCTCAGAAAATATTTCCAGCGCTGGTCTTTAAACCCATAAGCCGCGTAAGTTTCGGCGTAATAGCGTTTGCTCAATTCGGGTGTCGTGCGACCTCCCAATCGTAGCCGAAATCCCTCCACTGGGTTGAAGCTATAGAACGTATTGGCCGGGCCCACCTCAAAAGGGCCAAACGATTTATAGCCAGCCAGCAAAAAGGTTAAGGCTTCCATCGTACGCCGAAACGAAGGCATCCGTTTTAAACTATCGATGTTGGTATAGATTTTTGACTCGGCGGCCGAAAGCGAATCGTGCCGATTTTCCACCCAGAACACGTCGGGTTTAGTCGTTGCATCCTCGGCTACTACTTGGGACGAGCCTTCGTAGAAACTGGCTATGTGCGCTTCGTCCGTTTTGTAGTTTCGGTACGAGAGCGTCCGCTGGCCGAAAATACCGCCCCCTTTGCCGCCTTTACTAATCCCAAAGTCGGCCAGCATGTCGCTTTTGCTGAGATAGTACCGGCCGTCAGTGTTCTGCTCAAACTGCTGACGGATTTGTAAATCACGAACCCAGTTCAGGTTAATCTTGGGGTTGATTGTCAGGTTGATCTTCTGCACGGCATAGTTACTATCCAGCGTGACGTACATCTTCCCTTCAAACAGCATATCGGTGGCGTTGCGGGGCACAAAGTTCAAGCCAATCAGCTTGCCTTTGCCGGTGGTAAGGGTATCAGCCAGATAATATTGATAAAAGAGGGGAGCATTACTGGCAATAGGGCTCAGGAACTGGTTGGTCATCAGGAAGATCGAATTGGAATAAATATCGACTTTCGAATACATCCGGTTCAAGTACAGACTAAGGCCATTATTGTCGAAGTATTGACCAAAATCGACCCGTTTCTTGGCCTTCACAATGACTTTTTCCTTCGCTGGGTCTTTACGGAAATAGGCATCTGAGACTTTTTCTTCCAGATAAACGGGTAATAACGATTTCCCCGGTAAAGTGGTTGTGTCCCGATTATTTAATAGAAACTTATACTTCTGAAAGATCTTCCGTTCGGATACTTTCGTGGATAAGCTGCTGAGCGAAAACTGCAACTTGTCGTATTCTTCGTAAGCCGCGTAGTCGTAATGGCCAATCTGATTCTGCTCTTTGTGGCTGATAACCTGCCGAATCAGCTCGACGGCTGGGTTGTTTTTATTACGGTATCGTTCCTGCTTGCTTTTACGGATAACCACTTCATTCAGTACTTGGGCGTCGGGCTCCAGTCGTATACTTACTTGTTGAGATATACCCGGTTTAATGGATTTCGTGACTGTTTTGTAGCCAAGAAATGAAAAGGCCACGTTCGTAAAATTGCCATTTCCGGTTAGGGTATACGCTCCTCGTTCGTTGCTGCTAATACCGATCGTAGTACCGACAAAAACGACATTAGCAAACGGTAGGGGCTGGTTGGTTGCCCCATCAGTAATAGTTCCAGTAACGGTAGTCACCTGTGCTCGGGTTAACCCAGCACTTAAAAATAGCAATCCGCTCAAAAACAGGACTGTTTGGTAGGATATGCAGCGGAGTAAATGGTTCATGACATGGTGAAGACGAAGTCTTTCTGTAAAAAATAATTGTAGCTGACACCCACCAGAATAGCCACTGCCGTTTTGGCGATTAGATATTGGATGCCAAGGAAATGGGTAGCGGCATAGAGCCCGGTTGCATTAGCACCTGCATTACCGAGCCAGACAAGAACAAACCGACTGAATTGTGAGATAACCGGCTGTTGGCTAGTAGGAAAAGCCCACTTCTTGGCGATAATGAAGCTGGCTATTCCACCACTAACAGCCCCGGTTACACTGGCCGACAAATACCAGAAGTGCCAGAGATGAACGAACAGGATTGTCGTCAGAAAATCAATGCCGGTTGCGATAAGCGAGGTGGCCTGAACTTTAATAAATGTTTGCATAACGTTTTATAGGAAACCTACGGCCAGTGCAATTTGTAACAACAGGTTGGCGTAAAGTCCTGCGAGCAGATCGTCGAGCATGACACCCCAGCCTCCAGGTAGTTTTTCCAACTTTCGGATACCAAAGGGCTTGGCGATATCGAACAGGCGAAACAACAGAAGCCCCGCCAGCAGGCTTTTCTCCGTAATAGGAATGAATAGCAAACTGAGACACATGCCAGCTATTTCATCAATCACAACGCGGTAATTGTCTTTTCCCCACTGTTCTTCAACCACATTGGCCGACCATATACCGATTGCCGTAATGCCAATGGTAATAAGTATAGGCGTATAGAACGGATGGGTAATCGATTGGGCCAGATACCAAACCACACAGCACGCAACAGCAGCTACCGTTCCACCCCCTTTACGGATGTAGCCGATACCCAGGCCGGTAGCAATCAGTTTGTGCATGGAGTGTAGTGGAACGGACCTTCTAGGCGAGCGCTAACAAAGCAGGCTCAGAGACCTGTAGGGTTTGCTTATCCTCCGATTTTTCAATGAATAAAAAGTTGATAATCATTTGTGTAACAAGTTGTTTATGTTCTTCTGCATAGGTGTTAAATGTGGCTTCGGTCATTTGCCAGGTATTCATGGTGATGGCCTTCCCCAGAAAAATAAATTGCGTATTCGACAGCAATAGGCTTAGCACATGATGGGGGTTCACAGGGCGTACTACCCCCTGATCAATGGCGTCTTTAAGCTGCTGCTCAAACAGCAAGGTTGGCTGCGTCTTAGCCGCCTGTATAATATTCACCAGGTGGTCGGGGTCTCTATGCAACTCATTCAGGATAAAGATGCATAAGCTCGGGTGCTGCTTAAAGGTTTGGAAATCATGCTCTATCAGCCGAATTATTTTCTCTTTCAAGCTAATGGGCTCCGTAAGTACAGAGGTCATACCCGCAAAGAAAAGCTGAAGCATCTCGTTGAAGACTTCGCCAAATAGCTTTTCCTTACTCCTGAAATAGTAATTCATCAGAGCACAGTTCAGATCAGCCTCCTTTGCGATATCGCGGGTTGTGGCTCCGTCGAAACCTTTTTCCAGGAATACCTTTTTCGCTGCCTCCTTAATTTTTTCCTCAGTTGAACTAGCTGATTTTGTCATTACGCCAATATTATGTAGCAAAGGTATAGCGGGTTATTTATATTTGCCAAATGATTTAATCAAATGTTTAAATTATTTGTTTTAAATATTTTTATGGTTGGGAACATTGTTGGCATTAATCTGCTTATTCCTCTACGGAAAAGAGAGATGCCAATTTTTAATCTTCTAAATGGGACTGTATCTCAGAAAGATAGTGCGGTGCCTCATATTTTCATGCCGCGTAGTGACATTGACTAGAAAGGATTGTTGAATACATACTTGACACTTATAAAACGTAAACTGTCGGATAGCGGCAGAGGAAAACTATGGTAGACATATGCACAATAGGACATATAACTCTTGACAAAATAGTCACATCACAAGCTGTGAGCTACATGCCGGGAGGCACCTCTTTTTACTTTTCCAAGGCCCTTTTGCATGCCGATATTGAGTATAAACTAATTACGGCCCTCGCTCAGCAGGACTATCACATTGTCGACGGTCTTCAGGCCGAAGGGGTTGATGTCGACATCCTGCCAAGTAAACACACCGTTTATTTTCAGAACAGCTACAGTGACGATCAGAATCATCGGGAGCAACAGGTACTGCAAAAGGCAGCTCCCTTTCGGCTCTCTAAGATGCCCACGATCGATGCGAAACTATTTCATTTAGGGCCTCTGCTTGCCGATGATATTCCCATAAACGTGATTGAGGATTTGTCGAAACGCGGGATCGTATCGCTCGACATTCAAGGCTATTTACGACGCGTTCGGAATAAGAGAGTGGTGTATCAGGATTGGATTCACAAAAAGTATATCCTTCCTTATATAAGCATCCTGAAGGCAAATGAATTTGAAATGGAGGTCGTTACCGGCCAGAAAAATGCCTGGGATGGCGCTATGTACCTTGCCGACCTGGGCGTACGTGAAGTGATTATAACGCTTGGAAGCGAGGGGTCATTAATTTATACCGAAGGTACTTTTTACGAGATCCCGGCTTTCAAGCCCACCGCCGTTGTGGATGCTACCGGCTGTGGTGATACGTACATGGCGGGTTATCTGTTGAAACGGGTTCAAGGTAGCCACGTAGAAGAAGCTGGCGAGTTTGGAGCTGCACTGGCTACCTTGAAAGTGGCATCTTCGGGCCCATTTTCCGGTTCACCTGCGTTGTTTTCGACCTTGCTGGAACATGGGATCGTGGGTTAGTACTTGTCCAATTTAGATTCTAGAGATTCTTTCGATTCTAATTGATCGTTTAGGTGTTGATTATCAATAGAATCAACCGCACGGGCGCACCCGAGAATCTACTTTGGTCTGTAGTTAAACCGTATTTTCCCTTACCCCATCACAATCTTACCCCAATCTGTCTTTTTGTATTGCTGAAGAAGAATCCAAAACGTAGCAATTGATACCGGAGTAGCCAGCCAAACGCCATATGGCACAAACGTCAGACCATAATGTGAGAAACCGACTATCCCCAGAACGATGCTAATCAATAGTCCACGAGCAGTATTATTTTGCTTCAACGCATCCTGTGCTGTTGAGAAGGGCATGTATCGGGTTGACAGGAGAGCTGAACTTACTACCATTACCAGTGAATTACAGAACGCCAGGAGTACATCACTAATCTTATCGGTGCCGTATCGATAGAGAATATAAGCGGATAGTAAAAGGTAGAAAGGGGTCAGAAGTTTGATAATCAAAGCTTTTAGCGAGCCTGATAAAATAGCGCCCGGTTCGCGAATAGGAGCACTCCCGTAGACCCAGGCCGCCCGATAATTATCTGAAACGCCGAGTTGGTAATGCGCTACCATCACATAAATACTGGCGAAGTACAGCGCAAATAGATAAAAGAAGCTACTCGAACCGAAGGTCTGCCCCTGAATCGACATGACTACCACATAAGCCAGACCAAAGCCTAGCTGTGGGTATGTTTTAAGCTTGAATTTTCGGTCGCGACTCGTTATGCGCCAGGTGAAGGCAAAGGCTGCTCGTTCAAGTGGACTGTTTGTAAATCCGTTGGCAAAGCGATCCACCCAACCAGGTGCTTGTTGCGTTTCCTGAACAGAGCTTGCTGATTCTGCCAGGCGGCTTTCCTGATCGAGTCCACTGAGTTTCTGAGTGAAATCGGCGGTCAGGAAGCGATTCATAAACCAGAGGCCAGAAAACGGTGTCACGAAGGCTAATGCCAGAAAAATCAAGTGCATCTGGTCGATCGCTGGCTGAACAACCATATCGACAGCACCTGCCATCCACATCGGTGGAACCAGATAATGCCACCACTGGTGTTCAAGTGCCTGCGCTAGTCTCATTTCTGGGGCCATTAGGCGGGGCAAAAGTTGATAGCCGCCATAGAACAGAATGGCCATGATGATCTGAAAATAATTGATCACCTCCCGCAATTTTTCCTCACTAATGAACCGCATCAGTACGAGGTAGAATACATTGGTCAGAAACACCATCAGTACTGACGATAACAGACTTAGTACCAGAACCAGTACACCCGCCAGCGCACCAAAACGGGTCGATATGATAAAAACCGCACCTAGTGATATGGAAAGGGCAATGGCAAACAGATAACTGGCAATATGTACAACACGAGCCAGCCAAAGTGTACGGCTATTAACAGGTCGGGGTAAAATGATCTGATTGTCAGACGAATCGAGAATGACGGATGAGAAATCCGAAATAAGTGTCATGGCCGATAGCGCCATAACATAGGCAAATTGCAGGGTGAGCGGAAAAAACATCTGGTCTCTCTCTGGAAAGGATAAGATACCCAGACCCACAAAGCCACCGAAAAGGGTATAAATCCCCAGAATGCGGATAAAACTACTGTTGTTCTCGCCCGACGGTTTGCCGTAACGCCCCAGACTAATGATGCTACGCCGATTGTCCATCGTTAGTTTTACGGCTACTATGGCCCGCAATTGGCCATAATCAGCCCCCAAAGTGCGGAACAGCGGTTGGAGTCGGTCAAGTATCCAGAGAATAAATGTGGCCATATTCTCTAGTTTTTCAAGGTGTGAATAAACTCTTCGGCAATGCCCGTTTGGCCTTCGCTACCGGTTAGTTCGGCAAAGAGCTGCTCAAGTGATTCGGGGCGCTGGTGCTGCAATTCGGCGAAGGTGCCATCGGCAATAATCTGCCCCTGATTAATGATAATAATTCGATCCGAAATCTTTTCCACTACGTCCATAATGTGCGAACTGTAGAAAACCGTTTTACCACTGTTCGCGAGTTGCCGAATAATTTCCTTAACGAGCACAACCGCATTGGCATCTAAGCCAGATAATGGCTCATCCAGGAAAATAACATCTGGATTATGCAGAAGCCCCGAAATAAGTAACACTTTCTGACGCATCCCTTTCGAGAAGGTCGTCATGCGGGCATTGGCGTACTCATTGAGTTGAAACAGGCGAAGCAACTCAAGAGCTTTGTGTTCAATTTGCGTGGTATCTAACCCATACAATTGCCCAATGAATTGTAGGTATTCCATGGGCGTAAGGGTGTCATACAAAGCTGCGTTTTCAGGAACGTAACCAATTCGGCGTTTAATATCGAGCGAGTTCGTTTTTACATCCATGCCCAATACGGTTGCTTCGCCCGTATAGTCGGGCAGCATGCCAATCAGGATTTTAATGGTTGTGGACTTCCCGGCACCGTTAGGGCCAATATAACCCACTACTTGCCCAGCCGATACACTCAGGTTAATGCCTTTCAGAACGGGAGTTGATCCGTAGGATTTATGAAGGTCGTGGAGTTGGATGATTGGTGTCATATTCATAGATCAATATACAGCAAAAGTCCCATCCAGCAGCAAGCCAGATGGGACTTTTGGTTCTTGGTCAGGATAACTGGTTAAGCTGTTACAGCATCAGCTTCAACCAGATTATGTTTCAACAGGTATTCCGCAATCTGAACCGCGTTGGTAGCAGCTCCTTTACGTAGGTTATCGGCTACGATCCACATGTTCAACGTTTTTGGCTGACTTTCATCGCGACGGATGCGGCCAACGAATACTTCATCTTTCCCGTGCGCCGTTAAAGGCATTGGGTAGATTTTATTAGCTGGGTCGTCCTGAACAATAACACCTTCGGTGTTGCTCAGAATCGAAGCGATGTCGCTTAGTTCAAATTCATTTTCGAACTCAATGTTCACCGCTTCAGAGTGGCCACCAATGGTTGGAATCCGAACGGTAGTGGCAGTTACCTGAATCGAATCGTCGCCCATAATTTTCTTGGTCTCATTCACCATCTTCATTTCCTCTTTGGTATAACCATTGTCGAGGAAGACGTCGATATGTGGCAACACATTCAAGTCAATTGGGTGTGGGTATACTTTCGCTACCTCTGTATTTCCTGCACGTTCTGCAAAAAGTTGGTCAACCGCTGCTTTACCCGTTCCAGTTACCGACTGATAAGTCGATACAACAACACGTTTGATTTTATACCGATCGTGTAAGGGTTTTAGCGCCACAACCATCTGGATCGTCGAGCAGTTTGGGTTCGCGATGATTTTGTCTTCAGAAGTCAGCGTATCCGCGTTTACTTCGGGTACAACCAGTTTTTTGGTTGGGTCCATCCGCCAGGCCGACGAGTTGTCGACAACAACAATGCCGGCTTCGGCAAACTTAGGGGCTAGGGCTAACGAGGTACCACCACCCGCCGAAAAAATCGCAATGGCAGGTTTGGCAGCAATAGCATCTTCGAAGCTTACGACTGTGTACGGTTTACCCTTAAACTCAACCTGTTTACCAACCGAACGCTCGGAAGCGACGGGAAGAAGTTCAGATACAGGGAAGTTCCGTTCTGCCAGAACCTTCAGGATTTCGCCACCGACCAGGCCTGTGGCGCCAACGACTGCGATTTTCATACTTGTATGCGGGTGGAAACCCGCTTTTAACTAGTTAATAAAAAGCGGGTTTCTACCCGCACTCTGAATTGGAGTGCAAAAGTACGGTAAAACTTTGACGGTCAGGAATTATATTCTAAAAAAATCAGAATCGTCCTATTAATCCTATTCCAGAATTAGACAGTGATGAATAAGGTGTTACTTGCCAGGAAATGCCTTGCTGCTTCAGAGAGCGGTTATAATACTGAACCGATCGACGAAGATGAGGGCCTGGCCGTAACATAAATCCGCCAATAGCGGCTACAATCAGCCCAGAGAAGAAAGTTGTTACGCCTGCTTTTACGGCCGCCGTGTTTGTGCGGTCTGGGACAGAATTACAATACCCATAGCATATGGTGCCATTGGTGACAACCCCGGTTGACGAAAAAGTCCCCTTGCTGGCTTCGCCTGAGTGATCGTTAGAGACGCCCACGATTAAGCCAACGCCCGCTGTTACGAGACCTCCCGCAATTAGCCAGCCACCCGCATGTCGGCTGGTCATATAGCTTTTAAATTCTCGAATGGCATCGGGGTCATTGGAGGCCATGATGTAGGGACCTAAATCTTTGGCGTGCCGAACATCTATCCCGTCATACACATACTGTGTTCGTATTCCACCCCCGTAACGGCCATTGTAAGTAGGAATAAGATCGCTTTCAATAGGCTTAAGATTCTCGGCAGAAACAGGCGGAGGTATTCTGTCTTGTTGTGCCCATACATGTAGTGGGCCTAGAAGCAGTAAAAGCAGAATTTTTTTCATAGTTGTTGTTCTTTTGAGAAAGTTAACAACAGCTAGGTACTTATTGTATTAAAATATAAATAAACTTTGATTAGATATTGCTAATCCTGATTAAATGTTATTAATGGGAGTTTTTAAAAATCTTAACTGCCTAAAAGCTAAATAATTGCCTAGGTGTGATGCAAATGTTCAGCCTGAAATCAGTCACTTCAATACTGTCGATTGCTTCAATCGGTTTAAAAAACGAAAGTCCCACTTTCAAGCAGTCTGGTCGACAGTTGGCTAAAAAACGGTCATAATAGCCTCCGCCATAACCAACCCGGTGTCCTTGTGTATCGAATACCAAAAGTGGTACGAGAACCAGATCGATTTGACGACTATCAATGGCCGATTTTTGCGTAACATCAATCGGCTCGGGAATGCCCCAGCGATTTTCCTGTAAACGAGTATCAGGATAGAAAGGATAGTGGGTGAGCTGATTAGCTGCGATATCGGTTACTGAGATGGCAAGCGTTATTTGTGGGAACTGTTTCCAGATGGAATCAATAATCAGCCACGTATCCACTTCATGCTGCCGCCGAATTGGCAAGAACGTATGAATCAGTAACGGTTTTGTGGCCAAATCCGTCTGGATAAGAAAATTTAGAAAACGCTGTGCTATTGCCTGACTCCGGTGCGCGACCTCATCGACTGTCAACGCTTTGCGCCTGCCCAAATACTCGCGACGTAGCTCCGCTTTATTCATACTCCGCGTTCCTTACTCCAGACAAAGCTGCATCCGGTAATCGAATGGATTGAAAGCGGCCAGCATTTTCTGGAGAAACTGGCGATCCGTCAGGTAAAATGTCAGGAAGTTTTCGCTTCGTTCCTGTAAACCTCCATTGGGAAAAAGCTCGTTTTTAACGGCCAGTAACTGGCGAACACCCGTTTCCTGATTTCGCTCTTCGGCCCGTCGCATTTTCTTTTCAAGTCGGGCAACGGCGTTGGCAAACCGCTTAGTTTCGGCCAGAACGGCTTTTTCGAGCGTTGGATCGACCATCTGCGCTTTATGCAAAATAGCATCCAATGCTTTATTTACGGTCTTGTTCTCATTGTCGAACTTGAGCGCATGTCGAGCATGGTGTTCTACATAGGCATGTTTGAGTGTAAGGGTATCCTGAAAGAGTTCTTCGGGTGTGAGACCGAGTTTGCCAATGCGTTTTGCGCTTACCGATGGAACATACATGGCAAAATTACGCGGCATCAGTATTGGAAATGGTGTCCGAAAATGGTCAAAAACACCTTTCAACTGCAACCAGTAAGGCACTTCAGAAGGCCCACCGATATAGGCCAGATTTGGCAGAATTGTTTCCTGATAAAGTGGACGTAAGACAACGTTTGGGCTGAAGCGTTCGGGGTTCTGTTCTAAAATGTTCAGTAACTCAGACTCCGAAAATTTTAGCTGCGTATTGATTACTTTATACGTACCATCTTCCTTACGTTCAATACGTTCACGAAGTTGATCGTCGAGGTAAAACAGGTTGATATCCCGAGGGGTAATTACGGTTTTATAGCCTAAACTTTCCAGCTCCTGCGTTTTCTGTTGGACTAACTCCCCTGACTGATGATGGATAAGCTCATCGCGCATGACAGGCGCAAAAAGGCGCTTGAGATCTGCATCGTCGGCGTCCAGACAAACTAACCCTTCGGCACCAAACAATTCATTGATGTAATACCGAACAGCATTCGCTAAGGTGTCCTGTTTGAAATAGGCTTCTTCAAACAAAGCTAGTTTCTCCGGAATCTGGGTAAACAGCGTTTTTAGCTCCCGTGGATTCATTCGCCCGACAGCACCACGCTGTTCGGTTTGCCAGACGTAACTTCTCCCGAACATCGAGAAATGGTTGATTTCGGCGAAGTCATGGTCTTCGGTGGCCATCCAGTACACTGGCACGAAATTGTAATCAGGATACGTTTCTTTCAGCTTTCGGGCCAGATTAATGGTCGTAATGAGCTTATAAACAATGTATAACGGTCCCGTAAAAATATTCAGTTGGTGACCCGTCGTAACGGTGAATGTATTGGGCTGGAGTAATGCGGAAAAGTCAGGTTTGTTGGCAATACCCGCATATTGCCGCTCAAGCGTATTGACTAAAACCTGCCGTTTCGATGCATCAAATGACTTATCAGCAATCTGCCCGCCAAAAGCAGCTACGTCCGGAAAGCGATTGTAAAAAGGAGTTAAACTATCTTTTTTGTTGATGTAATCGAGGAATAGTGACGAAAACTGGCCGGTCGAGGTAAGCGGCAGGTACTGACAGTCCATGCGATGGGCGGGGGTTGGGATTTATTCGGCTCAACAACGGAAAAACCCGCAAGGTTCGGGTTTTTCCGTCATTAAACTTCTACGTTTATAGAAAGCTAGGTTGCTTTTTGTCATCCCGACGCAGGAGGGATCTTCGATAAAGGGTTATTTATAGGCTCTACCGAAGATCCCTCCTGCGTCGGGATGACAAAAACACGCTAACCCTAATCTAGAAAAAGACAAATTTAGATAGCTTTAATCTATAGAATCTCTTTTGCCAAAGCACTAGTTTACACAACCTCTCCGTATAAATCAAAATCGTCGGCTCGGTTAATGCGCACGTTCGCAAAATCGCCCATCCGAACGTACTGACTGGCTGGTACCAAGACTTCGTTGTCCACTTCGGGTGAGTCAGCTTCGGTACGACCAATAAAATAGCCTCCTTCTTTCCGATCGAATAACACTTTGTAGGTTTGCCCGACTTTCTTCTGATTCAATTCGTGCGAAATGCCTTGTTGAAGCTCCATTAACTCGTCGGCGCGTTCCTGTTTAATATCGGCAGGAACATCGTCGGGCATCGTAAACGAGTGGGTCTGATCTTCATGAGAGTAGGTAAACACGCCCATCCGATCGAAACGCATCCGTTCTACGAATTCGTACGTTTCGCCAAACATGGCTTCCGTTTCGCCGGGGTGACCCACGATTAGCGTTGTACGGAGCGTAATACCCGGCACTCGATCGCGGATGGTATGAATCAGGTCTTCGGTTTTTTCCCGCGTAATACCCCGGCGCATGAGTTTCAGCAGCTCGGTTGAGCCTGTCTGTAAAGGCATGTCCAAGTAATTACAAACGTTTGGACGATCGCGCATCACATCCAGTACTTCCAGCGGGAAGCCTGACGGATAGGCATACTGCAACCGAATCCAGTCAATGCCTTCCACATCGGCTAACTGATTGATAAGGTCCGCAAGGTTACGTTTTCTATAGAGATCAAGCCCATAATAGGTTAGGTCCTGGGCGATAAGAATCAATTCTTTGGTGCCCCGCCTAGCTAATGACTTTGCCTCGGTGATCAGCTCTTCTATTGGGCGCGACACATGGCCTCCCCGCATCAACGGAATGGCACAGAATGAACAAGGTCGATCGCAGCCTTCGGCAATTTTCAGGTAGGCATAGTGAGCTGGGGTTGTCAGGAGCCGTTCGCCAACGAGTTCGTGTTTGTAATCGGCTCGGAGCGTTTTCAGCATTCGGGGCAGCTCGTTGGTACCAAACCAGGCATCAACGGTTGGCATTTCGACTTCGAGTTCGTCTTTATAACGGTGCGACAGACAACCTGTTACGTAAACTTTGTCGACAATGCCCGCTTCCTTCGCATCGACATAGCGCAGAATGGTGTTTATCGACTCTTCTTTCGCATTGTCTATAAAACCGCACGTGTTGATCACGACGATGTTGGCATCGTCTTTTTTCGATTCGTGCGTCACGTTCATACCATTGCCCTTGAGTTGCGTAAACAGCACCTCCGAATCCACAAGGTTCTTTGAGCAACCGAGCGTGACGATATTGATTTTATTAGTACGTACTCCTTTGGTTTTCATTCGTAATGCGGACATCCTGTCCGCTTTATTGAAAGCTATTGCGGACAGGATGTCCGCATTACTTATTTAAAACACGGCCTGATGCGTAATCTCGACCTTAATTTTCGCGCTCTTCCCTGACTCGACAGTCACCGGAAAAATATTATTCTTGGTGTCGTATAAGTTGGCGTATAAGCCTTTTGGTTCCTGCACAATGACTGAATATCGTCCCTTAGGAAGATTGACACAGAAGGTGCCATCTTTTCCCGATTTGACTGTCTTGATTGGTTTGGCCATACCAACCGAATGAATAAAGCCATTATCACCAGCTTCCACCTGACTCATATTCAACAAGGGGAAAATTAGTACCTCGCGCTCAGCAGGAGTACCATTGGCATTAGGTCTGGGTGAGCCTGGGCCTGGCATATAATTGCCCTGCTTTACCAACACAGTTCCGCATATTCCCTGAAGCGCAGCGGTGCTGGCGATTTTTTGCCGTTGAATTTTCTGGGCGTAGGCAGAATTTACCAATAATGGCACTAAGGCTAGTAAAAGGCCCAATTCTTGTGTTATCATAAACCCAATTCTTTTTTTACCTCATCTAACGTATGCCAAGTTGTTGTTGCATTTTTTACGTTTAGCGAATGAACGTAATCGGCAAAATCTTCAAGGCTGTCAAAAGACGAAAGACTTTGTTGAATAGCTTCGTATTCTTCGTAAGCAATAACCGCAAATGCTGGCTTGCCTTCTGATTGAATAATTTGAGCGTTAAGTGTCATTCGTAAATATCCTTTCGATGTCCAACATCAATTACTGCAATTATGCGGAGTGCGTCATGTTTGTCATACAAAACGCGGTAATTACCTACTCGTATCTGAAGATGGCTTCTGCATGATTATTCAATCGCTTTACATTGGTTTTGCTATCGGGAGCTATTGCCAATTCTTCGAGTGCTGTAATAATTCGTTCACTATCAGATTTGGGGATACGTTTAAGACTTTTAAGTGCTTTATCTGAGAAAGAAAGAGAATAAGCCATTCAAAAATCATTTCTTAAAGAACGAATCCACGAACTCCATCTTGTTGAACGTTTGCAAGTCCTCTATTTTCTCGCCAACACCAATATACTTAACCGGGATTTTAAACTGATCTGAAATTCCGATGACTACACCACCTTTGGCTGTGCCATCTAGTTTCGTGATCGCCAGTGCCGTAACCTCGGTTGCTTTTGTGAATTCGGTTGCCTGAATAAACGCGTTTTGCCCGGTTGATCCGTCTAAAACCAAAAGTACCTCGTGCGGTGCATCGGGGGTGAACTTCTGCATGACGCGCTTGATCTTGGTCAACTCGTTCATCAGGTTGATTTTGGTATGTAGTCGGCCAGCTGTGTCAATAATGACCACATCGGCATTCATATCGGTTGCTTTTTTAACAGCATCGAAGGCCACTGCCGAAGGATCGGTGTTCATTCCATGCGAAATGACGGGTACACCAACGCGATCACCCCAGAGCTTGAGTTGATCTACGGCTGCTGCCCGGAACGTATCGCCAGCACCCAAGACAACCTGTTTGCCGCGTTTGTGAAATTGAGCCGCCAATTTGCCAATCGTTGTGGTTTTGCCAACACCATTGACACCGACGACCATAATTACATAGGGCTTTTTCCCAACGGGCAAATCAAAGTCGTCCGACACATCGGTCGTGTTATTATCTGAAAGCAGCGTGGCAATCTCTTCGCGAAGTATTCGGTCGAGTTCATCGGTGCCCATATACTTGTCACGAGCAACACGTTCTTCGATCTGGCGAATAATTTTAACCGTTGTTTCAACGCCTACATCCGATGAAATCAGAACGTTCTCGAGTTCGTCGAGGACTTCTTCGTCAACGGTCGATTTGCCAACGACGGCCCGGCCAAGTTTCGAGAAAAAACTGTCTTTCGTTTTCTCTAATCCTTTGTCGAGTGTTTCTTTTTTTTCTTTCGAGAATAAGCCGAATAGAGCCATAAAAATGGGGCCGCTCGTGCGGTCGTGAGTCGATAGTGGATTAGCAATCAATGATTAACTTTACTGTGTCAGCCTGTGTATAGGCAGGCGCGGGCATAGTATATTAACTATTGACTGGTTCAACAAAACTACAGCAAAAAAAGTCCCACAGAACCATGAAGGCTGTGGGACAAATTTCTTTGTACAGAAACGGGTTCTCCAGGGCGCCGATTCGTCGACGTGGTTAACGTAGTCAAGACTAGCTTTTCAGCGCAGCCTGAATTTCATCAACGGGAACCATTTCTTCTTTGAAGGTATAAGCGCCAGTTTTAGGCGATTTAACGGCTTTGATGATTTTGGCAAATGCCTTACCGTTATCCTTCGTTTTCAGGGTTGCAACTACCTTTTTTGCCATGTCGATTTTGCAGTTTATGGTTTACGGTTCTCGGTTTTCGGATTCAAATTCAGATTATTATCTGCTGTAAACCGAAAACTATAAACCTAAAACCTATTTAATTTCTTTATGTACCGTTACTTTCTTCAGAAACGGGTTGTATTTTTTCCGTTCGATACGCGCTGGCGTATTTTTCCGGTTTTTCGTGGTGATGTACCGGGACATGCCGGGTACACCGCTGTCTTTTTGCTCGGTGCATTCCAGAATAACCTGGATTCTATTGGCGCCTTTCTTTGCCATCGCTAATGTTCGTTTTCTCGATAAGGAGCGCAAAGGTACGGAATTACTTTTATTTAGCCAATAGCTTTTTAAGAAAAACTGATGATTTGTAATGAATTAGGTCAGAAAAGTGCGTAAAGTTTGGCAATCGGATTCCCGCTTTCGACCTTTGGGGTTGTCATGACCACGCAAACAATTCAATACGAGTACGCTCCCGGCCATTTTCGGGCTTCGGAACCTGGTGTCTATCGCCCCGACATGCTTCAGGAAGGGGAGATGATTCTGAATATGGGGCCGCAACACCCATCAACGCATGGGGTATTGCGGCTCGAAGTGGTTACCGATGGAGAAATTATTGTCGATGTGATTCCGCATCTAGGTTATCTCCACCGTTGTTTTGAGAAACATGCGCAGTCGTTACCCTTCAATCAGGCAATTCCGTTCGTAGATCGGCTCGATTATCTGGCTGCTATGAACTGCGAACATGCCTTTGTGATGGGTGTGGAGCGAATGCTTGGTATTCAGAACGATATTCCGAAACGCACCGAATACATCCGGGTGCTGGTAGCCGAATTAAATCGTATTGCGGCACACTTTGTCGGCATTGGGACATACGCACTCGATATTGGTGCTTATACGCCTTTTCTCTGGCTCATGCGCGATCGTGAACACATTCAGCGGCTGCTCGAATGGGTAAGCGGGGCTCGAATGTTGTACAACTATATTTGGGTAGGGGGCTTATTTTATGATCTTCCGGTGGGTTTTGAAGAACGGTGCCGGGAATTCATTACCTACTTGAAACCCAAATTAGTAGAGCTGCAACAACTGGTTATTGAGAACGAGATTTTCGTAAAACGAACGGCTAATGTTGGGGTACTTCCATTGCCCGTTGCCATCAATTATGGCTGTACGGGTCCGATGCTTCGGGGCTCGGGTTTACGCTATGACCTGCGTCGGGTAGATGGCTATTCGGTTTACCCTGAACTGGATTTCGATATTCCGATTGGCGAAGGCAAAATGGGAACCGTTGGCGATTGTTGGGATCGCAATAATGTTCGGGTACTGGAGTGCCACGAATCCATTCGCATCATTGAACAGTGTCTGGATCAGCTTATGGGCGATCATAAACGAACGCGCGACTATGATCCACAAGCGGTTGTGCCGAAGAAAATTCGCCCGAAGGCGATGGATTTCTATGCTCGCGCGGAAAGTGCCAAAGGAGAGTTAGGGTTTTTCTTTCGTACGGATGGCAAATCAGACGTCCCCGTGCGCTGCAAATCCCGTTCGTGTTGCTTTCACAACCTATCCGTCATTCACGAAATCAGCCGTGGCGCTATGCTAGCCGATTTGGTGGCAATAATCGGATCAATTGATGTCGTGATGGGGGAGGTGGATCGATAAGTATTAGGAGCGAGGAGTTAGGACTGAGAATCCATTCGGCAGCAATTTGCTTGCGTCAGCCATTCTCAGTCCTAACTCCTCGCTCCTAATACTAGCTTATTCAAGCACCAAAATATTGGGTGTATTTCGACCTAGTCCATCATAATCCAGACCATACCCTAAAACGAATTTATTTTCGATTTCAAACCCAACGTACTGCAAATCAATTGGTTTTTGTAGGGCTTCGGGCTTGAAGAGTAGTGTAGCAATGGCAAGCGACGAAGGGCCTTGCGCCTGAAGTTGATCGCGGATATCGCAGAGGGTTTTGCCTGTATCAACAATATCTTCGACCACAATAAGGTCACGGCCGGCAACAGATTCGGTAAGGCCCAGGATTTCTTTCAGTTGCCCGGTCGATTCCGTTCCTTTGTAGGAAGAAACCCGTAAAAACGTGATTTCGCAAGGAATTGTTAAGTGCTTCGCCAGGTCAGCGGCAAACAGAAAAGCCCCATTCAGGATAACGACCATGAGAGGAGTTTTGCCAGCGTATGTCTGGTTAATCTGTTCGGCTAGTTCCTGAATGCGCGTCTGAATAGCTTCGGCAGTAATAAACGGGACGAACGTTTTATCTTTTATCGTTATCATATCGATGTCTGTGGGGCGGCAAAGATACGCCGATAGTAAGGTCGTGGACAAAAAAACGATTGAAAAATAACAATTGGCAAACGCAGAGCCAGCAGATTACGTTGATATACTAACTAATTGATTTTGACGAAATGAAGAAACTCGTGTTGACGGTTTGGCTGATGAGTATGGCTAGTTTAGCCCAGGCTCAGCTTTATGATCCGTCGGCGTTTGATAAAAAGTATGATGGTCTATTGAAGCATCCGGGCGTTCAAATTGAATCGGCGGAGGCTATCAACCAGATGTATAACTACAAATTCTACGAAGCCGATAAGGAGTTTCGGTGGTTACGGCTGCGTTATCCCAAACATCCGATGCCGACGTTCCTGATGGGACTGGCCGAGTGGTGGAAAATTGTTCCGAATACTGATGTGACGGATTACGATGACCAGTGCTTAATGTATATGGACTCGACAATCACGCTGGCCGAAGAATTATACGATAACAGTGAGAATAAACTCGAACCGGCTTTTTTCCTGGCTGCTGCTTACGCCTTTAAAAGTCGACTGTATTCGGAGCGAAAAAAATGGGCAAAAGCCACGTTTGCGGGTAAAAATGCCCTGAAGTATTTTGAAAAATGTAAGGGCAACGCCGATTTCAGTCCTGAGTTGCTCTTTGGGGATGGCATGTATAACTATTATGCCCAGTGGATTCCCGAAAATTACCCCCTGCTGAAGCCAATTCTGATCTTTTTTCCCAAAGGCAATAAGGCGACCGGTATCAAGGAGTTAGAGAAAACGGCGAATACGGCCTTCTATACGCGCGTTGAGGCCCGTTACTTTCTGGTTCAGATTTATAGTATGGAGAATCAGTACGATAAAGCGTATCAGATGTCAAAGTACATGGCCGAGCAGTACCCTGATAATCCATTTTTTGAGCGGTACTTTGCCCGGTCGGCCTTTGTAACAGGGCGCTTGAACGAAGCCGAACGGATTTCTAAAGATATTCTGGAAAAAGTGAGTCGCACGCAATCGGGTTATGAGGGCGTTAGCGGACGGACAGCGGCTTATATACTAGGCTACGTTAACAGCGTGTTTTATAACAACGTAGCCGAAGCGAAGAAATACTACCAGCAATCGGTCGACTTCTCAAAGCAGACAAATTCGACAACGTCGGGCTATTACTTGTCGTCGTTGATCGGATTGGCGAAGATTGCGAATGGAGAGAAAAATTACGACCTGGCCCAGACCTACTTTAATGAAGTACTAGACAAAGCGGAACGAAAATCCAGTCAGTACAAGGAGGCTAAGAAAGCGCTTGATGACGCGAAAAAAGCAAGACGAGAGGAGCGAAGGAAGAGGAAGGATTAGGCTTATGCTTATGTATGCTATAGGATGTATGATATAGTCGTTGTCTAAATATATCATACATCCTATAGCATACATCAAGGAATTGGTAACACTTTGCTTTCCTTGAAGGTCGACATGATTACCATCGTTTGGGTGCTGGCTACCTCATCGATTTCGTTAATGACGTCGAGCATTAGAGCCTGATACGATGAGATATCTTTCGAAATCACTTTTAACAGAAAGTCTCCTGAGCCAGTAATGTGGTGGCATTCGATAATTTCGGGAATCTGATTCACCCGATCCACAAACGACATTGTTGTGTCTTTTTTGTGGCCAACCAGCGTCACCATAACGAATGTGGTTACGCCCAGGCCAATTTTCTCCCGGCTTAACTGAGCATGATAGCTCTGAATAATTCCTGAGGTTTCTAGTTTTTTTACCCGCTCAAGTGTAGGGGCTGGCGAAAGGCCAATTTCTTTAGAAAGCTGTGCGTTAGTAATTTTAGCGTTAGCTTGTAAAATCTCTAATACGTTGCGATCTATCTGATCTAATTTATGAATTGACATAAACGGAGGTCGTCTGTTGAATTAGAATTTGTGTGCAGAACGGTGCAAATCTACTATCTTTTACAATAGAAAATTCTTAAAAACCTATGAATATTTAAAAAAGGCGAAACAAATATTGCATATCTTCCTCATAAACGGCACAATATTAAGATTTATAGACTAGTTGCCAAATCCTATTTTTATCATTCGGTAGTATTCGTATGATGTAGAGTTCGTTACTTCTTGTTGTTAATGAACTTCTTTGATTTAATAACCTCATTTGTTCGGGCTAATCCAGCTTTTCAAACGGTTCGATTTTTTCTATTGCCGTATATTGTTTGTACGGTTTATACCGAATAGGATTTGATGTTCGTATTAATAAAGTCGAATGTCATACAACCATTGCTTAGGCATGTGAACCAATCGAGTTGCGTTGTATGAAAATGCAGAAAAAGGAAAATCTGCCAACTAAACTTTGCCCGGCTTGTAATCGGCCGTTTAGCTGGCGAAAAAAATGGGAGAAGAATTGGGAACATGTCGTGTATTGTAGCGAGGCTTGTCGACGAAGTGGCAAGCGGCAAAAAACAAGCCCAGATCCAGAACAGGTATGACAAATCTAAACTATCGTTATTTTTGTCGATTAACCCGCCTTCATTAATGCGTCCAATTGCTTATTTGTTTCTGTTAGTTGCGGTTATTGGCTGGGATAGTTGCCGTCAGGCCAAGCCAGTGCCTGTTGTTACACGAAGACCGCCTGCCAGAGCTGTTAGCCCTGCTCGTCCAACTACCACGCAGCCTCCGGTTGCTCAAAAACCTGCGGTTGTTAAAACTACCCCGCCTAAGCCAGCAACGGTTGTGGTGGCAGTCCCTGAGGATTCGCTTGAAATGGATGGCGTGACGTTTCAAACACCAGCACCACCTAAACGGGAGTTTCGGGCGGTTTGGGTAGCTACGGTCGATAATATTGACTGGCCAAGTAAAAAAGGTTTACCAGTGGCCGATCAGCAGCGCGAAATTCTGAGTATGTTCGATATGTACCAGCAAATGGGGCTGAATGCTGTAATTGTCCAGATACGATCGGCGGCTGATGCATTTTACGCTAAAAGTTCGGAACCCTGGTCAGAATGGCTAATGGGGAAGCAAGGGCTGGCACCTGAGCCATTCTACGACCCAATGGAACTGATGATTGATCAGGCGCATCAGCGTGGACTTGAGTTTCATGCCTGGTTTAACCTCGATAGGGCCACATTCAGCAAATATTCCAGCATTGCACCGACCAATATTATTTACCGGAAGCCAGGTTGGATGTTAAGCTATGGCGGACGTAAATTATTTAATCTGGGTATACCCGAAGTGCGTTCATACGTGGCTGGTATTGTTGCCAATGTGGTTCGGGAGTATGATATCGATGGGATTCATTTCGACGATTATTTTTATCCCTATGCCGAGCCTGGCCAGGTTTTGCGGGACGACAGCACCTACAAGGCTAATTACAATGGCATGACCAAAGGTGACTGGCGACGAGATAACGTGAACAAACTCATCGTTGAAATTCGGGATTCGATTCGGGCCAATAAACCGTGGATAAAGTTTGGCGTTAGCCCGTTTGGCATCTGGAAAAACCAGAGTAATGATCCCGAAGGGTCGGCTACCAACGGTGGGCAATCTTATTACGATAATTACGCTGATTCGCGGAAATGGGCGCGTGAAGGCACAATTGACTACATCGTACCACAGGTTTATTTCAGTTCGGAATTTGGCCGAGTGCCTTATAAAACCTTGATCGATTGGTGGAAACGCAATTCAGGAAAGGCGCATTTATACATTGGCCATGCCGTTTACCGGGTTGGTCGGGGTTCTGAGCGTGATCCGGGCTGGGGGCGAGCCACGGAGTTCCCAAATCAGATACGTTATAATCGTCAGCATCAGGTTGTTCAGGGCAGCGTTTTGTTCAGTGCAAAAAATTTAAAACTTAACCCGCTGTCTTTCCGCGATTCGCTGCAAACAAATCTCTATCGGCATATGGCTTTAGTACCTGCCATGCCCTGGCTAGACAGTATTCCACCTTTGCCACCCCGCGATTTGAAAGCGGCTATCATACCCGAAGGCGTAGAGCTATTCTGGCAGGAATCGGCTGAAGCCTCTGATGGCGATGGGGCGAATGAGTACCTGATTTATCGTTTCGAAGGACGGCGCCCACGATTGGAACTGAACGACCCCCGTTATATTTTAGCCCGTTGTATTGGCGAATCGACCACGCGTTTTGTTGACAAGACCGCTGATCCGAAGAAGAAGTACGTGTACGCTATAACAGCCATAGATCGCCTTCATAACGAAAGCCAGGTTTCTGTCATAAAAGTGCAGTAGTTACCCCATCACATTTTCCATCACCTCGCCGATTGAACGGGCGTTTGGGAAAAAGCTGACGAGTTTTAACAAAATACCTTCAACAATAGCATCGGGGCATGAGGCTCCACAGGTTAGTAAGACTGTAACCGGCTCCGCGTTATCACGTTGAGGAATGAAGTTTTCGGTGACAACTTCTTGTTTGGTATGCCCATCGAAATGGCGGATTAGCTTGTCGGACAGGATTTTCTGCTCCGACTCAATAAAATAGGTCGGCAATTTCTCTTCGCAAAGCTCAACAATGTGCGATGTGTTGGAGGAGTTATATCCACCCGCCACAATAGCGAAATCGGCTGGGTAGTTGAGCAACGCATAGGTAGCATCCTGATTGTCGTTGGTTGCGTAACAGAGGGTATCACGCGTATTGGCAAAGTGTGTGTCAACCGAATCGGCGGTTAGCCCATACTTTTGAATCATCACCTGCTTTAAATAATCAGCAATGCTCTGCGTATCGGAGGCTAACATGGTTGTTTGATTCACAACCCCAATGCGCTCCAGATCACGGGTTGGGTCGAAACCAACCGAGTATTGATTGACAAACTCAGCGTAAAAGGCATCGGGTGGTAACTCGCCTAACATGTACTTTGCCAGGCGTTGTGTCTGAGCCATGTCTTTCACAACAACCGTTGGGGCCCCTTCTTTACTATGTGAGAAAGTAGCTCGGGTTTCTTCGTGGCTTGGCTTGCCATGCACAACAACGGTATAGTTTTTCTGCCCAATCTGGCCCGCTTTGTTCCATACTTTCTCAACAAATGGGCAAGTGGTATCATACTTGGCAACATCTAGACCCAGAGACGACAATTGATGCTGCGTTTCCAGCGTTGTTCCGAATGCCGGAATAATAACGACATCCTCAGGCTTAAGGTCCGACCAGGAAATAAGTTGTTTGCTTTTGGTATCCATAATGAAGCGAATGCCCCGACTCTGCAAGTCGGCATTGACGTCGGGGTTATGGATCATTTCACTCAACAGAAAAATCCGTTTGCCAGGATTTTCGGCAATTGCTTTATAGGCAATCTCAACTGCATTTTCGACACCGTAACAAAAGCCAAAATGCCGGGCAATCAATATCCGGATCGGACCAAAATCGAGTAGGGTAGGGGTGAAGTCCCTTTTCAGTTTATCCCGCTTCCGGCGAAATTCCTTCAGAGGGGTGATAATGCTACTACGGTAATAGTCGGGTATGTCAAACGATTTCATTAGCTGAAAGAGCGAACAAGTGGACTGGTGAAAGAATGAAACTCAGCTATCAGTATAGAGTGACAAGAAGGTCTAACACCTGACTCGATCATTTTAATAACAGAACGATAAATGGCTTCGTTCGCTGCAAAGGTAGCGACTAGATGTATTGATCTGTAACCTGTTAATCAATCCTGTTTAATGTAATTTGACTCTTTCGTTTATATTTGGCTATCGTTACCGCAACCTCCTCTTAGCCAATTCGTTTATGATAAATGCTCCTACTCACTCGCCCGAACAGTGGCCCGTGTGGCGTAAGTTGCTCTTTCGGTTTTTCTGCATTTATCTTCTTCTATATATGTCGCCCCTGAACTGGTTGGGCGATATTCCTTTCCTGAATCTGGTTGGTGAGTATTATAGTAGTGCCGAGGATTGGCTTGTTAACCTTGCCAATACCTATATTTTTCACGTAAAAGACGTGCTGGTTCCACTAAATGGTAGTGGTGATACCTCCTATGGATATGCTCAGCTTTGTTTTTTTATTCTGGCAGCATTTGTCGGAACGATTATCTGGACAATTGTCGATAAGCGTACGAATTACGATACGGCTTACTACTGGCTGTTAATCTTGGTTAGATATTACGTCGCCATGTTCGCCTTGAGCTATGGGTTGATCAAGCTCTTTGGACAGCAGATGGTCTTTCCGTCATTAAGCGCCTTGGCAACGCCCTTGGGTGATTTATTACCCATGCGTTTATCCTGGTATTTTATTGGTTATTCTACGCCTTATCAATTTTTCTCTGGAGCGGTTGAAGTACTAGCGGGCGTGCTGCTTCTGTTTCGCCGTACCAGCACGTTAGGGGCATTTGTTGCAGCAAGTGTATTTCTCAATGTGATGGTGATGAATTTCTGTTATGACATTCCCGTAAAGCTGTTCTCCACCCATCTGTTTCTATTCAGCAATTTTCTGTTGCTGGGCGATGTCAAACGACTACTCAACTTCTTCGTTTTTAATAAACCTACCCAACCGGCCGCTCGTATTGTATTGCCCAAAAAATGGATGCGAACGGGACAACTCGTTCTGAAGATTGCTTTTGTTGGTATATTTCTGATAATGCCTCTGATAAGATTATACTTAGGTTCTCGAAGTCCTCAAAGTGCATCAACATCGAAGAAACTAACAACGGGCTTTTTTGTCGTCGATCAATTTCGGGGTAACCCGGTGGATAGCCTGCGTTGGAAGGATGTTATTTTTGAACATAATAACGCAGGAAGTATTCAAACGACCGATACCTTGTTCCGGCAGCGGTATCGACGCGGGTATTTTAGCTATTCACTGGATTCACTCCAGCATACGATTGCGTTTAAAAAATTTGCTACCGATTCGTTGCCCCTGTTTACCATGCACTATAGCATGCCCGATACCAATAATATCGTGTTGCAGGGAAAAATCCGCAATGACTCAGTGGTAGTAGGACTCAAACGCCAGAAACGGCATTTTCAATTAGCAGAACGGCAATTTCATTGGCTCTCTGAGGCCAATCGATAGTATGAAAAGCTTATTCAACACAGAGACACGGAGAACGCAGAATTTAACGGCTGTTTTTTCTTTGTGTTTGATGATCTTGAACCTGTTTGAATTTGCAAGATTCCCTTTAGAAAGGGTAGTTTTTTGTCATTCCGACGCCAGGAGGAATCTCAACGTTGTGTACTAGTCAAGCTTGAGATTCCTCCTGGCGTCGGAATGACAAAAAACGGGCTAGTATTTTCTAAAAAAGAAAAGTCTAAACAGCTTCCTTATTTACAGCTCAAGGACTTTCCCCAGAATATCATCTAAATATTCACGGGAATTAGCCAGACGAGGCACTTTATGCTGTCCACCGACTTTTCCGCGTTGCTTCATCCAGGCGTAAAACGTACCCGGTTGCACGACATGAATGCGGGGATGCTTGAGCACCATATCATTGTAGCGCTTAGCGTCGTAATCCGAATTAACTTGCCGGAGTGTTTCGTCCAGAATTTGATTGAACCGCTGTTGATTGTCGGGCTCGTGGGTAAACTCAATCACCCATTCATGGCAACCAGTAGCTCCATTGCTCATGTAAACGGGGCCAGCGGTATAGTCGGCAATAATAGCACCTGTAGCTTCGCAAGCTCGTGTAATGGCAGTTTCAGCGTTTTCAACGATCACTTCTTCCCCAAAAGCATTAATAAAATGCTTGGTACGACCACTTACTTTCAGGCGATGTGGGTAGAGCGATGTAAATCGGACGGTGTCGCCTATCTTATAACGCCATAAACCGCCGTTGGTCGAAACGACAAGGGCATAGTTTTTATCCAGTTCAACTTCGTCGATAGTCAACGCGGTTGGAAAGGGCTGATCGGCTTCGTGAAAAGGGACGAACTCGTAGAAAATGCCATAGTCGAGCATCAGTAGCATTTCGCCCACGCGGGTCAAGTCGTCCTGAATGGCAAAAAAGCCTTCGGAGGCATTGTAAATTTCCTGATACCGAACCGTTGGTGAAGGGAACACCTGTTGCTGAAACAACTCTCGATACGGCTGGAAGTTGACCGCTCCGTGCATCATGACCTCAAAATTTGGCCAAACCTCCAGAATATTCGATTTGCCCGTACGCGCCAGAATTTTGTCAATCAGCACCATGCCCCAGGTAGGTACGCCTAGCATGCTGGTCACATTTTCTTCCGACGTGATTTCGGCCATACGCTCCAGTTTCGATTCCCACTCGTCCATGAGCGCAACCTGAATAGAAGGTGTTCGAATATACTGCGCCCAGCTAGGCAGGTTTTTCATCACTACTGCCGATACGTCGCCTGCTGCGCTATTGGAACCATATGGATTTGGATGAAGACTGCCGCCAATCGATAACCCTTTACCCTCAAACGCCTTACTATCGGGATTATTCGCGATATAAAGTGCCATCATATCCTTGCCACCTTTGAAATGACTTTCATCGAGCGACTCGGTGGTGACGGGAATGAATTTGCTACGGGCATTGGTTGTACCCGACGATTTGGCAAACCAGCGAACGGGCGAAGGCCAGAGGACTTTGCTTTCGCCTTTCATGACTCGTTCGATGTAGGGAAACAAATCTTCGTAGCTTGAAACCGGAACCTGTTGTTGGAAATCCCGAATCGTCTGGATGGATTTGTAGTGGTATTTTTGGCCCCATTCTGTCCGACGACCTGATCGGATCAGTTGATTGAAAACCTTCTGTTGCGCCACACCAGGCTCTTTCATCATTGCCTCAATACGCGGCAATCTCCGTTGCAGGAGCCATTTAAGGGTGGTGTTTAGGGCAGTCATAGGGCTAAAAATAGCATAAACTAACTGTATTGAACTAGTTAGCGACACAAATTTAATGGTACGGGTTGATTTATAAACCGATGGCTCGGTCGGGGTAATCCGTAATTAAGCCATCGACTCCCCACTCCTTGAGCCGGGCCATATCCTTGCGTTGATTCACCGTCCAGGGAATAACCTTGATTCCCTGTTCATGAAGTTGGGCAATTTTTCTTCGACTTAATAGCCGAAAATAAGGGCTATAAATGTCGGGTTTGAAACCAAGATCTTCTAAATTCTTCTCAGAGCTGCGGAGGTTTTCAACCAGAGCTGATAGCCTGACTTTAGGATACTTACCCGCATCGGCGCCCTGTTTCCAGTGCTTTAATATGGCAAAGTCGAAACTTTGAATTACTACCCGGTCTAGACTGACCCGATCTGGATTGATCCGGTCCGCTGCAAGATGCTCTTTTAGAATTGCTTGGACAAGATCACAGAAGGCGGCTGGTTCTGGCTGACTCTTATTGTATTCAGAAGGTTCGCTTTTTAACTCAATGTTATAGGAGAACAGAGGCAGATTTTTGGCTTTTCGATAAGTTTCAGCCTGCTCAATCACATCGCTTAATAGCGGTTTGTTTGTTTTTAACTTCTGTTGTTCTGGGTAAGCTGAATTACCGTTAGCCCCAACATCGTAGCGTTTAATATCGTCATAAGTCATCTGATATAAGATCAGGTTTTTCTGATCTTGTTTCGATACTGGTTGCCCATCAGGAGCGATGCTAAAAGCCGAATTGAAGTAAGGATCGTGCGAAACCACCACCTGATTATCCTTGCTGATGACTACGTCCATCTCCAGAGTCGTAACACCAAGATCTAAAGCTTTTAGAAAAGCTGGTACTGTATTTTCTGGCATCAACCCCCGGCAACCTCGATGCCCTTGTAAATCCAAACCCGTTGGTGGCTGAGCAAGAGTTAAAGTCGTCATGCAGAAAAACAATAGAGGAACACGCATAGATATGGACGGTAGGCTCAAAAGTACTGGTTCTTTTAATTGACACGGCCTCTGTTAATTTTAACAACTAGAATTCGTACGGGCTGCGTTGCAAAAATTGACCAAACGGCCATTATTCTTATATTTAAGAACGATTTTTCTGCTTCAGAAAAGGAATATTTTTTATTTGTTAAGTACAATAGTAAACTTGCGATAATACTACTTTCGTTCACCTTCACTCTATCATGCGTTATACAAAGGCTGTAGCCAGCTCTCTATTTACACTAGTACTGATTTGGGCCTTGAGCCGATCCTGGGGAAGTATCCCTGCCTTTGGGCCACTTCTAAGTCCATTTGTAGGTTTCTGGCAAAACGCCGAATCTGCAACTAGTGCGGACGAGGAAATCACGCTGAATGGTACCAAAGCACCCGTAACCGTTATTTTTGACGACTTAGCCATTCCGCACGTTTTCGCGCAGAATGATCACGACGCTTATTTCGCACAGGGTTATTTAACAGCCCGTGACCGACTTTGGCAGATGGAATTTCAAACCCATGCTGCGGCTGGGCGGGTTGCCGAACTAGTAGGCGACAAAGCCTTAGAACTAGATCGGTTTAATCGACATCTTGGTATGGGTTTCGGCGCTGAAAAAGCGGTAAAAGCAATGATGGCTGACCCGCGCTCCCGAGAATCAGTAGAAGCGTATACTGCGGGTGTAAATGCCTACATCAAAGAACTAAGCCCCGCCCATTATCCACTTGAGTACAAATTATTAGGCTATGCGCCAGAACCCTGGCAACCGATTAAGTGCGCTTACTTCCTGAAATACATGTCGGGTGTGCTGGCCCTCGGTGCTGATGACCTGAACATGAGCAATGTCCTTAAAAAATATGGCACCGTTGTAACGACTGACCTTTTCCCCGATTACCCGTTTCGGGAAGACCCCATTATACCTGTTGGAACGAAGTGGGATTTTACGCCTGTCAAAATCCCTGCCGTCCCTGCTAATACATCGCCAGATGGGAAGTCAGTTGCAATCAATTGGCCCGAACAGGACCCAACTATCGGCAGCAACAACTGGGCAGTTGGACCGCAAAAATCAGCGTCGGGTTATCCAATTCTGGCCAACGACCCCCACTTATCGCTGAGTTTGCCGTCAATCTGGTATCAGATGCAATTAGTAACGCCAACTATGAATGTATACGGGGCCACCATGCCAGGTTCACCGGGGGTAATTATTGGCTTTAATAAGCAAGTGGCCTGGGGTGTTACGAATGTGGGTGCCGATGTGCTGGATTTTTACCAGATTCGATTCAAAGACGCTTCGCGGAAAGAATACTGGCACGATAACAAATGGAAGCCCGTTACCCGGCGGCTAGAAGTGATTAAAGTGAAGGGTATGCCCGATGTGGTCGATACCGTTCTGTATACCCACCACGGCCCCGTTATGTACGAAGTGGGGCAAAAACCTTTTGCCAAAAATGTTCCGGTGGGTTATGCCGCTCGTTGGATAGCGCACGAAGCCTCTAACGATTTCCTGACCTATTATTTACTCGATCGCGCTAAAAATCACGACGATTATCGGAAAGCACTGAGTTATTATGGCGCACCAGCCCAGAATTTTGTTTTTGCCGATACAGCTAAAGACATTGCCATTTCACCGAATGGCCGTTTCCCGCTTAAATGGAAAGATCAGGGTAAGTTTTTATTAGATGGCACTAACCCTGCTCACGACTGGCAGGGTTGGATTCCGGCCGATCAGAATCCGCACGTGAAAAACCCACCGCGAGGATTTGTCAGCTCGGCCAACCAATCCTCAACCGATCCAACCTATCCTTACTATATCAACTGGCAGTTTGCGCCATCTGAGCGAGGTACGAGAATAAATCAACGCTTAACGGCAATGAAACAGGCTACGCCCGATAGCCTGCGGTCTTTGCAAAATGATAACTTCAATCTTCAGGCGGCCAATGCGTTGCCTGTGTTTCTGCCTTACATGCAGGAAAAATCGTTATCGGGTGAACAGAAAAAAGTCCTTGATATCATGAAGAAGTGGCATTATAACAATGACATTGCTGAAATAGGCCCGACCGTTTTTACCGAATGGATGCGTCAGTATCTGGATGGTGTTTGGAAAGATGATTTCCCTAGTAATGATACCATACCGATGCGTTATCCAAGTTTTGACCGTACGCTGCATATGGCCGAAAAAGAACCGACCGCCCACTGGTTCGATGATATAACAACTCCGGCTAAAGAGACCATTGGTAGTGTGCTAACACAAAGTTTTCAGATGGCCGTTGATTCGCTTACTAAGCAGCATGGTGCTATTGGGACAGCCTGGCAGTGGGGACCGCATAAGGCCACGCGAATTACTCACTTAGCCCGTTTGGATGCGCTTAGTGCATTGAACGTACAAATTGGCGGTGGCAGAAGTGTGGTCAATGCTACGAGTGAACGACATGGGCCGTCCTGGCGAATGGTTGTAGCATTAGGGCCAACGCCAAAAGCTTATGGGGTTTACCCCGGTGGGCAATCGGGTAACCCCGGTAGCCCTTATTACCTGAACATGCTCGAAACCTGGCGCACGGGGCAGCTTAATGAGTTGCTGTTTCTGCAAACCGCTCAGGATGCAAATCCGAGAATTAAACGGAAGATGGTTATTAGGTAACACGGCCAGTCGGCGCCCGATGGAAAGCCACGATTTTTAATCGACATACAACTTATTAAAAGCGGCTTTTCTGCCGCAGTACACGATGATTCAAATTATTCTCATAGCTGTTTTAAGCTTATTGGCTCAATTAATACTCCCCTGGTGGAGCTTGGCTATTGTGGCATTTCTGGTTTGTGTCTGGCGTAGCGCGAGTGCTGGTCAGGCGTTTTTTGCTGGCTTTTACGGAGTAGCGCTTGTGTGGTTGATCTATGCCGTAATCCTCCATACGCGTACCGATGGCGTTTTTACGGGTCGCATGAGCGAATTGCTTTTCAAAACCAATAGCGCCATTTTACCAGGGCTAGTGACTGCCATCGTTGGGGGGCTGGTTGGCGGGCTAGCTGGGTTATCGGGTTACTTTGTTAAAGAGGCTATCGGAAATGAAATCGCAAATCGTACCTCGTAACCGCGACGGCGGACCGTTCGTAATTTCCTCTATCTTTGTAGAATAAACTAATAACTAACTGATTCATTTCCTGTGAAGAATGCCTCGTTGATTCTAAACGTCATCCTGACGATTGCCGTAGCTGTACTGTATTACCTACATTTTAAAGGCGCCCAGCCTGAATCGGCGGCCCCCGTTGCAACAACGCCTGCCGATGCGAAGGGCAAATCCATTGTTTATGTGAATGTCGATTCACTGTTAACCAAATACGATTACTTTAAAGACACGCAGAAAGTCCTTGAAAGCAAGCGGTTCCAATTAGAAAATGACCTGGCTAGCAAAGGTCGGAACCTGCAGAATAAAGTAACGTTCTTCCAACAACGGGCTGCTACCATGACGCAGGAACAAGGTCGGGCAACGGAAGCTGCGCTTCAGAAAGAACAACAGGATATTCTGGCTTACCGTGAGCGGGCTGCCCAAAGTCTGGCTGGTGAAGAACAGGCTAAAAACAAGCAACTATACGATCAGATTTACGACTATCTGAAAAAGATAAATGGCCAAAACAAATACGAGTTCGTACTTGGCTATACCAAAGGTGGTGGCATTTTGTTCGCTGATTCGTCGGTCGATCAGACAAAAGCGATTCTGGATGGCCTGAACAAAGAATATGCGGCTAAGCAAACGAAAAAATAGGCTTCCTGTACTAGTTTAGATTGCTGCTTACTTCAAACCCGGCTTGCTGAACAAGAGCGTTCAACGAGCCGGGTTTGTTTATAAACCTGATTACAAAATTATTTTCCAGGCACAAACCTCCTTTGAGTTTCCTGTGTTCTTGAACTTACCCGGTTACCTTTTCGGCCCGGAATTTAGTCTAACGTATTTTCTCTTAGTTTCAACGTAGCTGAAAATCAGAAGGAAATACAGCATATATCCTACATCCTATATCAGAAATATGGCTTCTGCTTCTATTGTTAAACAAGTTGATATTCGAAATCGTCGTGCTTCTTTTGAGTATGCGTTTCTGGATAAGTATACGGCAGGCATTGTGCTTACCGGTACTGAAATTAAGTCCGTTCGGCAGGGGAAAGTGAATTTACAGGATGCTTACTGCCTGATTCATAATGACGAGATGTTCATCCGGCAAATGAGCATTGCCGTTTATACTGAAGGCACTCACTACAACCACGAGCCTCTGCGCGATCGAAAACTTTTGCTTACCAAACGGGAGATTAAGCGTCTTACCGAGAAATTGAAGGATCAGGGCTTGACAATTGTGCCCATCCGGCTTTTTACCAGCGAACGAGGCTTTGCTAAGCTTGAAATTGCGTTGGCAAAAGGTAAAAAACTGTATGATAAGCGGGATAGCATTAAAGAGCGTGAAGTGGAACGGGATCTTCAACGAGAGCGGTATTAGTTTCAGTCGGCAGTCGCTGGTCAGGAGTCATTAGTTAGCGGCAATTCCTAGGTTATTGAGTCGCCACTATTGATTAGCGACTAAGGACTATCGACTAATCCGACTAAATTTTCTGGAACTATTGCCGATATGTGGATAAGTCTGTAACTTGCTACCGTACAGAGGCATCTAAACGCGATATGGGTAGGAAAGTATTAGTCTTAAATCAAGATTACAGTGCTCTCAGCATTTGCTCCGTTCCCAAAGCATTCCTGCTGGTTTTTTTAGATAAAGCTGAACTCGTTGCCGAATCGGAACAGTTTATGCTTCGAACCGTCTCCGCCGAGTTTCCAATGCCGACCGTTATTCGGCTTCATCGGTATGTGAATCTGCCTTACAAAGGCGTCATGCTTACCCGGCAAAACATCTTCAAGCGCGACGGTCATCATTGTCAGTATTGTGGAACCACTGAAGACCTGACACTCGACCACGTACTGCCAAAATCGCGGGGTGGTAAGACCAGTTGGGATAACCTGGCCACAGCCTGCAAACGATGTAACTCGCGTAAAGGCGACTTTACGCCTGAAGAGGCCAATCTGAAACTTCGTCAAACGCCATTTAAGCCCACATTTTTGGTTTTTTTGCGTGAGTTCTCAGGGTCTATTGAGCAAAGCTGGATGCCCTTTTTAGCGAAGAAAGAAAAGGCATTCCGATAATATCCGCTAATAAAGGAGAAAAGGGAAGAAGGGGACGAGCGGGAAAAGGGGTCTGTCATAAGCAAATCCTTTCTCCCACTCGTCCCCTTCTTCCCTTTTCTGCCTCTAATTCAAAGACTTTTACTGATTTCGAAACTTTTTTCAGAAAGCAATTGCTATCTTTGCAGTCCTTTTTTGAGGACAAAATTTTACAACTAAAAGTCAGTTCGCCATTGACCCACGAACTGATGTACCGAGCGGGTCAGGGAAACATTTTTTATGAGCAAAACGCAGCAACGCGAACTGCCGGCATTTGATTGGGACCGGGCAGACAACAAAGGGTTTGGTAGTGGCTATTCGGTTGAAGAACATAACCGGATGTTGGAAATGTACGACAACACGTTGTCGGAGGTTAAAGAGAAAGAAGTAGTAATGGGAACCGTCGTTGGGATAACGGATCGGGAAGTATTACTCAACATCGGTTTCAAATCGGATGGTTTGGTTCCAGCTTCTGAGTTCCGGGATATGCCGGATCTGAAGATGGGTGATGAAATTGAAGTTTACGTAGAAAATCAGGAAGACCCGAACGGCCAGCTGGTTCTTTCGCGTAAGAAAGCGAAAGTGATTACCGCATGGCAGAAAATTCAGCGTGCGCTTGATGAAGACCTCGTTATTGATGGCTTTGTGAAACGCCGGACGAAAGGTGGTCTTATTGTTGATATTTTCAGCATTGAGGCTTTCTTGCCAGGTTCGCAAATCGATGTGAAGCCAATTCGTGACTTCGACATCTTTGTTGGTAAGAAAATGGAGGTTAAAGTCGTCAAGATCAATTATGCTAACGATAACGTAGTCGTTTCGCACAAAGTCCTGATCGAGAAAGACCTCGAAGCACAACGTGCTCAAATCCTGAACAACCTTGAAAAAGGTCAGGTATTGGAAGGTGTTATTAAAAACATGACCAACTTCGGTGTATTCATCGATCTTGGTGGTGTAGATGGTCTGTTGCACATCACGGATATTTCGTGGGGTCGTATCAGCCACCCATCTGAAGTTCTGCACCTCGACCAGAAAGTTAACGTGGTTGTTCTTGATTTCGATGAAGACAAGAAGCGTATCTCTTTGGGCATGAAGCAACTTCAGGCTCATCCTTGGGATGCTCTGGCCGAAGACATTCAGGTTGGTTCGAAAGTGAAAGGCAAAATCGTAAACGTTGCCGATTACGGTGCATTCCTCGAAATCCAACCAGGCGTAGAAGGATTGATCCACGTTTCAGAAATGTCGTGGTCGCAACACCTGCGTAACCCACAGGAATTCCTGAAAGTTGGTGATGAAGTAGAAGCCGTTGTGCTGACACTTGATCGTGCCGATCGCAAAATGTCGTTAGGTATCAAACAACTGACCGAAGATCCTTGGACTCGTCCAGAACTGCGTACGAAATACGCTGTTGGTACGAAACATAAAGGTGTTGTTCGTAACCTAACCAACTTCGGCCTGTTCCTTGAACTGGAAGAAGGTATCGATGGTCTGGTACACGTGTCTGATTTGTCTTGGACCAAGAAAATCAAACATCCTTCGGATTTCATCAAAGTTGGTGAAGACCTCGAAGTTGTTGTTCTGGAGCTTGACGTTGACAACCGTCGTCTTGCCCTGGGTCACAAACAACTGGAAGAGAACCCATGGGATACGTTTGAAAGCGTATTTGCCGTTGGTACCGTTCACCGTTGCACGATCCTGAGCAAAAACGATAAGATGGCCACGCTCGAACTGCCTTATGGTATCGAAGGCTTCTCGTCGCTTAAGAACCTGGGTAAAGAAGACGGTACGTTTGCCGAAGTTGGCGAAACGCTCGACTTTAAAGTAACGGAGTTCTCGAAAGAAGAAAAACGGATTATGCTCTCGCACACGAAAACGTGGCAGGAGAAAAATGAGCCTGTTAAAGAACAGAAAGCACCGAAAGCCGCAGCAAAAACTGCTTCGGCACCGGCGCAGGCTGAGCGTGGTGCTACCTTAGGTGATCTTGATGCATTAGCTGCATTGAAAGAGCAACTGGAAGGTCGTAACTAAGCTAAACAGGCTCTAAACGATAAAATGCCTCTGGACTTTTTAGTTTAGGGGCATTTTTTTGTGATTGGTTATTCTACATTACAGATAAAATCGTATGTTTGCACTCCCGAATCCAGGGCCTGTCCTGAATTCGGATTTTATAAGGTTCCGTGGCCGAGTGGCTAGGCAGTGGTCTGCAAAACCTCGTACAGCGGTTCGAATCCGCTCGGAACCTCTCCTTATATAAAAAGGCTAACCCGTTATAGAGTAGTAAAACTCAAACTAAACGGATTAGCCTTTTTTGTTTATTCGGTATCAGCCTGCAATTAGGCTTTGAATGGATAGGAGTCTTCGAGGAGTATCGTATACTACCCATAGTTGTATTCACAGGTGGTTTATGTATTGCTATTCCTGTCACCCCCAATAAATGTCCTGTTTAAACTACTTAACGCTAATCTATAAACCATATATAGAAGTGAATGTGGCTTGTCATTAGTCAGCCTGTGATCTCGTTTTAGACCGCTTACTACTTATTTAATCGCTGTAACTTGATTACACATTAGTAATTTTAATCTATACACTAAATTTTTAATGTGTGCCATCTTTTATAAACACACGGATTATATCCCTGCTGAATGGTATTTTTTTTAGTATAAACAGTATTGATAAGTTGCCGTTCGCTAAAAATACGTCTTTATTTTCCTTGTTAATTAGAAACGATATAAATAAAAACGGTGGCTCAAATAACTAAACATCAATTTTTGCCTATACAGTAATCGTGTCGTACTTTTGGGCGCTAATAAAAAATTAGTGGTGATTTATGTTGATTCACTCAATTAATATAGTTCATAAAATGAGTTGTTTATACAAGCTTTGCGGAGTCGTAGTTCTATCACTTATGCTGCTGATTTCTGGTGGCCAAGTGAAGGCACAGGATGCAGCTGCTCCAGCAGGCGGTGGTGATGCTGAAAAAGGAAAGACCCTGTTTACTAACAACTGCGCCCAATGTCACGCGGTGACTGGCGAGAAAGTAGTAGGTCCTGGTCTGAAAGGAATTGAAAGCCGTGCTCCAAGTAAAGATTGGTTGCACAAATGGATTCGGAACTCATCGGCGGTTATTGCCAGCGGTGATGCTTATGCCAACCAGGTGTTCAATGCCAATGGTAAAATTCAAATGTCAAGCTTCCCAAGCTTGACAGATGCAGACATCGATGGTATCTTAGCATACATTGACGGAGCGAACAAAGCACCGGCTCCGGGTCCCGGAAAAGAACAAGTTGGACCTGGAGAACCATCTACTCCTGCTTCTTCTGGCCCGTCAGAACTTTTTACATTTGTATTGATCGCTTTGTTACTAGTAATGTTGCTGGTTCTGGGCGTTCTGTTAGCAATTGTATCAATTCTGTCGAAAGCCGTATCACCTGTTGCCGACGGAACACAAGTTACGTCTACATTTGGCCAACGCCTTAAAACAGGCTTGTCTGATGCCTTCAACAACCCAACGCTTCGTTCGATTGTTATTTGGCTGTTTCTTTTAGTGGCGGCAAAAGAAACGATCGATGGTGCATATAGTGTTGGTATTCAGCAAGGTTATGCCCCAAAGCAACCTATTGCTTACTCGCATAAACTGCACGCGGGTCAATACAAAATTGATTGTAACTACTGCCATACAGGTGCTCAGAAGGGGAAGAATGCTACGATCCCTGCGGCTAACATCTGTATGAACTGTCACGGTGTCATCAAGAAAGAGTCACCAGAGATTCAAAAGATTTACACGGCTATTGAAGAGAATCGCCCTATCGAATGGGTTCGGGTTCACAATCTACCTGACTTGGCTTACTTCAACCACTCACAACACGTAAACGTTGGTAATGTTGCCTGTCAGACTTGTCACGGAGAAATTGAGAAGATGGAAGTAGTAGAAGCTCGTTCATCGTTGACGATGGGCTGGTGTATCGACTGCCACCGTCGGACCGAGGTGAACACCAAAGACAACGCGTACTATGACAAACTCGTTGCTCTTCACCGGAAAGAAAGCAAAGAACCGCTCAAGGTAGCTAACATTGGCGGTCTGGAATGTTCTAAATGTCACTATTAATCCACGGGGCCTAATCTGGCCAGCTCACCAATAGTAGGGTACTTACCGCATACAACACGCATGGAAAATACATCTAAACGGTATTGGAAAGGGGTTGAGGAGTTACGCAATGATGAGACGTTTGTTAAGAACGCCAACAGCGAATTTGCGAATCCTGACCTGAGCGAATCGTCGAACGACCTGGATGGTTTGCTCGGGGGTTCTAACACCCAACGCCGTGACTTCCTCAAAGTAATGGGCTTTGGCATGGCAGCCGTATCATTGGCCGCTTGTGAAACGCCAGTCCATAAAGCCATTCCGTACATCAACAAGCCGGAATTTACATTCCCATCAATATCTGACTATTACGCGTCTACGTTTAGTGAAGGCGGAGATTATGCAGCTATTTTAGTAGAAACCCGCGAAGGTCGACCCATTAAAATAGAAGGTAATACATCGTCAAGCGTATCGAAAGGCGGAACAACACCCCGCTCGCAGGCTGCAGTTCTGTCGCTTTACGATATCGATAAATTGAAAGGACCAAAGCGTGGAGATGCTGACCTCGATTGGGCAACCGCCGATAAAGAGATCATCAGTCAATTAAATTCGATTGCTGCAAAAGGTGGAGCAATTCGTATTGTAACCTCTACGATTCTTAGCCCAGCGACTAAAGCTGTTATTGCTGATTTCGCTGCGAAATACCCAACAACCCGCCACATTACGTACGATGCCCATTCTGTATTTGGTATTGTACAGGCTAACCAGGCTTCGTTTGGTAAAGCAGTAATCCCATCTTATGATTTTGGCAAAGCGCAGACAATTGTTAGCGTTGGCGCCGATTTCCTGGGTACTTGGGTTGGCCCTATCGAATATATGGGACCTTATGCCCAAGGTCGTAAAATTGGTGCTGTAGGTGATGGTAAGAAAACCATGTCGCGCCATTATCAATTCGAGACCGGTCTTTCTATGACAGGTGCGAATGCTGATTATCGTACTGCTATCAAACCTTCGCAGGAAGGGTTGGTTGTTGCCGCTCTTTATAACAAAGTAGCAGCTAAATTGGGTGGAACGGCTATTAGCACAGCATCGGTTGACGTTGCTCATTTAGATAAGGCAGCTACAGACTTAGCTAATTCTAAAGGTAAAGCACTGGTCGTATCTGGATCGAATGACCCGAATGTTCAGATCGTTGTTAATGCGCTGAATAACCTACTAGGTAGCTACGGTACAACAATCGATATTAACACCCCCGTTAATTATCGGCAGGGTAACGATCAGCAAATGAGTGCCTTCATTAGTGAAGCTAAAGCTGGTCAGGTTGGTGCAGTGTTGTTCTATGGATCGAATCCTGTATACGACCACCCAAATGGTGCTGAACTTGCTGAAGCACTGCCTAAAATTGCTTTATCTGTTTCGTTTGCTGATCGTGCAGATGAAACGGCTTCTTTATCAAAATATATTACACCAGCTCCTCACTTCCTGGAATGCTGGGATGACGCTGAGCCAAAACAAGGTTTTTATAGCCTTACGCAGCCAGCGATCACGCTTATTTTCAAAACACGTCAATTCCAGTCTAGTCTGTTGACCTGGGCTGGTAAATCGAACGATTACCAGGCTTATCTGAAGAATTACTGGCGTGCTAACCAGTATCCAAAGGCATCTGGTTTTAGCTCGTTTGAAGCATTCTGGGTAAAATGCCTGAACGACGGCGTGTTTGAGCCTAACAAAGGTGCTGTGACAGCAGGTGGCGCTTCGTTCACCGGAAATGTGGCACAAGCCGCTGCTGGAATTGCTCAACGTTACAAACCAACAACAGGAATGGAGTTGTCTTTGTACGAAAAAGTGGGTATCGGCACAGGCGCTATGGCGAATAACCCATGGTTGCAAGAATTACCTGATTCAATTTCAAAAGCTTGTTGGGATAACTACGCGGCCATTTCGCAAAAAACGGCCAAAGCGATCGGTGTTGCCCAAAATGATCTGGTCACTGTTTCAGTAAATGGCAAGTCGGTTGAGCTTCCTGTATTGATTCAACCTGGTCAGGCCGATGATACTGTATCCATAGCTATTGGTTACGGTCGTGAGAAAGGCGGTAAGGCAGCCAATGGTGTTGGTAAAAACGTGTTCCCATTTGTTAGTCTGACAGGTGGTTATGCTACTTACTCGTCTACCTCAGCTAAAGTAGAAAAAGCAAGTGGTTCGCATGTAATAGCTCAGACCCAAACGCACGAAACTGTAATGGGCCGTCGGGCGGTTTTACAGGAAAGTGTTCTGTCTGAATACGTAAAAAATCCGAAGGCAGGTCGCTACGAGCCTAAAGTACAAACGTCAGTAGGCCCAACTGATCCAAACGATATTACACTTTGGAACGGTTATGGTAAGCCAAACCACTCATGGGGCATGGTCATTGACCTAAACTCCTGCTTAGGTTGTGGTACTTGTATTGTTGCCTGTAACGCTGAAAACAATATTCAGGTAGTTGGCCGTAAAGAGGTTATTAATCGCCGTGAAATGCACTGGCTCCGGATTGACCGATACTACAGCAGCGATGCCGAGCCTGAGGATTACTCGGCACTGGAAATTGCATCTGCTAACCCAGAGGTAACGTTCCAACCAATGCTTTGCCAACATTGCAGTAACGCTCCTTGCGAAACGGTTTGTCCAGTTCTTGCAACAACCCACAGCACGGAAGGTCTGAACCAAATGACTTATAACCGTTGTATCGGAACTCGTTACTGTGCTAACAACTGCCCGTATAAAGTTCGTCGTTTCAACTGGTTTAAGTATTTTGACAATGATAACTTTGATTATCATTTCAATAATGACCTGGGCAAAATGGTCATCAACCCAGATGTAACGGTTCGTTCGCGTGGTGTTATCGAAAAATGCTCTTTCTGTGTTCAACGGATTCAGGAAAGCAAGTTAACTGCCAAGAAAGAGCGTCGTAAACTGGGGGCTGATGAAGTTCAAACCGCTTGTTCGCAGGCTTGTTCTACCGGAGCTATTATCTTTGGTGATATGAACAATCCCGAAAGCACAATCTCTAAAGTTCTTGCCGTTGAGTCAGAAGCACGTGCATTCCATGTACTGGAAGAAATCAATGTGAGACCACAAATCTCTTACTTGACCAAAATCCGGAACAAGGACGAAGAACCAAAGAAAGAAGCTACTAAAGAATCACACGCATAAAATCAATTACGATTTACGAATTGCGATTTTAATAACATCGTAATTCGTAAATCGGACATCGTCAATCGTAAATACAATAAGTATATGTCGCATGTTACAGCAGCCGTAAGAACTCCCCTCGTTACCGGTGGCAAAACCTACGCCGACGTGACGGAGGATATCAGCAAACAGGTTGAAGGCAACCCCACCCGCGAGTGGACAATCGCCTTTACCATTGCGGTGGTTGTGCTCATTTACGGAGCCGCCTGCGTGTTCTGGACCTGGTGGGAAGGATTAGGCGTTTGGGGACTTAATAAAACCGTCGGCTGGGCGTGGGACATCACCAACTTCGTATGGTGGGTTGGTATCGGTCACGCGGGTACGCTGATTTCTGCTATTCTCCTATTATTCCGTCAAAAATGGCGGACGGCTGTTAACCGGGCAGCTGAGGCCATGACCATCTTTGCCGTATTGTGTGCTGCTAGCTTTATCATGATGCACGCAGGTCGTCCATGGGTAGCTTACTGGTGTTTGCCATTACCTAATACACTCGGTTCACTTTGGGTAAACTTCAAATCGCCACTTGTTTGGGACGTATTCGCTATTAGCACATACTTTACCGTATCGTTAGTATTCTGGTATATGGGTCTTATCCCTGACTTGGCTACGATCCGTGACCGTGCGAAAAGCAAAATATCTCGTTACATCTACGGTGCTTTCTCATTAGGGTGGAATGGTTCGGCAAAAACCTGGGCTCGTTATGAATATATGAGCTTGATTCTAGCTGGTCTTTCTACGCCACTTGTACTTTCGGTACACACCATTGTAAGTATGGACTTTGCTACCTCGGTTATTCCGGGTTGGCACACAACCATCTTCCCTCCTTACTTCGTTGCCGGTGCTATCTTCTCTGGCTTTGCGATGGTACAAAACCTGGTGTTGATCATCCGTGTCGTTTTCAAACTGGAAGATTATATCACGCTTGAGCACATCGAGTCAATGAACAAGGTCATTACCCTGACTGGTTCGATTGTAGGAGTTGCTTATTTAACTGAGTTTTTCATTGCGTGGTACTCTGGCGTTGAATTTGAAGGCTACGCCTTTATCAACCGGGCTACGGGTCCATACTGGTGGGCTTACTGGGCCATGATGACCTGTAACGTAATTACCCCGCAGCTCTTCTGGTCACGGGCAATTCGTCGGAGCATTGTTTGGACTTTCGTGTTGTCGGTTATTGTAAATATTGGGATGTGGTTTGAGCGTTTCGTAATTATTGTAACCTCTTTACACCGTGATTACCTGCCATCAAGCTGGGCAATGTTCCACCCAACGTTGTTTGATATTAGCGATTATATTTTCTCGTTCGGATTCTTCTTTACCCTGTTCCTGCTGTTCTCGAAATTCCTCCCAGTTGTGAACATGGCTGAAGTTAAAACGATCATTAAATCGTCGTCTGAAATATTACCAGCTTCGGTATCAGGCGTTGCTAAAGGCGAACGCGTTACCAACCCAACATTTAATAAAGACGTAGAATAAAATTGGTTTAGCTTCCAGGTGGATACGTCTGGAGGCTACAAACTGAAATCTGAAACAAAAGAAAGGTATGTCAGACGTACATGGTAGCAGTAAATTCCTGGTCGGCATTTTTGATGATGACGATGTGGTACTGAAGGCCGTTAAAGAAGTAAGAAATTCTGGAGTACGGATTCAGGAGGTTTACTCCCCGTTCCCGATTCACGGATTAGATATTGCACTTGGCCACCCACGTTCTCGCCTTGGTATAGCCGCCTTTTTGTTTGGCCTATCAGGAACGCTTACGGCACTTTCCTTAACCTTTTATACGGAAGGTTTCGACTGGCCAATGATTGTTGGTGGTAAAGACTCTTACTCACCAGTGATTTATGTACCTGTTATTTTCGAATTAACAGTACTGTTTTGCGCCCTAGGTATGGTTGGTACATTCATTGTATCCAATGGCATGGGCCCTACGGTTAAGCCGCTGATGTACGATCTCAGAACCACTGATAATAAATTTGCGATGGCGATTGACCTAAGCAAAAACAATATTAGTGAAAGTGATATTGAGCAGATCCTGAAAAAGTCAGGTGCTGCTGAAGTTAATGTTAAGCAGTTCTAATGTTCAGGATGGGAATGATTACTAAACATACGAGCATAACAGCACTGGCTGTCATTGGACTACTGGTTGCGGGAACATCCTGCAAAAGAGGTCACGACAATACTGGTGTTGAATATGCCCCTCAGATGTATGATGCTGTCGGTTATGAACCCTATCGTCAGATCAAGCCAAATACTATAAATCCACAAGGATTGAACATGCGCCTTCCGGCGCGTGGAACAGTTTCCCGCCCTAACTATCATACAACATTCGGTGAAGGTAGCGAAGCTAAAACTGACCTGATGATATATAATATTCCGGCGGATAGCATCGGGATTGCAGAGCGTGTATTGACAAACCCAATTCCTCAGACTGAGAAGTCACTGGCAGAAGGTCAAATTTTGTACACACGCTACTGTAGCCATTGTCATGGTGAAACAGGCAAAGGAGATGGATTAGTAGCCGCTCAATATAAGGGCGTGCCTAACTATACAACCGATGCGTACAAGTCATTAAACGACGGCCATATTTTCCACGTAATTACGCACGGAAAAGGTCGCATGTGGCCTCATGGTTCTCAGATTACACCAGAGGACAGATGGAAAATTGTGCAATACGTACATAAACTCCAACAAGGTTAATTCAACGCCAGACGTGCAGTGAACGACACTGACAATCGGCAGTTTCTATAACAGACGTCTACCGTTTTTTTATTAATTGACAACCAAATAAGAATGGCATCGGCTCACGCAATACCGTCCTTAGACGAAGAATTTGAATTTACTGCGGAATCCAAACGTCGATTACTGATCGGCATCGGAGCCGGAGTCGCGTTGGTAGCAATTGGCGCGTACTTACTGGCATCAGGTGCTGGTTCGCATGAAGCTCATGGAGCTGCTCACGCTGCAGGAGCGCATGAAGCACATGGTGGAGGGCACCATGAGTACAAATGGACTACTCGCCTATGGGCAAACGTCTGGGTAAACGCTGTTTATTTCACAGGAGCGTCTGTTGTAGGGATGTTTTTCATGTCGTACAACTATCTAGCTCAAGCTGGCTGGTCTGTTGCGTTCAAACGCATTCCTGAGGCCATGCCTGCTTATTTGCCTTTCATGGCTGTAGCTATATTTTTAACATATTTTGTTGCTGGCCATGACATGTTTCACTGGCTTAATCCGAATCTTTTTGACAAAGCCAGCCCAGAGTTTGATCCAATTATTAATGGCAAGAAAGGTTTTCTTAACCCAGCTTTCTATTTAATTCGAATTGGCCTATACTTTCTATTATGGTACATGCTGTGGCGTATGCTACGTAATTTCTCCTTACAGGAAGATCTGTATGGTGGTACCGAATACTATGAAAAGAGCATTAAATTTGGTGTAGCCTTTCTATTAGTTTTTGGCGTAACATCTTCTACCTCGGCTTGGGATTTTGTCATGTCGATCGATACACACTGGTTCAGTACGATGTTCGGTTGGTATACGCTCGCAAGTTGGCATGTAACCGGCTTGGCTATCATTACGCTGACAGTAGTAACTTTAAAAGAGAAGGGTTATATGCCGTGGGTTAATGAAAGCCATCTGCATGATTTAGGTAAATTCATGTTTGCGTTCAGTATCTTCTGGACTTATGTATGGTTTGCACAATTTATGCTGATCTACTACGCTAACCTACCTGAAGAGACCATTTACTATCGTGAGCGTTTTAGTGGTTTTGGTGGTATCTACAAGGCTCCATTCTTTATAAATATCCTCCTAAACTTTGTATTCCCCTTCCTCGTTTTAATGACTCGCGATGCAAAGCGAACATTTATCATCTTGAAAGTGGCTGCGTGGGGTATTATTATCGGTCACTACTTTGACTTCTATACGAACATTATGCCGGGAACGGTAGGTGCGCATGGTGGTTTTGGACCAGTTGAATTCGGTATGATTTTGATTTTTGCGTGTGGATTTGCTTATAGTCTGTTTTCACAATTGACGAAGGCTAATCTGATTCCTAAGAATCACCCGATGTTAGAGGAAACCCTGCATCACGATATTTAAACATTAACCTTTAGAAAGCATGGTTTATATAGTCGCTTTGTTGACGGTAATCTTTTTGGGACTGGCAGCTGTTGTTGTTTCCCGGATGGCAGCCGTTGTGAAGAACGCAAGTGGCCCAGTTGAAGAAGGGCATATTGGCTTGAGTAACCGTATTAACGGGATACTAATGATCGTTTTTTTTGTGTTGGGTATGATTGGCGCTGCCTGGTCATTCATTTACGCAAAGCAATTCTTTTTACCTGAAGCATCGTCCCCACACGGTCGGCACACAGATTTTCTGTTTTGGTTGGGGATGAGTATTATCACAGTCGCTTTTGTCGTTACAAATGCCTTGTTGTTTTTCTTCGCCTGGCGTTATCAGCATCGGGATGGCTACAAAGCTGCTTATTACCCAGAAAATCATAAACTGGAATTAATCTGGACAGTAATTCCAGCAGTGGTGATGGCGTTATTAGTATTCACAGGATGGAAAGCATGGCGTGATATCATGGCAGAAGCTCCTGAAAATGCACAAGTGTTTGAAATCGTTGGTAAGCAATTCAACTGGATCGCACGTTACCCTGGTGTTGATAACAACAAATTGGGTTCGTTCAACTACAAATTGATTGACAACAATAACGAAACAGGAATTGACTATACCGATGAAGCATCATTTGATGATTTTGTCTCTACTTCGGAATTACACATTCCTGTTAATAAGCCAATTTTATTGAAGATTCGTGCTCGTGATGTACTGCACAGCGTATTTATTCCTCACCTACGCGTGAAGATGGATGCTGTGCCAGGTATGCCAACTCGTTTTCAGTTCACTGCTGATAAGACAACAGACGAAATGAAAAACATAACCGGCAATCCTAACTTTACATACGAGATTGCATGTACGGAAGTATGCGGTCAAGGCCACTTCTCGATGCGGATACGTTTAGTAGTTGAAGATGAAGCGTCGTGGCAAGCCTGGTGCAAAGAGCAGAAGCCTTTGTTAACATCAACACCTGAGCTGGCAAGTCGTGTTCCCGCTAATCTAAAAGCGAAAGCTGCCAAGTATTTGCCTGCTGACGCAACGGCTGCCCCAGCAGATAGTGTAACCGCATCAATATTACCAAAGGGTGTAATTGTAGCTAGTGCCACCCATTAATTTCTAAACTTACATTCAACCAAATACTATGGCGACTGTATCAGCTAACTCGGCAACCGTGGCACATGCAGCAGAGCATGACCATCACGAGCCGCAAAGTTTTTGGCGCACGTATATTTTCTCGGAAGACCATAAAACAATTGCCAAGCAGTACCTGATCTCGGGTATCTTCTGGTCAATTATTGGAATTAGCCTGTCGGTGATGTTCCGTCTTCAGTTGGGCTTTCCTGGCATGAAGTTAGATTTCCTGCGTCCAATTCTTGGAACCTGGATTAATGACACTGGCAAGCTTGATCCTGATTTTTACCTGGCATTGGTAACGATGCACGGTACAATCATGGTATTCTTCGTACTGACTGCCGGTTTGAGTGGTACGTTTTCGAACTTCCTGATTCCGCTTCAAGTAGGTGCTCGGGATATGGCTTCGGGGTTCCTAAACATGTTATCATACTGGTTCTTCTTTTTGGCCAGTGTTATCATGTTTGGTTCGTTGTTCATTGAGACCGGACCAGCGTCAGGTGGTTGGGTAATTTATCCACCATTGAGTGCTTTGCCACAAGCTCATAAAGGATCGGAGCTGGGTATGACGTTGTGGTTGGTAAGTATGGCCCTGTTTATTGTATCGCAGTTGCTTGGTGGTATCAACTACATCACTACAGTAATCAACCTGCGCACACGGGGTATGTCCTTCAGCAAACTGCCATTAACAATTTGGGCTTTCTTGCTGACGGCTATATTGGGCTTGATCTCTTTCCCTGTATTACTTTCAGCTGCCCTACTGCTTATTTTTGACCGTAGTTTTGGTACTAGCTTCTATCTTTCTGAAATTTATATCAAAGGAGAAGCGCTTCCAAACGTAGGTGGTAGCCCAATTTTATTCCAACACTTATTCTGGTTCCTGGGGCACCCTGAAGTATATATTGTGTTGCTTCCTGCACTTGGTATGACTTCTGAAATCATTGCAACCAATTCACGGAAGCCGATTTTCGGATACCGTGCCATGATTGCATCTATGATGGGTATCGCTTTCCTTGCCTTTATCGTATGGGCTCACCATATGTTCGTAACGGGTATGAACCCATTCCTGGGATCGATTTTCATGTTCTTGACGCTGATCATCGCTGTTCCATCAGCCGTTAAAGCGTTCAACTACATTACGACACTATGGCGGGGTAACATCCGGTTCACACCGGCCATGTTGTTCTCTATTGGTTTGGTATCGTTCTTTATCTCTGGTGGTCTTACAGGTATTATCCTGGGTAACTCAGCGCTTGATATCCAATTGCACGATACGTATTTCGTAGTAGCTCACTTCCACTTAGTAATGGGAGCTGCGTCGGCCTTTGGCTTATTGGCTGGTGTTTATCACTGGTTCCCCAAGATGTTCGGCAAAATGATGAACGAGAAGCTCGGTTATATCCACTTCTGGTTGACGTTTATCGGTATCTACCTCGTATTCTTCCCGATGCACTATATTGGTATCGCAGGTTTCCCTCGTCGGTACTACGCATTTACAAGCTACGATTTCACGAAGAACATCTTCGCTGATATGAATGCCTTCATCAGCCTGGCTGCCATTTTTACCTTCACAGCTCAGTGGATATTCATCTATAACTTTGTTTATAGCTTAATCAAAGGAAAGAAAGCTCCTCAAAATCCATGGCGGTCAAATACCCTGGAATGGACGGCTCCAATCAATCCTGGACATGGTAACTGGCCTGGTGAAATTCCTGCTGTGTACCGCTGGCCATATGATTACAGCAAGCCAGGTGCCAAGGATGACTTCATTCCTCAAAACGTGCCATATTCACAAACTCCAGAATCTAATCTGCCTCACGAAAATGAGCTGATTGGTATGGAAAAAGAGATTGAGGCACAAAATCTGAATGACCAGTTCAATCAGCCTCACTAATAAAAAAGAACAGCGTTTCCGGAGCCTGGCTCTACTGACAGTAATTGCTATCTATCTGGTTATATTGGCCGGTGGAATTGTCAGAGGAACAGGCTCCGGAATGGGCTGTCCTGATTGGCCAAAGTGTTTTGGGCGTTGGGTACCACCTACTGAAATTTCGCAACTTCCGGCAAACTATCAGGAGATTTATGGTGCTAAACTAAAAGGAGAAATTGAGTTTAACGCTGCAAAAACCTGGATAGAATACGCCAATCGATTAGTAGGTGTTTTATCCGGTTTTTTTGTTTTTGCCACGTTACTATCGTCCATAACCTATCTTCGGAAAGATGGTGCAATCTTTTGGGGAAGTCTGGCCGCATTTCTTTTAATTGGTGTTAATGGCTGGTTAGGTGCCCGTGTAGTCGCTACGGAATTAGCTCATTACATGATTACCATACACATGCTTCTAGCTTTAGTGGTGGTCTTTTCGTTGCTTTTTGTCCTGATTCGTTCTAACGTTGGTCAATTGCAAATTGACTATCCAAAATCTTCCTCATTAAGCTGGTTATTGTTTACGGCATTAATGGTGACACTGGGTCAGATTGTATTAGGAACACAGGTGAGAGATGCCTTAGATGAAGTCGTTAAACGATTAGGGTATTCGCAACGAGATAATTGGATTGGCAGCTTAGATTGGCGTTTTTATATTCATCGCTCGTTTTCATTAGCTCTGTTAATCTTTCACGTAATTGTTGTTTACCAACTACGTAAAACAGTCAAAGGTGGTTTAGTATCTACGTTGACTACGGCGCTAATTGCTGTTATTACGATAGAAATTGTATCAGGTGTTATAATGGCTTATTGGGGAGTGCCAGCATTTGCGCAACCCGTCCATTTGGAGCTTGCCACAATATTAATTGGATTACAATTTTCGATATGGTTGCTGGTAACGCCAGCATTGATAGTGTCTGGTCATAAATCTGAGAGGTCGCGATTAGTAGAGGCATAATATGGAAAAGACATTGGCAATAGCAGTTATTAACGTAAAAGCTAAAGCTTACATTGAGCTATTGAAACTTAAGCTTACACTGGCAGTCGTTTTTTCCGGTGTATTTGGCTATTGTTTGGCAGTAGATCAGATTAACTGGTGGATGATTGGGGTATTAGTTATAGCTTCTATAAGCATGACAGGAGCGGCTAATATCATTAATCAAATAATAGAAAAAGATTCGGATAAGGTAATGAAACGAACCGCAGTTCGGCCATTACCAACTGGACGGCTAACCGTTCGTGAAGCGGCAACCTTTGCCTTTATTCTCTTTGGAGCAGCGTGTTACTTATACGTTCAGTTCTTTAATATTAGAGCGGCTGCTTTAGCTGTACTCTCTTTATTGCTGTATGGGTTTGTTTATACACCGCTCAAACGAAAAGGCCAAATCGCGGTATTTGTAGGTGCTCTGCCTGGCGCTTTTCCGCCAATGATAGGGTGGGTGGCCGCAACAAACCATTTTGGTTGGATACCAGGTATTTTATTTGCGGTACAGTTTTTCTGGCAGTTTCCTCATTTCTGGTCTATTGGCTGGCTGGCTTTTGATGAATACAAAAAAGCCGGTATTCAAATGATGCCCGGAAATGGCAAAACAACCGATACAGCTTTTAGAATCATGATTTATACGCTATTCCTGTTACCTATAGGATGGCTTCCTTTCCTTTTGGGAGTGACAGGAATATATTCAGCTTTAGTTGCGACGCTAGGCGGAATCTTGTTCTTAGCACAAACGTTTCACTTGATGAGAACGTGTACGGATAAGGCAGCTTTACAAATGATGTTCGGATCATTGTTGTATTTGCCTGTTGTACAGATTGTTTACCTATTAGATAAAGTATAACAACAAATCATGAGTGAATTAGTAAACGACATTACATTAGTTGAAGAGCCGCAGGAAACGCTCTCGATGAATCCCCGCAAGTTTATCCTGTGGTTATTCATTGTTAGTATCATTATGCTTTTTGCCGCGATGACCAGTGCTTATCTGGTTCGTAGAGCCGAAGGTAACTGGCTGGAGTATGATATACCCGCAATATTTAAGTACAGTTCAATTGTATTGATTGCGAGTAGTCTGACGATGCACTGGGCTTATCTGTCTGCAAAAAAAGACAATTTTGGCAGTCTGAAAATTGCGATAACTATTACTTTTGTGCTTGGAGTGGTTTTCCTGTACATGCAATTTCAGGGTTGGGTTGCTTTGGTTAACGAAAACGTTTTCTTCGTTGGTAATCCGGCTGGGTCATTCATGTATATTTTTACGGGCCTGCATGGGTTCCACCTAATCTCTGGCCTTGTCGTATTAGTCGTAGCATTAATAGCGTCTTTTCGGCTTCGCATTCATGCCAAGAGCATGAACCAGATTGAGATTGCGGCCGCTTACTGGCATTTTTTAGATATTTTGTGGTTGTATTTGTTTTTCTTTTTAGTCTATTTCCATTGATAATCTCTTAGACGCATGGCGGCTACTGTAACACACGATACCCTGACGCACGAATCGGATCAAATATTCGACAAGAAAACCTGGATGGGTGGGGTTGAACCAATGAAAGTGAGCTACGGCAAGCTGATGATGTGGTTCTTCCTGATCTCCGATACATTCACGTTTTCGGCTTTGTTGGTCACGTATGGCTTAATTCGCTATAGCTACCCCGCCTGGGACCCAGCTATCTACGGCGAGGTATTTAAGTTTTCGAACTTATACTGGCCAACACCCGAGATGGTTTATGCGTCAGTACCCTTCTTGCATGGCGTACACGCTCCGCTGATTTTCGTAGGTATCATGACCTTCATCCTTATCTTCAGTAGCGTTACGATGGTACTCGCTGTTGAAGCTGGACACCGGATGGATCGTGCCGATGTAGAAAAGTACATGCTTTGGACGATTCTGGGTGGATTCACTTTCCTAGGAAGCCAGGCTTGGGAGTGGTCTCACTTTATTCATGGAACAGAAACGGGTACAACCATTAGCGAACTCATAAATGGCCAAACCATTCAACGGACCATTTTCGGTGCTAACCTTGTCGAAAACCAATACGGCCCCCCTGCTTTTGCTGACCTGTTTTTCTTTATCACGGGCTTCCACGGTACACACGTATTAAGTGGTGTGGTATTGAACATCCTGATTTTCTATCGGACAGCAACAGGATTATATGATCGTCGTGGTCACTATGAAATGGTTGAGAAAGTAGGTCTCTACTGGCACTTTGTCGATCTGGTTTGGGTATTTGTATTTACGTTCTTTTATCTGGTATAATAACTGTCTATCATGTCTGATCATTCACACGGGACCCACGAGGTTGGCGAAATACCACCCGCTAATACCGGCCTTATCTGGCGCACGTTCATAATCCTGTCTGTCATTACAGCGTTTGAGTTTACGCTGGCTTACCTAATGAAAGCGGGTACATTAAGAACAACAATTTTCGTATTGATGACATTGGTTAAAGCTTTTTATATCGTTGGTGAATTTATGCACCTTAAGCACGAGGTAAAAAGTCTGATCTGGGCAATTGTCATTCCAATAGTTTTTGTCATTTGGTTACTGGTTGCTTTATTAACTGAAGGCGGAGCAATAGGCAACGCAGTTTTTGGCATTCATTAACGTATGACAACCATTCAAAAAGCCGGGATCCTGCTTGCTACGCTGCTGGTCCCGGCTTTGCTGTATCTTTTCCTCCGGTTTGGTACGCAGAATCATTATGTGCTGGGCCGTTATTTACCCAAAATTGACTCGACCCGAGGGGAGCCCTTAATGGGGAAAGTCAAGTTGCCCGATGGCAGCGAAATAGTCGATACGATTTACAATCACATTCCCCCATTCAAATTAATCGATCAGGATGGAAAAGTGATTGACCAATCTATTGTAAAGAATAAGATTTACGTAGCTAGCTTTTTCTTTACGCGTTGTGGGACAATCTGTCCTCGAATCTCCTCTCAGCTTACACGGGTGCAGGATATTTTTGTCAATAATCCTGATATCATTTTTCTCTCACATACGGTTGATCCCGAACATGACCGCCCTGAGCAATTAAAGGCATACGCACAGAAGTACAATGCGATCCCCGGCAGGTGGTATTTTCTGACAGGTAGTAAAACCGACATTTACAATCTGGCGATGCACGGCTATTATCTTCCAACCGTGGATGCAGGTCTTAAAGCAGGCAAACCCGACGAAACTTTTATTCATAGCGAAAAGTTGGTGTTGGTAGATAAAGAAGGGATTGTTAGAGGGTTTTACGACGGTACTGACAAGGAAGATGTAGACCGATTAGTACTGGAAATCCGTGTATTGTTGGATATTTATAGTAAAGAATAAATTTGTGAAAAAATGCAAACCGTACAACCAGTTCAGGAGCAAAAAGCAAATCGGGTAATCAACGCGTTAGCGCTGGCCATACCGCTTGCCGTAGCTGTTTTGCTTGGTATTCGACAGAAGGTTGATTTAGGAGACTGGACAACTTATTTACCGCATATTAATGGCATTATCAATTCCCTGACAACGGTCTTACTGTTAATGGGATTCTATTTTATCAAGCAAAAGAATATAGAGGCCCACAAACGTACGATGTTGGCCGCTTTTACGCTTGGGTCGCTATTTTTAATAAGTTATGTGCTCTATCACCTGACAAATGAATCAACTCCATTTGGCGGGCAGGGTTGGATTCGTCCGGTTTATTATTTCCTACTTATATCGCACATCGTGCTGTCAGTTGTGGTTGTTTGGTTTGTATTACGAGCTGTTTACTATGCGTTGAGTGGACAAATAGCTCGGCACAAGCAAACAGTAAAATATGCTTTTCCAATTTGGCTATACGTTAGCATTACAGGAGTCATAGTTTATTTGATGATCAAGCCGTATTACTTGCATTAATCTGGAGAAAGATATGAGAAGTTGGAAACTAGTTTTATTGGTAATAACCATGATGGTGATTGCCCCTGATTTAATGGCTCAATGCGCCATGTGCCGGGGCACGGTCGAAAGCACGGTTAGCAATGGCCGAAGCGTGGTGGCCTCTGATCTGAATGTGGGTATTTTATATTTGTTGTTGGCCCCTTACCTTATTGTTGCCTCCATTGGCTATCTATGGTACAGGAACAGTAAGCTAGAACATGGAAGACGTATCGAAATTGCAGGCCGCGTTAAACGGGCTATGTCCCAGATGTAGGCAGGGTAAGATTTTCAAAAAGCCCTTCTACGCACTGAAGGGTTTCGATGAAATGTATGAACATTGCCCCCACTGTGGATTACGATACGAAGTCGAACCAGGTTATTTTATAGGGTCAATGTATGTTAGTTACGCCATTTCAGGTGGAGTAGCTTTAGTCCTGGGCTTCTTATTATTCTACCTGGGGCATGATCCGGCAGGATGGATATATGCGGCTGTTATCATACCAGTTATGATTGTTATCGCCCCCGTTAATTTTCGAATATCGCGCGTTATCTGGCTGCATTATGTAGCCGGTATCCAGTATGTAAAAGGGCTTTAAGAGCCCTTTTTTTATGCTCAAAAAAAAATTGGTAGCCATGCAACCTGCACCCTATTATCTTGCATCTTGCTAGTGAACCTAAACGAATATGCTCCGACTAATACCGTTTTTTACGACTGAAGCGCAGTTGATTGCTGCCTTAAAGCGGGGCGAAAGCCGCGCTCATAAGGTCGTATATGAGCGGTTTGCGGGTAAAATGCTTGCCGTTTGCACACGCTATTGTGCTAATCGTGACGACGCTGAGGAAGTGATGATCGATGGGTTTATGCGCGTATTTGAAAAGATTGAGCAGTTTCGGGAGGATGGGAGTTTTGAGGGGTGGATACGGCGTGTGATGGTGACGGAGTCACTTATGTTTTTGCGAAAAAATAAACAATGGCGTCAGGAAATACCAATTGAGGATGTAACGGTTGAGCCAGATTACGCCTGGGCAGATACTGCGGTTAATGAAAACGATTTACTACGCATGGTGAATCAATTACCTGACGGTTATCGTACCGTATTTAACCTCTATGCCATTGAAGGGTACTCGCATGCAGAAATTGCCGAAATGTTGGGTATTTCCGAAGGTACGTCGAAATCCCAATTGAGTCGGGCGAGAATGCTGTTACAGGCAAATTTGAAGAAATTAGAACAGGAGCCAAAAGTACAACAACAGGTTGGCCAACATGGATATTATGAAAAAACAGCCAGAAAAGCAGCCCATTGATGATCTGTTTGCCCGGAAGCTGGGTAACATGTCTCTGCCACCTAGCGACGATGGTTTTGCGCGTCTACAGGCTCGCATGGGCCAGGGTAAACAGGAGGCAAAAGTAGTCTTCTGGCGCAATCCTGCTATGCAACGCTACATGGCAGCTGCGGCTTGTTTATTACTTGTCTGCTTATTTGGATGGCTATACTTGCCATCGAGTGGCACATCGCCGTTAAATGGCGTACAAGTGGCAACAACCCAGTCTAAAAAATCAACTTCGATAGCGAAAAAGTCTGCTCAAAAACAGATTGAAGAGGAGTCGTCTGTTGATAATAGATCGACCGATCTGGAAAATGATCGCTTAAATCTAGAGCAGCGTGGATCTACTGAACAAGTCGCACAGGTAAATAAATCGTCGGAAGTCGATAAGCAGAGCCATGAGTTGACTAATGTGCCAGTTAATACACATAAAGCAAGCCATAAGCCCCTATCGATTGCAACCGATCGGCCTGTATTAGCACAGACAAGTCCTGCCAATAATAAAGCAAATCCAGAAGTCATAAAACAGGAAGTTACTCAGCCTACTGTTCAACCAGTGATAGAGCAAATTGCTGAAAGTAAGCCAATTACAAAGCCTGCGCCAACTGCAGAACGGGTTCTGGTTGTCACAATTGCGGAGCCGGAAGCATTAGTCGCGGCTCGTGAAGCGGCTAGAACGGCGGTGGAAGAGAAATCGGTTGCTGCTGATAAACCTGAGAAAGAAACAAAATCAGGTGGGTTGTGGCAGCAGGTAAAACGCATTAAACAAGGGGAGGTATTCGCTCGTGGGGATAATACAAACGATGATGAGCGGGGTTTACTTGGCCGGGCTTATACTGGCCTAAAACATAGTCTTGATAAGGATAAATCAGCTAAACAATGAAAAGGGGATTGTTTTTTGTCGTTGTCTTTCATTCATTATTAATGGTATTGGTAGTTCAGGCCAAGCCATTAAGCCCCACCGACTCATTGGTTATTCGGTTTGCTAATCGTACACGTCTGGTTATCTATGGACCTGACAAGGCAAGTATTCAGGCTTTGTCGAATTACGACCTGAATAAAATTGTGCGTGAAATGGGGATGAAACTCGACTCCGTGTCGGGTGGGCCGACGGCCATTTCGCAGGATGGTGGCCGCTTCCTGAAAGATACTGTGCTCGTTGTGACCCAAAAGAGAGACGGGATGACGGTTATTATTAATGGAAACACCGATTCCACAAAACCATACGAATCACAGAAAGACAAGAATGATCAACAGGATAGGCAAACGTCTGAACGAGCGAAACGTAGGAGAGAAGGCGGCAACTTTGATTATGGAGTAAGTTTTGGGCTTAACAACTTCATTCAACAAAGTGCATTACCTGCATACCCTGAAGATGGCTATGATCTGCAGCCATTGGGATCACGTTATTTTGCGTTATCTGTAGGGGCAATGCCGACGATTATCCGGGGTAAATATGCGTCGTTTAAACTGTATTACGGTGTTGAATTGGCTTGGAACAATTTTATGTTCGAAGGCAACAACATAGTCGAAAAAACGGCGACAGGAGTGGCCTTCCCCGATGCCGGTCGGGATTTACAAAAAAGTAAATTGACGGTTTGTACCATTGGAGTGCCCGTTGTCCCACGCGTAACGTTCTACAATAGCGACGGTCGCAAAGTATGCCACATCGGTTTGGGAGGCTATGTGAATTATCGTCTCGATAGCTATCGGAAAATCAAAGAAGCGGATGGGAGCAAAAACCGTCTGCATTCAGATTATTATTTGAACAACATCCGATATGGTTTAGTGGCGCATCTGGGTATTCGAAGCTTTGATTTCTTTGTGAAGTATGACCTAAATCCTTTATTCGAAGTGGGTAAAGGACCGGACCTTCGAACCCTTACGTTTGGTATTGGCTTCTAAATAGTATGCAAGATAAAACAATATCAGTTATTGGACTGGGTTGGTTAGGATTACCCCTCGCAAAGCAATTAGTGATCGAGGGATTTCAAGTGAAAGGAAGTGCGACCACAAACGAAAAAGTAGATTTATTAAGGCAGGAAGCTATTGACGCTTATCTGCTTCAATTGAATCCAGAGCCTATTGGTGATTTGGCGAGCTTGCTTCAGGCAGATACGCTTGTTGTCAATATTCCACCTAAAGCCGGAAAATTGGGAGATGATTTTCATCCGATGCAAATTGAGCACTTAACTCAGGCAATACGGCAATCGCCGGTAAAGCATGTGATCTACGTTAGCTCGACATCGGTCTATCCAGAACTTAACCGAACAGTGGTTGAAGACGATGTTGTTGAACCAAATCAATCGGCAGCGCCTGGGTTCATCAAAGCTGAGCAATTGATGCAAAATCTTGCTCCAGAGAAATCCGTTACGATAGTTCGTAGCGGAGGCCTGGTGGGCTACAACCGTATTCCCGGAAAGTATGTGGCCGGACGAACAGTAGAGAGCGGCTTGGCGCCCGTAAATTACCTCCACCGCGACGATGCCGTGGCGCTTTTGATAGCGCTAATTCGACAGCCAATAGGCGGTACGTTCAATGCCATTTCGCCAATCCACCCCACGCGGGAAGCGATCTACCGCAAAAGCTGCGCCGATTTTGGGTATGAATTACCTACGTTCGTTACGCCTGCCGAGCCAGTTCCGTATAAAGTAGTGAGTCCCGAAAAATTAATAGTGGCAACGAACTACCAGTTTAAATACCCTGATCCACTTACGTTTTTCTATAAACTATGAGCGGAGCAAATGACGCATGCGTGTCAGGAAGAATCCGCCTGATGAGGGTTTACTAGTTGGAGTAACTGCTCGGTTTAAAGCTGCCAGAAACAGAAAGTATCCCTGGGCATGCCACGCTCGAAAACGCTCGCTGAGCTGTTTATCGTGCTGAGGTAGGTAATTGATCAGTTTATCTAAATCGAAGCGATCTGAAGCAACGCCAACGCCTGCCCGTTGCCCATCAATGGCATTGCAAGCTTGTTCATAATGGTTTGCCTGTGGGATCATCAACGCCGGTTTTCCCAAATAAGCGGCTTCGCAAACCGATTCAAACCCCGCTGTTGTAACGATGGCTTTACAACGAGCCATAAACTCGACAAAACGTTTGCCATCGATAGCATGAAAGGTGAGCGTATCGTCGACTGGTTGGTCAGGTAGTGTTATCCCCGAATGAAAACCATCCATGCGAATTTCTGGATGCTGCTCGTGTGCTTTGAGTAGCTCAACCTTAAGGCCGGGTTGTGTAACATAAGCCAACAGGAAATCGCCAACGGTGGGCCTCAATTCGGTAACCTCCTGTCGGAGCAAAGGCGGTACAATACGTAGCCGCTGACGTGGCTCGTCAGCTTGTTTGTCGAAGGATAACGCCAATAATTCTCTGGCTCCAAAACAAGTCAGGCGGGTGTTTATTTTAAAGGCCTGACGGTATAACCACTGACCTTTGGGGCGCTGAAAATTCGGGTGGAAAGCCATATACTGATGGGCAATACACACCATCGGAGCGGAGGGGCGTAGCAGCGCATAAGTCATGCCACCAAGCATCTCAAAAAAATTGACAACTACATCTGGTCGTTCTGCTTCAATTATATCCCGAACTTTTACCAAACTTCGCCAGAAGGGTTTTGCGTAGCGAATAGCCTGTAAGGTAGTTTTAACAGGCTCTAGTGCATTTGTACCTGCGTTGTAAACTAACCCCGGACTAAAAATAGGCGTGATAGGCGCTGAAAATTTCTCACTGAAGAATTGGGGTACATCCCGATCCGCAGTTACGCCAACAATTGCCCCAACAACCTCATGCCCAGCCATCTGTAAAATCTGAGCCAGTGATAATGCTTGTGTCAAATGACCTCGACCCTCACCTTGTACTAAGAATAATACGCGCATAATGCAATGAGAAATTAAATTGTTGGTACAGGAATGGAGCGGTTTATAAGAGAACTTGGGGATTGCCTTGCTGGAACTGGCGAGCTAACCTCATCGTCTTCGGCTGAAGTCATGGTGTAATAAAGTAGACTCCAGTTGCCATCGTGATCTTCAACGAGTGCACTCAATGATTCAACCCAGTCGCCGGAATTCATGTAAATGACCCCATCGATCTCGCGAATGGCGGGTTGATGAATATGGCCGCAGATAACGCCATCGCAATAACGGGCGCGCGCTAGTTCGGTAAGTTTCTGTTCGTAATCGGAGATATAGCTTACCGCTTTTTTGATGCGCGATTTAATCTGCTGGGAGAGCGAATAGTAAGGTAATCCCCGCCAGGCACGGTAATGATTATAAAACTTGTTGACCCAGAGCAGAAAGGTGTATCCCATATCGCCCAGATAGGCCAGCCATTTCATTTGCGATGTGATCGAATCGAAGACATCACCGTGCGTGACATAAAACTTTTTATCGCCGGAAGTAAGGGTATAATCTTTTCGAATCGAAAAATTCTTACCCACTTTGAGCGGCATTATCTGATCCAGAAAATCGTCATGATTACCCCGCAGGTAAACAACTTTCGTGTTATAGTGAACGATTTGTCGTAAAACCGTTTTAAAAAAAGCAGTGTGTTTTTTCTTCCAGGTCCCGTACTGTTTCAACTGCCATCCATCAATGATATCGCCATTGAGAATAAGCTTTTGACAGGAGTAATTTCGCAAAAACTCGGTAGCCTCCTTTGCTTTCGACCCAGCAGTGCCGAGGTGAATATCGGAGAGCACAATTGTGCGGAATTGAGTGCTTACTTGCATGAACGAAACTAGACATCACATGTGACGTAAGATTTATCGCAGTGTTACCAAATTGACAAGATTATAGCTCTAAGTGGGCAATGGTTCATATTGACTTAACAAACGACAACTAATGGAAAATCCGGTGCTTATTTTCGGAGCAGGAAGTTTGGGCCTGACAGCTTTAGACCTGTTTCAACGCAATAATGTGGTAGTGTATGGACTACTGGATGATAATAAAGAATTACATGGAAAGGAATTCGGAGATATATCTGTGTTGGGCGAAACGGACGACGATGGCTTCTTAAAGCTGATTGGTCATAAGTGCGAAGCCTTTGTTGCTATTAGCGATACCCGTGTGCGAAAACGGCTTGTGAAGATGCTGAACGAACGGCGGAAGGTGCAACCTGTAAATGCTATTCATGACACGGCCACCGTTTCAATCATGGCCACTATCGGTCACGGTAATTTGATTGCTGCTCGTGTAGTGGTCAACCCCTATGCCGAAATAGGACAGCACTGCATTATTCAATCGGGTGCTATTATTGAAAGCCAGGCCAAACTTGGCGATTACGTTCAGATTGGAACTGGAAGTATTGTAAACAGTGGAGTAACGATTGAAGAGGGTGTTTTTATCGGAACCGGTGCCACACTAATTGCTGGAGTTACTATTGGAAAGGGGGCTCGTGTAGGAGCAGGCTCAGTTGTAGTCGAGAATGTTGAGGCTGGCGCTACTGTGTTTGGCAATCCAGCTAAGAAACTTTAGGAGTCATAAATTAAATCGGGTATCGTAAGTGAATCAGGAATTAACCTTATTTCACTTACGATACCCGATTTAGTAATGTGTTAAGATTATTCTACGTACAATACCTCGTTCGCCAGGAAATCCTGATAGGTACGTTCGAGTCCTTCTTTGAGCTCAGTCGTGTGTTTCCAGCCCATGTCATGAAGTCGGGACACATCCATCAGTTTGCGTGGCGTACCGTCGGGTTTGTCCGTATTCCAGCGTAGCTCGCCTTCGAAGCCCACAATTTCCTTAATAAGTTCGGCAACCTCTTTGATCGTCACATCTTCACCCGTGCCGATATTGACAAACAGCTCACCGTTATAATGCTCCATCAAAAAGAAGCAGGCATCAGCTAAGTCGTCGGCATGAAGGAATTCACGCATGGGCGAACCCGTACCCCAAACTTCAACCGTTGGCTGGTTATTGATTTTCGCTTCGTGAAACTTACGAATCAAAGCGGGTAATACATGCGAACCGTTCAAATCGTAATTGTCATTGGGGCCGTACAAGTTGGTAGGCATCGCCGAAATGAAATCGCAGCCATATTGGCTTCGGTAGGCTTCGCAGAGTTTGATTCCCGTAATTTTAGCAATAGCGTAAGGCTCGTTCGTTGATTCGAGAAAACCACTAAGCAGATATTCTTCTTTAAGCGGTTGCGGTGCTAATTTTGGGTAAATACAAGACGAACCCAGGAACAACAATTTCTTAACACCTGTTTTATAAGCCTGATGAATGATATTTGATTCAATCATCAAGTTATCGTACAGAAATTCGGCACGATAGGTGTTATTAGCCATAATGCCACCAACTTTAGCAGCAGCCAGAAACACATATTCAGGACGCTCCTGTTCGAAAAAGTCAACAACTGCCTCCTGATTGCGTAAATCTAGTTCAGATGATGTCCGTGTAATAATAGTCGTGTAGCCTTCTTCTTGAAGTTTACGAATAATAGCCGACCCGACCATACCTCGGTGTCCGGCAACATAAATACGAGCCTGTTTTTCCACAAGAATTGATTATAAGTAAACCGCCAACTACTAGGCGGACGAGTTGATAAAATAATACGTCTTTATAATGCGTTGCAAAACTAACAAACTTTAGGGATCAATCATTTCCCCATATTATGTTTGCATTTGACTTAAAGTTACCGACTTTATTATTCGGCGTTGTTAGTCTTACGGTATATAGTGTTCAGGCACAAACTGTAAACACAGCACCCTCTTCACTGACAACGGCTTCGAAACCCGTGTTGGCACCTTCTGGGGCTGCCCCGTCTCCATTTGCCCCTTTCTCATCGGTGCCTTCATCGCTCACAACACTTGGTTTACCAACTATGTCGTCGTTAAAAGAGCAGAAAGACGCTTATGTGGCTGGGATTATGCCCGATCTAGGGCTAAAGGTTAAACAATTAAAGAAACTAAAGGCCGACCGGAAATCCAAAAATAAATTGTCAAAAACGGAGTATGAAGGCCTATCGATGGTTAAGGCATACACGAAATTTGGCAGTGGCGACCGGACTATTGTTGAGGAGTTTCACGTTCTGCGTGATAATGATGCGGCTAAACCACTGGCTTATGTTCGGGAGATATTTCGGTATTACCAGAAATCAGCTCGTGTGACAAGCTCGATTGTTAAGGACGAGGGGACCGGGTTACTATTGCATGGACCCTATAAGCGTTATCAGAACGGCGATTTGGTGGAGGAGGGTTATTATTATGCGGGAATGAAAGATGGGCGCTGGGAGAAATACGATGGTAATTTTATGCTGGTCGATAAAACCCGGTGGCACTGGGGAATGCCCGCCGAATCTCAGTTAGTATATTATGACTCGGCTCACCATAAGATTAAGGAGATTATCCCCAAAGAGTATGGGAAAATAAAGGGAACCTACATGGCATTTCACGAAAATGGCCTGTTAGCGGAAGAGGGGAAGTATGATAACGGCGTGAAAGTTGGCCGTTGGACAGAATATTATCCCATCAATCCAAGTGGTCGGCGGATGCGCCGAAAGCTCATTCAATATGCTAGTGATCAGTGGGATACCGAATTCGAACCGTATACTATTACGGAATGGGACGAAAAAGGTAAAGTCACTTTTGAGCAATCGAAGAAAAAGGTTGTAGAAGACAACGAAACGGAAAACTAGCTATTGTTAGTTGCAATAGAGAGTCGCCAGTCCACTAACGACTATTTATTTAAACACACCTTTTGGGTCGGGGGCTTTGGCTAATAACTCATTGAGGTAGCCTAAATCAAGCGAAGCAAAGTCAAGATTTCGAGCCTGGTGGAAATACTCCCACGCTTGCTGATAGCTTGCTTTTAAATAATAAATCATCGAAATCTTCTGATAAGATAGGGCATTGGGATTCAGCGAAACGGCCCGCTGAAGATGCCCTTCGGCTTCGGTCAGCATATCCTCATCCGGTTTTTCCTGGTATTGTTTAATCTGTACCGTTGCCAGGTCAGTCATTAGAACCGTGTTACTATCGTCCACGGCGATGCCTTTTTTCATCATCCGAATTGCTTCTGGTAGCCGATTTTTTTGGTAACAAACCACACCCAATCCCCAATAAGCATCGGCATTTCGGTCATTAAGTAACCAGGAAAGGTTGAAGCGATGAGCGGCTGTGTCTAATTGACCATCACCAATATAGTCCCATCCTCGGGCAGCAAAGAAAGTGCTGGCTTCGGTTCGGGTGGCAAAATTACGGTCACAGTCGTTCAGAAAATGAATTTCTTCATCGATCTGAGCGGTTGTTTTAGGGCGTTCGCCAAAAAGAGGTAACGTATTGACAGCCTCTCCTGTATCAGCTGATCCGCCTGAATTAGCCGCTTCCGTTGACTGAATCGACTCTTCCAGGTTTTCGTGTACCGATTTGGCGTGTTGTACTGCATCGCCCGATCGTACCGATGTAATGAACTGCTTAGTTTGGGCAGCCGCAAAAAACGGTAACACAACTAAAGTACACTGTATCAGACTAAACCGAACGCTCATAGTAAATCAATATACCTGGGGTACATGCTTTGGTAAAACGAAAGGAGTATCCAAATTAGTGCATTATCTGCAAATTAGCGCCGGCCTCCTCGTGATCCAGATCGCTTTGCTCCGCCAGCTTTATGGCTAACTCCACCAGAGCGTGACCACGTAGTGCTTGAAACAGGCTTTTTAGCACCCGTTTCCTTGGCTTTAGCGATTGATCGGGCTTTGCCGGGGGGCAGATTTTTTGCTTTCTTCTCGTGAAATGCACCCTGAAACTCTGGGTTTTCTTTTCGGCGCTGCTCATCAACTTCACGGAGCATCGCTTGTTGTTCATCGAAAGGAGTTTCTGCAACCTCAACATTCGCAGGTAACGGCTCACGAGGAATGCTCATGCGGATAATCCGTTCAATTTTCTGAACATGATATTCTTCAGCCATGGTCAGAAACGTAATTGCTGCCCCTGTATGATTGGCACGGCCCGTACGGCCAATCCGGTGTACATAATCTTCATAGATCAGTGGTAAGTCGAAATTAATAACATGGCTCACCTCGGCGACATCAATACCTCTGGCAGCCACGTCTGTAGCTACCAACACCTGAACATTGCCTTCTTTAAATGCATCCACGGCGTTGATGCGCGTATTCTGACCTTTGTTGGCATGAATCACCCTGATCTTATCGGTCTCTACCACTTTACGTGCCAGAAATTTATAAATGTTCTCGGCGGTGGTTTTCGTTCGGGCAAAAATGATAACTCGCTGAAAGGCATCTTTACTGATCAGGTAATCGAGCAAATTGATTTTGGTGCGAAAATTAGGGACCTCGTAAATAACCTGACTAACCATCTCGGCGGTTGAAGCCTGAGGGGTCACTTCTACTTTGACGGGTGATTCCAGAAACTCAGCAGACAGTCGTTCTACTCGTCCGCCAAATGTTGCTGAGAAGAGTAAATTTTGCCGCTTGGTAGGTATAATCTCCAGAATTGAACGGATTTGGGGCATAAAGCCCATATCCATCATTTTATCGGCTTCGTCCAGTACCAGCGTCCGAATATTTTTTGTTACAATCTCACCTAGTCTGTACAGGTCCATAAAGCGGCCAGGCGTAGCCACTAACAGGTCAACGCCTTTTTTGAGCGTCTCAATCTGTGTTTTGGGACCTAAACCGCCATAAAGCGCTAGATGCCGTAACCCTGTATATTTTCCTAATTCGCTCACCGCTTCATTAATCTGCATGACTAATTCGCGTGTTGGCGCAAGGATTAGAGCGCGAGGAGCCTCTCCTTGCGGATACTTTATTTTCATGAGCAACGGCAGTAAATAAGCCGCTGTTTTTCCCGTACCCGTTTGAGCAATGCCCAATACGTCATGATTGCCTAAACTCAACGGAATCGTTTGTTGCTGAATAGGCGTTGGTTCGGTATAGCCGAGTTCTGCTACAGCATTAAGGAGCTGGCGGTTCAACTCGAATTGCTCAAAAGAGGTAATTTCCATAGACATAGTTTATGGTATTCGGTTTATGGTATTCGGTTTATGGTGGCGCGGTGCGGCCTGTCATCTCTGTTTATTCTTATCAGATAGCACCGCGCCACTGTAAACCAAATACCATAAACTTAGAACTGTTTCAGTATTCGTTCCACGGCACTAACATAACCCGAGCCAAAGAGATTCAAATGAACGAGTAGTGGATAGAGATTATAGATGGATACGCGTTCGTTGAAACCGCTTTGTAGGGGGAATGCTTCATCATAAGCATCGTAAAAGCGCTCATCAAATCCAGCGAATAATTTGGTAAAAGCGAGTTCTGCTTCTCTGAACCCGTAATAAACAGCAGGATCAATGAGAGCAGGAGCCCCTTCTTCGTTAATCAACACATTGCCCGACCATAAATCACCGTGAAGCAGTGCTGGTCGTTCGTCAGGAATAAGATCGGGTAAGCGCTCTCGTAAACGAAACAAGGCATCGTAGGCTTGCTTGGACAATAAACCTTTATAGAACGCTAAGCCTGCCTGAGGCAACAACCGGTGGTCGAAAAAGAAATCGAAGCCATTGTCCGTAAGCTTGTTGTTCTGATGCAATGATCCAATATAGTTGTCAAAATGTAAACCAAACTGGGGCTGTGTGTGAGAATGTAAGATGGTTAGCTTCTGACCAAGTGTTTCCCAATACGTTTTGGCCGGTTTTCCGAAATCAATGTATTCCAGAATCAAATAACATTTTCCCTGATAATGGCCATGCCCAATCACTTGCGGAATTTGAAATGCGCCAGTTGGGCGGAGTAGATCGAGCCCCCAGGCCTCGGATTCAAACATGCTGGGGCTTCCCACAGCAGAATTGTCGACATGATTCCATTTAATGAAAAATATCCCTGCCGACGAAAATACCTGAGCCGCCGTATTAATATCTCCCCCCGATAGAAACTGGGCTTCAATGACATCAACGGATTGACCTAATGCTGAAAACAGAATGTTTTCAAAGAAGGAAAATTGCTCGTCGCCCCAGAAATCCATGTGTTATTTAGTGTGTGGTTTAGGCGGTTCCTCGTCAGGATTTTCGGTAGTTTGCTGATTCAAGTTGGCCAACTACTCGATTTGAGATAATCTGTAAACGATAAATCAGGAACCGTTAATTTAAAATGAACTCACAAATTCAACAGTTATATCATATTGCGCAGAAACCCGAGCGTCGAATTATTGGTCTGATGTCGGGTACCTCACTCGATGGCCTTGATATTGCCCTGTGTCGTATTTCTGACTCTGGTCCCGATACTTTTGTCACACTTGAGCGATTTTCTACGGTGCCGTATGATGATGAGTTGAAGGCCGACATTCGTACCATCTTTGCCAAAACAGAAATTGAATTTGAACAGCTGTGTTTGCTCAATCCATACATCGGACGGCTACACGGACAAATGATACTTGACTGTCTGCGTAGCTGGGGCATCGAGCCTCACGAGGTCGATATTGTTGCCAGTCATGGTCAGACGGTATATCATGCACCCAAAAGTCAGCACCGACGCGATAAGTTCCCAAATGCGACCCTTCAGATTGGGGACGGTGATCACGTAGCGGCAGTAACGGGTGTTATTACCCTCAGTGATTTTCGGCAGAAACATGTGGCACACGGTGGCGAGGGGGCTCCTTTAGCAGTTTATGGGGACTATTTTATGTTTTCTAAAAAAGGTGAAAACCGTCTTCTGCTCAATATGGGTGGTATTGCCAATTTTACCTATTTACCCGCCGACGAAGACGCTAACCGTGTTTTTACAACCGATACAGGGCCTGGGAACACGATTTTAGACGCTTATGCCCGAAAATTGCTTAACAAGCCGTATGATGAAGATGGGAAATTTGCGGCCCAGGGGCAGGTAAACGCTGAATTGCTGAGCGCTTTAAAAATAAACCCTTTTTTCGAGGCTCCATTTCCAAAAACAACAGGGCCTGAAGTTTTCAACACTGCTTACGTAGAAGAGGCACAAAGCCGTAGCCAAACCATTGGCTTATCGGGCGCCGATTTAATGGCTACGCTTGTTCAATTTAGTGCCGATACTATTGTCGATGCTAGTAAACGTGTAATGCAGGAAGGGGAAACCTATCAAGTTTATATGAGTGGGGGAGGAATGCATAATCCCGTGCTAACCGAAGCTCTCCAAAAAATGCTGCCTAATTGTGTATTTGGGCGTACAGACGATCTGGGTATCAGTGGCGATGCGAAAGAAGCTGTTTTATTTGCTGTACTGGCGAACGAAAGTCTGGCAGGAGGAAAAACCTCATTTGGAGATAGACAAGGCGTACCAACTGTTTCGATGGGGAAAGTCAGTTTCCCTGGATAATTTTTTGTTTCAGGTTCAATGTTCCAAGTTTAATCCAACGATGATAATAACGAGGCTGTTTAAACTTTACGGAAAATCCCCAAAGCTGTGTGAATTTTGAGGTGCGAAC
>NZ_BAAHBI010000050.1:0-53595 GCF_054776755.1 Spirosoma litoris | reverse complement strand
TGGCTGCATGTTCTTGCAAGTTAAGCAAGTTCACTGTGCCGATTTATTAGACCATCTCAGTATAAAGATTTGGACGCAACGTCTTGGCCTGACGAAAACTCACCACTTAAGCAAGATCTGATTCGCAGGTTGCTAGCACCTAATGTCGATACTTATTCTTCTGAACAGATACATAGCTGGACTGACCAGAAGCGATTAGATGATCGGATTCCTGCCAACAGACTTGATCATGTTGTAGATGCTGATAGCTCTCAGACTATTGCCATTGAGTTAGTTCGCGAAGGTCATAACTTAGTTATTCAGGGTCCTCCAGGTACTGGTAAAAGCCAGACAATTACCAATATAATTGCTACTTCGGTATTAGACGGCAAAAAGGTATTGTTTTTAGCTGAAAAATTAGCTGCTTTAGAAGTAGTTAAGCAAAGGTTAGAGCGTGAAGGCTTGGGTGTACTTTGTTTAGAATTACACTCTAATAAGGCTCGTAAGAGTACTGTAGCAAATGAATTGAAAGCAACTTGGGAGTTAGGTAATCCATCAGCACAAGGATTGGAAGAGCTAAATGAAATACTAACAAGCCAACGCTTGCATCTTAATCAACACCCAGATCGATTACACAATACTATATCGTCTAATCATCAATCTGCATTCGATCATATCAGTGTACTAACTCGTTACGGCTTACCCCAAGGCGAAGAGACTATAATCTCTTTCCCAGATGCAGAGCATTGGACTCGCCAGAATATTAGGGCTCAAGAGGCTTTCTTGAATGAATTAACGACGCGTCTAGAAGTCGTTGGTAATTTATCGACGCATCCATGGAGGGGTGTTTCCCTTACACAATATACTGGCTTGGAAAGACAAAGTATAAAAGAAACTATCAGCCAGCTCATTTATAATATTGATACTCAAATCCAGATTATAATTCGATTAGCCAACGCCCTAAAAGTAAACATTACTAATTTAACACCAAATAATATTATATGGCTACAAGCACTGGCTGAAATCGCTGGTAAAAGGCCAATAGATAAATTTGAGTCGATCAATCAACCTATCTGGGACCAAGCTCCTAAGGCAGTTTTATCAATTGTAAAGACGAGACAAACATTCGATCAAATTGCAGTTCAGCTACAAAACCAAGTCCAGCCAAAGTGTTGGCAGCACGATTGGAGCATGGTTTATCAGCAGCTTGAATTACATGGAAAGAAATGGTATAAAATTCTATTTAGTAGCTATCGACAAGCTATAAAAGAGGTTACTACTGCTCTAAAAACTGCATTCCCCTCGGATATTAATGAACAGTTATTACTCGTTAATCGAGTAATTGAAGGGCAGCAAGCGTATCAAAAACTTCAGTCTAAACAAACTCTAGGCCAACAGGCATTTGGGGGCCTTTGGGAAGAAGAAGGCATAGGTCAACAATTGGTGTCAATTGCTGAATGGATTGAGCTATTAAGTGCAAATGGTTATGATGCTACTGAGCGCACGGCTGCATTAACTGTTGATATTAGCCAAACAGCTAATGATACTATAAGTCTTAAGTCCCTATTAACTGACTATCAAAAACGTTGGCAAGAACTTCAGACAACGTTATCCATTTCCATGACACCCTATTTAAATGGGATGGAAGTAATGAATGCCCCTCTTGATGCGTGTCGGTCGATTTTGGCTATTTGGGGAGACAATTTAGATCATTTACCTGACTGGGTATCTTATCAGTGTGAACTAGCAAAGGGTAAAGCTAGTCCAATCTCTCCTTTGGTCGTACTTATGGATCAGGGTAAAATCCCTGTATCACAGGTACTATATTCATTTCGGCGCATTATTGCTCAGCAGCAATTAGGCAAGATTTTTCAGTTAGATTCGGAATTAGCTAATTTTAATGGCAACCTTCATAATTTAAAGATAAAGCACTTTAAAACTACTGACCTTCAGAGACTTGACCTTGCCAAAGTCAACGTCCTAACTAAACACTATCAACATATACCTCCTAAACGGCCTATTGGTGCTATAGGAACAGTATTAGGGGAAGTAAATCGACAACGTTCACATAGACCAATTCGCCAGTTATTGAGCCAAGCGGGCTCAGTAGTTCAGGATCTTAAACCGGTTTTTATGATGAGCCCGTTATCTGTAGCTCAATTCCTCGAACCTGGTAAGATTGAATTTGATCTGTTAGTGATCGACGAAGCAAGTCAAGTAAAGCCGGTGGATGCACTTGGGGCTATTGCTCGTTGTCGCCAGATTGTCGTTGTTGGAGACGATAAACAGCTTCCACCCAGTAATTTCTTTTCTAAGCTAACATCTAATGATGGAAATCAAGATACAGATGAGGAAGATATAGATGCTGGATTGGTGAAGGCGAAAGAAATGGAAAGCATTCTTTCGCTCGGTAAGGCACGAGGATTAACAGATACACTGCTTCGATGGCACTATCGAAGTAAGCACCATTCGCTAATTGCTGTCTCGAACAAGCGTTATTACGAAAATAAACTTTATGTAGTCCCCAGTCCTTGGAAACAGAATGCCGGTCTAGGACTGGTTTGGCACCCTGTTGCAGGAGTCTATGATCGATCAAATACACGATCCAACCAAATTGAAGCAAAGGAAGTAGCAAAAGCAGTTATTGACCATGCTCTAAATCACGCTGATCAAACCCTAGGTGTGGCTGCTTTCTCTATGGCTCAACAGCGAGCCATTCAGGATGAGGTAGAATATCTACGCCGTCAAACTCCTCAATGTGAAGAATTCTTCAGCTTATATCCTCATGAACCCTTCTTCATTAAAAATCTGGAAAACGTTCAAGGTGACGAGCGAGATGTAATATTTCTATCTGTTGGATATGGTCATGATGCAAATGGGAAACTAGGTATGAATTTTGGGCCTCTTAATCGGCAAGGAGGAGAACGGCGACTAAATGTTCTTATTTCTCGTGCGCGAAAACGGTGCGAAGTCTTTGCCTCTATTACAGATCAAGACATTGAACTTAGTCCTACAACTGGTGAAGGGATAGCAGGCCTAAAGCAGTTTCTACACTATACACGTACAGGTCAGTTGGATATTGCCCAACAGAGCGATCGCCCAACTGGAAGTCCATTTGAAGACGCAGTCAAAGAAGCCCTCGAATCAAGTTTCGGCTGGGAAGTGCATACGCAGGTCGGCATAGCAGGCTTCTTTATTGATCTGGCTATTGTAGATCCCGAACGTAAAGGGCGTTATGTTATAGGCATTGAGTGTGACGGTGTTGCTTATCATTCATCTCCTTCAGCTAGAGAACGAGACCGGCTCCGCCAATCTATTCTTGAATCGCAGGGCTGGATAATACATCGTTTGTGGGGAATTGATTTTTTTCGAAAAAAAGAGCAGGAAATAGCTAAAATTAAGGCCGCCTATGATGAAGCATTAGCTTTCCTTACCAACGCAGACCAAATTGACATCATTAAACCAGAAGAAGAACTCAATATTTTTCATCTGACCCGTAAACAGGAAGAAAGTCAGTCTTTTACAATTCCTTATCTTGAGGCCCCTAAGATGTGGATTCCAAATCAGGATCCATATGCACTTAACCCTGGGCAAATAAGTACGTTAGCACAAAAAATATTAACTGTTGAATCCCCCATGCATGTTGATGAATTAATCACTCGAATGCGTGAGCAATGGGGTTGGGCTAAAGCTGGAGATAAATTTCGTTCATTGGTATTGAAGGGTGTAGAAGTACTCTACAGAGAGCGTTTAATTAAGCAGGAAGGTCTATTCATATCAATGATTGATGTACCAGTTAAAGTTCGAGTACGAGATGAAAATGCTCCAGTTGGTACACGAAAGGTGGCTAATATTCCGCCTGCCGAGATTGATTTAGCTCTTGAATACACAACACGGCTAGCTCGGTTGCTTACCCGTGAAGAAGCCGCGAAAGAAGTTAGTGTTTTACTCGGTTTCAAAGCCTTAAGTGCTGAATTCCGCGCTATCATTAGTGACAGAATTGATCAGCTTATCAAGCATAAAATCTTCCAAGAGGATAGTGGTAAACTATTTTTATAACCTTTTGTGATGTATAGTGAACTAATGATGTCCTACGTAGTAAAAAGAAGAAGAGCTCTGTAAACCTAATTAGTTATGCCCAATTCAACTAAAACTACTTTATATTCCCAAAAGGCTGAACCAAGCTCCTCTAAATTCAATCGAAAACCATCACACTCTATTATATAAGCGCATTTAGGTGAAATGTAAAACCTCATCTGCCCACTTTTGGTGTATAGAGCTAAGTAAAAGTAGAAAAATGATGGAAGACTATTGTGGCTGCTTTACTCGAATCTCCTGAAGTAACCCTTTTTTGTAATTAGGGGCTAAATTCAAAGTCTGCTACCGACCTAAGTTCATATATTCTGTGCAAACCTTCTACTAACTTGTTCGAGTTTTCAACTGTTAGGGGTTATTCGTTTTTAGTGGTATACGGTTTGGTGTATGGAATCGTTCAAACAAGCCTATTGCAGACAAAGGGCAAGTAACATAATGAATAGTTATACTATAGGCGTTTCATCGAATTTGTGCTTGCCTCCTGTTAATTCTTACTTTAGTGCAATGTAAGCCGCCAACTGTCCCTATCCGGGCCAATACAAGCACGCTCCCCGTCCACTACCACTCCCCGTCACGATGGCTACTTTTTCCTGAAATCGTATGAGGTTCTATTCAATTGTTTGATTGTCTTTAGAAACGGCATCAGCTACACGCTGACGAGCCTGCTTTGCCTCGGTTTGCTTCTGGTAGGCCCACGGCTGATTGCTTTCACTGGGCATCACAATAGGTACCTCAAGACAAACACTTTGGGCTGGCAGCACTTGCTTCCAGTCACTGATAAGTTGCTTGTAGGCCTGACCGACCGGGCGAATCTGACGATTAAGATCACATAGGCCAAGCGGATTAACGTTGCCATTATTTTCCCGTAGCGCCGAATCCCAGTCGACCTGATCCGTCAGGGAATACCAGGTAAAACCAATCATGGGTACGCCATCATTCCGTACCCGCAGGACGTTGGCCCACTCTTTCCAAAGCCAGTTCACAGCTTCGTCGCCGTTGGGGCCCTGCCAAAGATTCGTCTCGGTATGCATGACTGGTAGACGATACCGGTCATGATACTGGCGCGTGATGACATGATAGCCAAATACTTCACCCGATGCACGCGTGCTACCATCGGCAGCTACCCGGTGTTCATTGGTCTGGTAATAATCATTACCCATAATGCAATACTGCTTCAGACTATTACCCAGAAAGAAATGATACTCTTCACGAGTCATGCCATTGTCCATCAAATATTCGTACATCTCCGAGTCGACCCGACGCCCATAATTAAGATCAAGAGATAAGAAGCGTTTGGCATTCAATATCTCAGCAGGTTTGATAGCCGCCGGATTTTCGGCATGGAAATACTCCGACGACTCGCTCTGAATAAACAAGGCATCAGGTCTTACTTCCAGAATAGCACTCATGGCTAGTACGTTCGCTTTGACAATATTCTTCAAGGCCGTCACAAAAGCAGTATCGGTACTGAGTTGCTCGTTCCACCAGCCATATAGAGCCGAAAATTCAGCACAGATATACATCTCGTTGACGGGTGTGTAAAGTTGAACCCAGGGAAAGCGTTGGGCAAACGCGCGAGCATAGCCCGCAAAAAGAGCGGGAAAATCGGGATTCTGGAAATTGCCAATCCAATCAGGTACCCCAAAATGACACAGATCCACAATGGGTACGATATCACGCTTACGCAACTCACCAAAGGTTAGGTCTGCAAAAGCCCAGTCGTATTTTCCTTGGCCCAGAAAGGTGGTATGAATGGGCGGTCCGTAGCGCAGGAAGCGAATACCCAATTCCTCGACCAGGTCGAAATCGGTTTGCCAGTGCTGGTAGTGTCCGCATTTGGCTAATTCATCCTGGCGATAGGTGCCGCCCTGAATGGTTGGATTGCTATTTTCGATGCCAGTGGCAAACAGAAATTGAGTAACCATATATGGGTAATAGGAGCGCAACCAATGTGCCTGATTGCCTAGTCCCCTAACCGATTCTCATACGGAGTGTTTACAAAATAGGCCTAAGAGGAGATTAAGTGTGGTTCTCTGATTTTTTGTTTCGTTACTACAATATCAGTTTGGCATTGCCTTGACTGGGGCCTTTAGATCTGATTCAACTTGGAGAAGATTCATGCCAGAAAAATTTCTCAAAGCCCGACAAGCGCTTGAAGCTAAAAGCCTGCTAATCCCTTGACGTAATCGTCCTGTTCGAACCAGATGGAGCAAAAAACAGATTAGAATGGGGGTAATGCGTTCGAGGAAAGCCTATCCCGCCTTTAGCGGAGGGGTGCTATAAATGGGAGGAGCAGCCATTCTAACAACAGGTCTAGCGAAGGCCAATAAAGTCATTACCGCTACTTTATCAAGATTGCGTTGTGGACTCGTCTTCGAACAGGTTGTTTAGGTTTATTTTGCCGCTGATTCCTAGTTTCTTTCGCAACCGATACGTTGTTTTATGAATTGATTCGGGTGAAATGCCTAAAATTCGGCTCATTTGAGTGGTGTCGATCTGGAGTTTGGAGAGGGCAAGCAGGCGGATTTCAGCTTTGGTTAGGTCAGGATAGCGACTTAGAATAACAGGGAAAAAATTAGGATAAACATTTTCAAACAGTTCCTTGAACTGCTGCCAGTCTTCCTCGGTCAAAATAACCCGATTCTGTAAACTTTTAATGGATGGTCGTGTTGGATGGGTTAGCTCATCGGGGGCGAGTTGGGCTGAAATGGTGTCTATAAGGTGGTTCTTCTCCTGAATGTTAACCATATATTGAGCTAGCAATTGTTCCGCACGTTGCTGTTGGGCCAGTAGCACCTGCTTTTCCTGCCAGCGTTTCTGCTGATTTTGCCGAAAGGCATAGATTCCAACCAGCATCAGTAGCATCGCAGCAAGGAGGATCATATTGCGTACCAACACCGCCTTGCTCTGACTAGCTTCCAGCCTACGCAGATCGTTCAGGTACCGCTCGGCGTTAACCTGACTTTGACTAGCTGCCAGCAGGCGGGTATTGAACAGGGTCCGCTGAGAATTTTCTATTCCCCGGAGTGAATCCAGATAGATGGTCGCCAGCCAGAAGTTGCCCATTTTTTTGTAATACTGAGTCTGGACCTGATAATACTGCAGATCATAGTCCGACCAGGGGCGGTTAGTAAACAATCGGGTCGAGTGGATAAGGTAGGTCCTGGCTTTCTGGGTACTATCCAGATTCAGTAAGGCCTGAGCCACATATAAGGCTGTCAGGGCTGCATTCTCAGGTACCTGGTACTCAGGTCTGCGTTGAAAGCTAAATTGGTAGCCCTTATACAGATAGGGCAGGGCCAGCCTGGACTTGTTCTGTAGCAGCAGTAAATGGCCTAGATTCGAATTGGCAATGGCCACATAGGCCGAGTCTCCGTGCTTACCAGCCAGCCTCAGGGTTTGGGAGAAGTACGCCTGTGCTTTACCATATTGATGGAGGTGCTGGTAGCAAAGACCAACCGTATTGTGAGCGGCAATCCCGATTCGTTCGACTAGGGGTGGGTAGTAGAAAGAGCTCAGTAGATAATGAAGGCAGGTCTTGTACTCACCAAAGAAATAATATTCTGCCCCCAAGTTATAGAGGTAGTCGTTAATTTCGGGAATGTGCTCGTAACCAATCTGCTCAAAAGTCTGCTGAGCCCGTAGCAGCCACCGAAATCCTTCGTCGAATTGTTGGGTTTCATAGGCATACCGACCCCGATGGTGCCAATAGGCGGCCTGAACGACGGGAACCGGGCACTGGTCCATATAGGGCTGAGCGGCTAGTAAAACCGAAGAGAGTTTGCCCATTGCTTTAACCAGTTCATGCCGGCACAGGATTTTATGAAGTTGTACGGTCCAGAACAGACGGTCGTCATCCTGATTTTGGGCAAAGGTGGCCAGCCGATCGAGTTGGGCGAATACGCGGGCTGAATCCTGCGCGTTCTTCAGATAGGGCGTATGCCCAATGGAGTAATAAGGCGCCTGCTGCTGAAACAGACGAAAAATCCGCAGATCGGGACTAAGCCGAAATAAGGTATCGATCTGGGCTTTGGCGGGCTGAAAAAATAATGGCCTGGTAATTAGTAGTAGTAAGATCAGTCTGGACAGGCTAGGAAAAATCATCTTCTGGGCAGCGTTGAGGAGTGACGAAGCGACACTGGCATAAGAAAGACGTTCTTAAGCAGAAGATTGTTATATAATTGACCATCCTAACGGCGTCAGCTATGAAATAGCTTGACAAATCTGGGCTTAACTAGATCAGTCTATTTTTAATCAAGCGGGGGTGATTGGCCGTTTTAGCAACAGCTAATTTTTCGATCGGGCCGTGGTGATTGCTTTCAGGGATAAGCAATTCGGTTTAGTCAAGGAGTGGCTTTACACCTTAATTTTGTCCAAACTAATTTAGCTGCATAAGGAGGCTGCCTTCATTCTTTGTATAGGAAAACGGTGAAATCATCTTGCCAATAGCCAACCTGGAGTTGCACCGTTTTTGATAGGGTCTGACAAAATTGAAGTATCTCATCGGGAGTGTAAGCCCTCAGCAGCGTGTTCGGTTCCACACCTCCACTCAATAAGTTAAATCCTAAGGCGATACGACATTTGGCAAACAGGGCTTCAATAGCCTTGTAAACAAACTCGTCATCACTATGCCGATAAGTAAGTGATCCACTAGCCAACACAAAATCGGTCATGGGCATCGTTGTATCGAGAAAGTTCCCCTGTAATAGGACTACATTATTCTCATGTTGGTATCGTCGGGTAGCTATCTGGAGTAATTCAGGTATTTGTTCACATCCATAGTAAGTAATTGACGAAAACCTTTTCTTTAAAAAGGGGAAAAGATCTGCGTGCCCACATCCGGCATCTAGCACAGAGTGCCCGCTTAAATCACTTATTTGGCTTAATTTTTCAAAACGCATCCACTGGCCTTCAATTTTCTGCCACCCCAATGCTCGGGTTGTACCAGCGCCATACCGTTCGATCAACGTTTTGTGAAAATGGAAAATACTAGCTGTACCAGATGAATTTAGTAGCTCTTTCTTCATATTGAACTAGTGCTTGAACAAAGCTGGGAAGCCCTGATGTGCCAGGCATGGCATTCGTCGTAATCAAATCATAGCCAGAGGAGTCCCTTGAACCTTATGGTTAATAGCTTCAAACAAGCCAGAGCGGGATTTTGAGTTTCTAAGCCTGATGCAAACCGAATTCTATGTTCAGGGTAAGGATATTACCGGTTTTCAATGTGGCCGAAACGCTTGTCGGTAGGGGCGATCACCTGTGAAATTGACCCTGTTATGGTGAACCGTTGAGCCTGTTTAAACGAGATTAGTGGCCCACCATAACAGTTCCACAAAATACGGAAATTTAGTCTGGACCTTACTTGATGGCTGCAATAGCGGCAGCGTAATCAGGCTCTTGCCCTATTTCAGGTACTTGCTGTTCGTAAACGATTTTCCCTTCCGGATTAACGACGATTACCGCACGACTTAACAGGCCTTTCATGGGTCCGTCGGCAATTTGAACGCCATAAGAAGTGCCAAAATCTGTTCTGAAATCAGAAAGCATCACTACATTTTTAATGCCTTCCGCACCACAAAAAGCCTTCTGCGCAAATGGCAGATCTTTAGAAATACAGAGCACGGTGGTGTTTTTTAGGCCAGCCGCATCTTCATTAAATTTTCGTACCGATTTGGAGCAAACACCCGTATTCACACTGGGGAAAATATTCATGATCACATATTTGCCTTTATAATCGGCTAACGTGTTATCCTTAAGATCAACACCGGTCAGGGTGAAATCTTTAATAGACGTTCCTACTGCGGGTAGTTTACCAACGGTATGAATTGTTTTACCACCGAGCGTAAGGGCCGTGCCTGTCGTTTGAGCTAGCGAAATACTTGTAATGAATATGCCTGCAAGTCCCCAGAAAAAGAGTTTAAAGGCGTGTAAGGAGTTTTTAATACCAGTCATAAAATGGATTATATTGAGGGTAGTACCTCAAATGTACAAAGGAAACAGGATTTGCTAGGTTAAGCTGAGTACAAAATTAAGGATGATCTTACTGTCCAGTAATAAATAGCAAGTTCAATTCTGATTCTGAAATAATCCCCGAGCATTCCGGAAATTATTAAGCCCGAACTTGTGTATAAAGAATAGGTCTGAATTGGGTAAAATAGCCTGCTTCTTTATCTGGCCATTAGGTCAGCCAACCCATTCCGATTGCTTTCACCGCTTTTACGCTCGATGTCCAAAAAGACTTATTTCTTTCTTATCCTGATTTTGGGTAGCCTAACGGCGCTGGGACCGTTTTCTATTGATATGTACTTGCCGGGATTTCCCGCCATTGCTAAAGATCTGCATACCACGGCGGCAAAAGTTTCGCTGTCCCTGTCCGGCTTTTTCATTGGTATTTCGTTAGGGCAATTGCTGTATGGCCCATTGCTCGACCGCTTTGGCCGAAAAAAACCGTTATACATCGGCCTGATTGTATACATACTAGCCTCGGCCGGCTGTGCTTTGACGGTAAGTATTGACGGTCTGATTTTCATGCGGGTTGTGCAGGCCATAGGAAGCTGTGCGGCAGCGGTAGCCTCGGTAGCTATGGTGCGCGATTTGTTTCCGGTGAAAGACAATGCGAAGGTATTTTCTCTTCTCCTGCTTGTGGTGGGCGCTTCGCCAATGATCGCGCCAACGGTTGGGGGGTACGTTACCGCTGCGTTGGGATGGCAAGCCGTATTTGTTATTCTGATGGGGATGGGAGTCGCTATTTTGATCGCCGTTTTTTTCTGGCTGCCTGCCAAGTATAAACCCGACCCGTCGATTTCGCTGAAGCCAAAACCGATTTTACTTAATTTCTGGCAGGTCCTACGTGAACCGCAGTTTTATACCTATGCCTTCACCAGTGCCATCGCCTTTTCGGGCCTTTTTGCTTATGTTTCCGGCTCGCCAATTTTGTTTATGGAGGTGTTTCATACCGATGAAAAAGTATATGGCTGGATATTCGCCTTTCTTTCTGTCGGTTTCATCGGGTCAAGTCAGGTAAACACTCTACTACTCCGACGTTACAAGAGTGAACAGATTGTTAATGTGGCGTTGATCTGTCAGTCTATCGTTGGTTTGACATTTCTAGCCGTGGCACTAGCGGGCTGGCTGACTCTTTCGACCACCATTATTTTTCTGTTTCTATACCTTTGCTGCATCGGCTATACAAACCCAAATGCTGCGGCCTTATCGCTGGCTCCTTTTGCCAAAAACGCCGGTAGTGCCTCGGCCTTGATGGGCGCTCTACAAATGGGCATGGGCACCCTGATCTCCGTGTTCATCAGTATGTTCGAGGTACCTTCGGCTATACCTATGGTGATTGGCATGGCAGGAGCGGCTACACTGGCGTTACTGGTATTATTGGTGGGCCGCCGAACGATCCGCACACAGGTTGAGGTTCAACAGGATGCCGATGCTGCTTTGCTACACTGATTGCCTGTGATATCTATTGGGCTGATTGGGATTGTCTGCTTACTTTTAAGATGCTATCCTTTTGACTGACCCATCCGTTTGGAGGATTACAGCCTTCAACTGTTCAACCCGTTGCCGAACGATTTGCCGACCTGATCACAGAGAAACAGCTGGAACAGAGCCATAGTCAATTTTCGGTAAACGATTGCCGGAACGCCAACGGGGTAAGCTGAGTCTTTGCCTTAAATAGCTTACTGAAGGATTGCTGGTGCTCAAAGCCCAGAGCAAAGGCAATTTCGCCCACCGAAAGGTCGGTGGTGGACAAATGCTCTTTCGCCCGCTCAATGAGCTTATTATGAATGTGCTGCTGGGCGGTTTGCCCAGTCAGCACTTTTAACAAACTACTTAAATACTTGGGCGAAACATGCAGGGCATCAGCCAAATAGTGAACACTGGGTAGCCCACTTTTTAGCAACTCACCCTGGCGAAAATAATCCGTCAGCACATTTTCCAAACGCTCCAGAATCGCATGGTTACTTATTTTTCGGGTGATAAACTGACGATGATAAAAACGCTCGGCATAGCCCAGTAAGGTTTCTAATTGGGAGATAATAATTCCCTGACTGAATTTGTCCATATTGGCATGATACTCCTGCCGGATTGTTTCAATGATGGTGTTACTGATTGTCTCTTCCTTATCTGAGAGAAACAGAGCTTCTGCCACCGAATAGTCGAAATACTCATATTGTTTGATAGTCCTGGCCAGGGGCGTATTCCACAAAAAGTCCGGATGAATCAGTAGCATCCAACCCGAACGCTGACTGCTCGGGTCTGGATCGGCTTCAATACGGAATACCTGGCCAGGGGCAATGAAAAACATGACACCTTCATCAAAATCATACTCCTGCTGGCCGTATTTTAGCTTGGCAGACACGCCCCGTTTGATGGAAATCTGGTAAAAATCCAGCACCCAGCTTACCAAACTCATGTCTGGTGTACGCTGGATGGCGCTGTAATCCACCACGCTGATGAGTGGATGTTCGGGTTTGGGCAGGCCTCTGAGTCGGTGAAACTCGCTGACGGATTTGATGCGCTGAACACTTGACATGGCTACTGTAGGGTTATTGATGAGACTACGTAAGCGGGCTAACGACACCCGAAAAGATTAGCCTACCAGGGTACTTCGCCGGTGTCTTTATAAAATTTTCCGGTGTCACTTCTATCCAGTTGAGTCGCGATACGTATGATTGGTTTTGCCCCTTCTTCTACCGTTTTGAGTCCTTTATGCTGATTGAGGTCGGTAGCGGTATAGCCAGGTGTCACGCTGTTTACCCGAAATGCGGTTCCTCTCAATTCATTCGCCAGCATAATAGTAAAAGCATTCAGGGCTGTTTTGGTTGATCCATACGCACTGTATAAATTCCAGTTCGGACTTTTGCCTTCACTCGCATGCAGGGTCAACGAGCCTACTTCGCTCGATACATTAACAATCACGGGTTGAGCCGACTTGTTCAACAGCGGCAGGAATTGTTGCGTTGTTTGAACCGTGCCGAAAAAATTGGTATCAAACAGATTGCGTAAATTAGCCATGTCGCCGGTAGAAAATGACTGAGGCTGCTCACCAGAGATGCCGGCATTATTGATTAAAATATCCAGGGCATCAATCTTTGATTCCAGCTCAGCTCTGGCCTCTTTGACGGAATCCAGCTCGGCTATATCAATCTGGATAAAATCGACATTGACTAATCCCAGAACTTTCAGCTTTTCTACGGCTTCAAGGCCATTTTGTTGGTTCCGGCTCCCAATGTAAACAAAGTAGCCTAGCTCCGCCAGCTGTTTAGCTGTTTCGAAACCAATTCCTTTGTTGGCGCCTGTTATGAGTACTGTTTTCATGGAAAACTTGGTTTATTCATTGTGGTATACCAGGGCAAAATCTTTGGCAAAGTCGGCTAGTTTAACGGCTCCCAGCACTGGCTGATTCTGGTAATAGTCCTCATACAACTTGCCATTACCCTGACTGGCCTGCAGTTCGACAAAACCTTTGGCTACCTGCTCATTAAATCCGATATTCAGCCAACCGGCCAGCAGTTGTTCGTCCGAAATGACGTTCCAGCGTAGATCCGGCTTGCCAATCGCTTTCCCCAGCGCGCTGGCAATTTCATTTGGCGATACTTCATCGCTGGCCACATAGCGAACTGTACGACCATCAAACGATTTATCCATCTCTTCGCTAATCACATTGGCAATGTCTTTGGGTGACACCCACGGCTCTTTGGTGTCCCCTCCGTAGTTGGAAATAATGGCTCCTTGCCGTTTAATGGTGGATATAAACGAGAGCATATTGAGGTAAAAGCCAACGGGGCGAATGAATTTAATGGCTACCTCTGCAGGTAGCTGCCGTAAGAGCTGTTCTACGTTATAATGGAACAGAAGAATACCATTTCCCTGATCCATATCCGCGCCAATACTGCTCAGGTGTACCACCTTATTGACGCCCGAGCGCTCAATAGCCTGTTTGTAATGCTGACCAATTTGAGTGATTTGTCCAATGAAGTCGACCGACTGATCAAAGCTATCTCCGACGGCTTCCATGGTTTCCATGAGGTAAACAATATCGGCGCCAGTAAAGGTTTGGACCAGGAAATCAGTGTCCTGCATGGTCCCGATAGCGGCTTTGGCACCCATCGCTTCAATCTCTTTTTGTCGAGTAGCGTTACGGCTAATAACGGTAACGGAATGCCCTTTTTGCACCAATTGCTGAGTGAGCGGTTTGCCAATATTTCCCAGCGAGCCTGTTAATACAATATTCATGTGGTTAACTGTTTTGTCTATGCAAAAGTCCGCAGCAGGGGCAAAGCCGTTTTAGCCGAAAGGCAGAATGTTGTAGTCAAAGTACCGTTGTAAGCTGGTAGGGCCTTCGAGCCAATCACCATTCCATTGTAAATCCCTCATTAGGTTGGTTATACTAGTGCTTTGGCAAACTAGATTCTAGGGGATTCATATAGATTCTCGGGGCCGCCCGCGCGGTTGATTCTATTGTGCTGATAATCAAAGACGATAGAATCTAAAGAATCTATAGAGACTAAATTGGACGAGTACTAGTCAACCTGGATTGATTAGTTTAGTTGACAGTAATCTCCGCTGAAAACAGTGGTTGTCGATCCGCGAATGGTAGTTGCTAGTATAACTTGGCTTTTAAAGGTCTTGACTCATTATGCATGAACCATTCGCTGCGTTACCTCTACAGCATACCTTTTCTGGCTCTGGTATGGCTAAATATCGCCAATAATTTGTCGGTTTCTGTCCGAACGCAACCAACAATAACTGACTCACAAGGACAGGCGCTTTTTAAAACGCACTGTGTGTCCTGCCATGCGCTGGAACAGGATGGAATCGGGCCAAAACTTGGGGGCATTACCCGCCTGTTGTCTGAGAAAGAACTCATTGCATTCATGCAGAATCCGGTTAAAGCGATTGAGTCGGGAAATGCGCGGGCGGTGAGTCTTTCGAAACGCTACAAAATGATTATGCCGTCTTTCGATTTTCTGAAAGATGACGAACTGAAATCCATTGTGGCCTACATTGCCGAAGAGACCCAAAAGCACAATAGTCAACCACTGGAAGTCAAAAACGATATGGGAGGAGCGACAGCGCGATTGACAGAACCTGTAGCTAAATCAAATCTTACCATCGAGCTGGAAGATTTTGTTACCATTCCGCCCTCCAGTGATAAAATGCCCCGTACCCGGATCGCTACGATGCGCGCTCATCCTTCAGGCGATGGGTCGCAGTACGTAAGTGACCAACGCGGACTGATTTATCGTATCGTTGGCAGAGAGGTTCAGCCTTTTCTGGATGTTCGCCCCTTGATCGAAAATTTCATTAACGAGCCGGGGCTCGGCACCGGTTTAGGCAGTTTTGCATTCCACCCCGACTACCTGACCAATGGGCTTATGTATATCACCCATACCGAAGCTGCTAAGGGCAAACGCGCGGATTATGCCTACAGCGATTCGGTGGAGGTGGCTTTGCAATGGGTGGTTTCGGAGTGGAAACAGGATGATGTAACTGGCCAGGTATTCAGCGGTAAACGGCGAGAATTGCTGCGTGTAAATATGCCGTCCGCAGCACATGGTATGCAGGATATTGGGTTTAACCCAGAGGCTGTCAAAGGCAACCCTGACTATGGTAAGCTGTACATCGGTATCGGCGACGGTGGCTCAACGATCGGTAAGCATCCGGAGCTTTGCCATAAACTTACTTCCCTGCTGGGTACACTTATCCGAATCGATCCGTTGGGACGAAACAGCAAGAATGGACAGTATGGCATTCCAGCCGACAATCCTTTTGTAAAAGCCACTGATCCTGCGGTGTGTAAGGAGATTTATGCCTATGGATTCCGAAATCCGCACCGGCTGGCCTGGTATGATGGCCGTTTGTTTTCGACAGATGTAGGGGAGTCTAATTTCGAAGAAGTGAATGTGATTCAGAAAGGGGGCGATTATGGCTGGAATGTACGGGAGGGAAATTACGGGATCTCGTCGAAGGATTTGAAGAATGTGTATCCCGTACCCGACACAAAATCTAACAAATTCATTAAGCCATTTCTACAATACGACCATATCGACGGCAATGCGATCAGTGGAGGCTATGTCTATGATGGCCCAATCATAGCTTTGAAACATAAATACATTTTCGGGGATATTGCGAGGGGCCGGGTTTTCTTCGCCAATATCGATAAAAACCTGACCGACCATTCTGTACATGAACTGACTATTGTGCAGGATGGGAAAGCCACAAACCTGGCAGAACTGTCGGGTTCAAAGCGGGTCGACCTCCGCGTTAACTACAATCGGTTGACAAAGGAAATGTACATCACGACCAAAGGCGATGGTAAGATCAGGCGGATCAAAACAGCTGTAAATCATTAAGTAAAATTGATCGACTAAGGGGCAGGTTTATGTTAACGCATCTTTATTACGCGTATTTCCCGTTCGTATAATTTTGCAAAAGCCTTGAAGCTGTAGTGGTACATTTACGAATTGTAATGCGCCAATAAGCTATTCCAGACGAGCGTTCATCAATATGCTGCAAATTAACCAGTTTAGTAAATCCTATAACCGCCACGTCGTTCTTCAGGTTGATGATTTTACTATTAAACCGGGCATCTATTGGGTTCGGGGTATGAATGGGTCGGGTAAGAGTACGTTTTTGAAAGCGTTAGCTGGTATGACGCCTTTCGAGGGCGATGTACGTCTCAATAACCAATGGAGTCTTAAGAAACAGTCGGTGGTCTATCGGAGCCTGGTGAATTTTGCGGAGGCCGAACCCATATTTCCCGAATTTTTAACGGGAACCGAACTCATCCGGCTTTTTAAGGTGGCAAAAAATGCACCCAGTCATCAGGAAGATTTTTTTCTGGAAAGTATGCAGATGACAACTTACGTGGGCGACCCTATCAGCACGTATTCGAGTGGGATGCTAAAAAAGCTTTCCCTTGTTCTGGCTTTTTTAGGACAGCCCAGTTGTATCCTGTTAGACGAACCGTTGACGACTCTTGACGTTGAATCACTTCCTATCCTGTATTCCTGGATTACCAGCCAGTACCAGGCCCAGCAAACGCTCTTTTTGCTATCTTCCCATCAATCATTCGAAGGTGAGCTTTTGCCGAATGTGCAGGAAATACGAATTGAGCATAAAACGGTACAGTTTACCTTATGAAAAGGCCCCTTATCCGCGTTTTAATCAAAATCGTGGCCAACGGTTTTTATCAGACCCATACCGGCTTATTGCTATCCTTGTTCATCGTCATTTTTATCAATTTCTTTTACACCAGTGTGCTCAATCAGACGCACCTGACTCATGAACAAATTATTTTGAATGCCTTAAAACTGGTTCTTACGTCGGTTAGCGAACCACTGGGCGTAGTGTTCCTATTTGTACTCTGTTTCCTGTATCATGTAAAAAGTTGGCAATATGTAGCCGGGCGGTTGAAAGGCGTAGATGTTCAGTTTTTGTATTACAGCAGTACGGCCTTAAGTTGGTCGCGGCAGATTCAATCCTGGGCTGTCGTTCAACTGGTGATATCCCTACCGATAATCGTCTTAGGGCTATTTGCCATGGTCATCGGGCTAAACTTTGGTCACTGGGTCATTCCGTTAGTACTCCCTGTTTATCTGCTCACACTTGTTTTCTATAGTGCCTGGTACTATACGGGATTAATCAATAATAGGGTTGATGAACCGGCAAAAGTTGGCGAACTAAGCTGGCTCAGAAGCTGGCCCAAACCCCTTTTTAGCCTGTTTTTGTACGACGTGATTCAGAAGAAACGGATTGCTTATGCCATAACAAAAGCCGTGTCCCTGATTAGTATTGTGCTCATTTTTAGCCTATTCCCAGACTCCCATACGGATGCGCGATTGTTTGGAATTATAAGTATCTGTGTTGCTCTGGCACATGTTATTCTGATCTATCAGTCGAGTGAATTTGAGTTGTTTTATCTACGTTTTGCACGAAATTTTCCCTACAGCCAGTGGCAATTATACGGCCAGCAAGTCACTCTACATGGTTTACTGCTGCTCCCTGAAATCGTGTGTTTGCTGGTGCTAGGCGGGTTCGGTCTGGGCCTGATTGGCGCTTGTTTACTACTCAGCACCACGTTATTATTTCGTAGCCTTCTTTACAAACTTGGTCAACGGATGGAGACGTATTTGCGGTCGATATTCGGGCTGTTTATTCTTTTTCTGTTAATCATTCTCTTTGGATTCACCGAACTCCTGGTCGTTGGAAACGCAGTGGCTGCCTGGGGACTCCTGTATCGCTATCAGTATCAGGCAATAGGGTAGAGGCATGATAAAGGCGGCATCGTCCCCCCAACCTACTGGGTCACCCTTTGTTTGGCGCGTTGGAAATAGGGCACGTTGGTGAAGAATCGTTTGTGGGGAGACTCACTCATTAGTCGGATAAGTATCCAGTAGCGTTTGGGCTTCCGCTGCGGTTAAGAGCGAAACACAACCATGCCGGGCGTCGGGTGGGAAATTAACATTTTCTTCTACTGTCCAGTGAATCAGATCGGGTGACGAAGACACGCCAAACCGATTCGTCATGCAATAGTCATAAAACAATAGCCAGCTTTTTTTGCGAGGATCTTTGAGTACAGTTGGGCCTTCGGTAATTACCGGAACAATTTGTCCTTGATTTAAAGGCCCATCGATGAGGCTATAAGGCCCTTCCAGGTGCTTGGACGTCGCTACCCGAATCGCCCTTCTTTCGCCGGTTCTGGCACCAAACTCTTCCTCTTTATGAAAGAGATAATAAGTCCCATTCTGTTTGAGTAAAGTCCCGTCGATTACCGAATAAGGCGGATTGAAAAAAACGCTGGCTGGGGTAAATGTTTTCCAGTCACGTGTCCGGCAAGACCACAACCGACTTTCTTTCCAGCCTGCATCTTTAAATGACGAAGACCAGAATAGGACATATTCCTTGGTTTTGTCGTCGTAAAACCATTCGGGCGCCCAAATATTTCCGGCGAAGGCGCCTGATTCGTTCCGTACATCTTTCATCAAAGGCAGCGAACCTTCCACTTGCCAATGGATCAAATCCTTTGAGGTGATGTAGAGACAGCTTGGGCCTACTTTCTCCCGATCGTTTCTGTTTCCGCCCCCGGTAGATAATATGCGCCAAAGTCCATCGGGTCCTCTGCGAACGTAAGGATCACGAACGTGGTGTTCCCAGACGGGCTTATTATCATTTAAGGGTGTCCAATGGCGTCCATCGTTGGATAAGGCAATGTGCAGCTTGTTGATCAGCATAGGGTCCGGAAGGGGAACTTCAATCGTATTGCCCTTAGCGTCAATCTCGATTCGTGTCGGATAGCGTTGACGGAAGTACGTCAGCATCCAGACCGGTTTATCTTTTTCGAGCGTAAGCGGCTGATTTCCTTTTGGCTGTTCGGAGGCTGACTCTGGTTTGGATTGGGCCAAAGCCCCTCCCAATGAAATCATTAAACCAATAACTAAGGCGGTAAGCTTCATCGTTGCAAATTCTTATTGACCAGAAAAGCGCGTGGTGGCTGACTTCTCCTTAGAGCGTTCACTTAGAGCCGTGCCACGCTTAAGTATGATGCTCAATAGAACCGTGGCACGGCTCTAAGTGAAAGCCCACTTTTATGAAGAATCTCGACAAATGAAATGCGAAGCTGTTTAGAAAAGCGCTTCTTCCGGTTCTAAAATCCCTTAAATGATCTTCAGACGCTCTTCTTCCAGATCTAGCTGGTACAATTGATGACGGATGATTTCTTCATCAATCTTCGGGTCTTTGTTTAGCTCCGTGAGGTATTGCCGCTGGATCTCAAGCAATTCGACAAAGATGATTTTTGTTTTGCCGTTCATCCAGCTATCGTCTGTTGCTTTGGCCCGCTCTTCCCATTGCTTCAGGAATTTTTCCAGACCCGCATTGCCATTGGGCTCGCTTTCATATTTGTTTTTCAGAAACTGATAGACGTGTTGTTTTAAGCCCTGTTTCATTTTCTGTTTGCTCGATTCCTCCGATTCGTCGTCTATCCCTTGAAATAAACCCGACCGGGTTATGATATAGGGTAGTGTAAGTCCCTGCACCAGAAGTGTAAGCAGGATCACTACGAAGGTGATAAACAGGATCAGGTTTCTTTCTGGGAAAGGGCTGCCATTGTCTAAATTGATGGGTATGGCTAAAGCCGCTGCCAGCGAGACAACGCCACGCATGCCTGTCCAGCCCAGTAGAAGCGGCATCAGCATCCAGCCTCTTCTCGAACGACTTCGGGGAGCTACGCTTGGACGAAAGATTAAGGTGGCAATCATGGCCGCATACGAGCTGATGATTCGGGCCGCAATTAGCACCCCCGTTACCAGTACGCCATACCCAATGGCGGTGCGTAGGGGAATCCCCATTGTTTGTAGTCCTTCAACAATTTCGGGGAGTTCTAGACCGATGATCAGAAAGACAATACCATTCAAAATAAATACAAAGCTTTCCCAAACACTAAAGCTCCGGATGCGACTAGAGCTGTTTAAAAAAGACAGCCGTCGGGCCGACATAAATAAGCCGCCACTAACCACGGCCAGCACGCCCGAACAATGCAATTGCTCAGCCGCCCAATACATAAAATAGGGCTCAATGAGCGTAAACGCCATGTCGGACGAAGGGTCGGTAGGCAGTCGTTTGTGAGCCTGAACAAAGAACCAAGCCAGGAATAAACCAACACCCACTCCGCCAATTACCATCCATAAAAAGCTCGTTGCGGCCTGCTGCCAAATGAACTGACCCGTACCGACTGCTACCAGCGCAAAACGGAAAATAATCAGCGACGAAGCATCGTTGAGTAAACTTTCTCCTTCCAGTATAGCGGAAGTGGATTTCGAGATCTTGACAAACTTCGTAATGGCGCCTGTACTAACCGCATCGGGAGGTGATACAATACCGCCTAACAAGAAACCCAGCGCAATAGTAAAGCCGGGTATGAAATAATGGGTAACGATGGCGACTGAAAATGCAGTAAAAAACACGACCAGAAAGGCAAAGCTGCCAATAATACGCCACCACTTCTTCATCTCTTTGAAAGAAACAGACCAGGACGCTTCAAACAATAAGGGGGGGAGAAATATAAAGAAAATAAGATCGGGGTTGACCGTTACTCTGGGTAGCCAGGGTAAGAAACTGACCAGCAATCCGGCCACAACCAACAGAATAGGATAAGCAATTTTGAGTTTGGTTGCCAGCATCTCGAGCAGCACAATGGCGGCTATCATAGCGAGCAAAAAAGGCAAAATGGTATGCATTTAAACAAGGGTTATCGTTCTTCTTTTATTTTTCAACACCAACAGTCAACCGGATGATTCCGCACAGCAGCAGCGTTCCCTGACAGGTATCTGTTCTGATTTTCGGGGTTGATCTAGTTTACAGGATTCTTTGATTCTATTGCATAGATATCGGTGAAAAACTCAGATAGAAGCAATAGAATCTTTAGAAACGCACCCCACGCATCCTCGGTCTGTGTCCTCACAGGCTGTCTGTGTCTTCACCTAGAGTATATATATACATCTCTGATATAGTCGAATCAGCCCGGTAAGGGCGTCCTGTCAATAGATATTGTCGCTTAGTACAAACCTGAAGCGCCGTAGGTGCGCCCTAATTAGGTCCATATAGGGCGCACCTACGGCGCTTCAGGTTATGTTCAATCCTGTGTTTTCTATTAACAGGCCACTCCTAACGGAGTTTCAAACATGCCCCAATGATGTGTATACACTCTAGGTGCGGACACAAACCGAGCATACCAAGCACACCCAATTTGGCGGTTAATTTCATTAACCCCAGTTTTTGTTTGGTTAGCCACAATTATTCTCTGGCTCCAGGCGATTGATATACATTTGTTAGTTAACGAATTGAATGGGCACCTAGTTAAGAGCGCATTGCATCTATGTATTGATCGGAATTGCCCTGTTGACTCTACCACTATTTTATTTTGGATACAATGGGGTAAGCTGGTCTCCACTATGACCGCACGAACATCTGGTACAGAATAGGCTAGCTTACATTTTCTTTGTCCTGTTCTCTTATTTAAATTAGACTGTATTTGTGCCCCGCTGGTTTCTGGCAAAACGGTATCGTCAGTATGCGATTATCATCAGCTGCATTTTAGCCGCCGTTTAGCTTCCATATCGGATTGAGCAATGGGCTTTCTTCAAAATGCCGGCAGAAAACACCCCGCAAGCCTGGGCTCGCCAAATCTTTGTGGAGGAAATGATGCTGGTAGGCCCCTCTGGCCCCCCATTTGAGTCGCGGCCCGATGAGCCTGAGCGCTCGTTTGAGCCAGGCGGTGAGCAATCTAGACCACATCGATTTGGCAAACCTCCCCGGCCTCCATTCGGCGAACGACCTGATAATCACGCTGGCCCTCCGTTTACGCTGCTTCTTCCTGTGAAGCTAGGCATCTTTTTCTTACTAGGCAGTCTGAGTACCCTTATTTCTATTTCCTTTCAGACCGCCAGCCGACTTCGTCAGGTTAAAAATGATCAATTACAAGCAGAGTTACGCCAGCTCAAAGCCCAGATTCAACCGCATTTTCTGTTCAATACGCTCAATAGTATTTACGCCTTAGCCATTCGGCAGGATGAGCGAACCGCCGATACAATTGTGAAACTCTCGGAGTTCATGCGGTACATCATTCGCGATGCGCACCGGGATAAAGTAGCGCTGGCCCAGGAGATCAATTACATCGCGAATTATATCGATCTCCAAAAAGCCCGACTACGCGATGCGGTTCAGATAGATTCTTTTTGTTGCTATTGTGCTGATAATCAGAGGTTATGGGGTCAAAAGAATCTAAATTGGACGAGTACTAGAGCGGTCATACCTTTGTACCTTACGTCTGCATAGCTTGTCGACGTCCATCATAGATTGGACCGTTTGCCTTCTGTGGGGTCGGAATTATAGAGCTTATCTTTAATGAAATTGAAAAATATACTTGTTACACTGGTAGTAGGATTCGTATCAATTCAGGTTGCGTTTGCCCATTTGGGAAACATTGCCGGCATTGTTTACGATCAGTCGACGCATTTGCCTTTGCGGAATGTAACGGTCCAGTTGACGGGTTTAGGCAAATTGGCGCTTACCGATGAACTGGGGCAATTTCGCTTTACGAATCTGGTAGCCGCGCCCTATAAAGTAGAGTTTTCGCATGTGGGCTATCAAAGCCAGCTAGTTGCAACAACCGTTGGCGATGATCAGACTACATTCGTTAAAATCGCGCTGATTAGTGCGCCTATTGAACTGAGTCAGGTGCAGGTATCGGCCACACGCGCACATGATCAGCAACTCATCAGTAGCCTGGATATTAAACTTCGCCCGATCACCAATTCGCAGGAGATTCTCCGCTCCGTGCCTGGCTTGTTTATTGGCCAACACGCCGGAGGAGGTAAAGCCGAGCAAATTTTCTTGCGTGGCTTTGACCTGGATCATGGCACCGACATTCGCCTGACGGTTGATGGTATGCCGGTCAATATGGTCTCGCATGCACATGGCCAAGGGTATGCGGATTTACACTTCGTTATTCCCGAATTAGTAGAAGGAGTGGATTTTAAAAAAGGCCCTTATACTACCGACAAGGGTAATTTAGCAACGGCGGGCTGGGCCGATTTTCGAACGCGCACGGCTCTGGATAAAAGTTTTGCGAAGTTCGAAGTTGGCCAATACGATACGTATCGAGCCGTGGCGGGGATCAATTTGCTGGGGCAGGCTGGTCGAGACAAGAACCAATCGGCTTATCTGGCATCGGAGTATTCCTATTCTAATTCGTACTTCGATAATCCACAGCATTTCAAGCGGCTCAACGTACTGGGTAAATATCATGGACACGTAGGGGCCAACACGAACTTGACGCTAACGGGCTCTACGTTCTGGAGCAAGTGGAATCATTCGGGACAAATTCCAGATCGGGCCGTTGAATCAGGCCTGATCGACTGGTTTGGCTCCATCGATCCAACCGAGGGAGGAGAAACGAGTCGCACTAATTTGAATGCCCAGTTGGTAACCGTGACCCCGAAAAACCATGTGATCAAGAATCAGTTCTATTACAGCAATTACAATTTCGAGCTTTATTCCAACTTCACGTTCTTCCTCAACGACACGGTAAACGGCGACCAGATTCGTCAGAAAGAGCATCGGAATCTGTTTGGTTACAATGGCAGCTATTCGACTCAGGCACACATTGGGAAAACAAGCTGGACAACAACGCTCGGCGCCCAATATCGCCAGGATATTACACAGGGGACCGAGTTATCGCACACCAAAAATCGCGTTGAAACTCTAAATCCGATTCAACTTGGCAATGTTAATGAAATCAATGCAGCGCTTTATGCCGATGAACTGCTTCAGCTAACGAGCCGTTTCTCGGTAAATGCCGGGCTACGTGTTGATTACTTCCGGTCGCAATACGAAGATTTACTAGCCAACCCTGCTACGACCAAGCGGGCCACGCAGGCCATTGTGTCGCCTAAGTTAAACCTCTATTACACGGTTAATCCGAGCGTTCAATTTTATCTGAATACTGGTAAAGGGTTTCACTCCAATGACGCCCGCGTGGTGACGGCACAGAATGGCCGCGAAATAATACCCGCAGCTTATGGGTCCGATTTAGGGGTCATTATCAAACCTTTCCCCAACCTGTTGATCAATGCTACAGCCTGGTATCTGTGGATGCAGCAAGAGTTTGTGTATGTTGGCGATGAAGGCGTGGTTGAACCCAGTGGACGCTCGCGCCGGATGGGCCTGGATTTGTCAGTCCGTTACCAGTTGACGAAAAGTTTGTATGCGGATGTGGATTTGAATACCGCCAATCCTCGGTCGTTGGATGCCGAAGCAGGGCAAAACTACCTACCCTTGGCCCCCTTATTTACCTCAACGGGTGGTTTATCCTTACAAACCAAGTATGGGCTAAGCGGTTCGTTACGGTATCGGTACATGGCCGATCGGCCTGCCAATGAAGATGATACGATTGTTGCCAAAGGCTATTTTGTAACCGATATGCAGCTGAACTATGCCCGAAAACGATACACGCTTGGCCTATCGGCGCAAAATCTGCTAAATACCCGCTGGAAAGAAACGCAGTTTGCCACCGAAAGTCGGCTGAAAGGAGAAGCAGCCCCGGTAGAAGAGATTCATTTTACACCCGGCACTCCTTTCTTCGCCCGATTAAGTCTGACCTACTTCTGGTAGTTTTCAATGGTTATGACAGAAGACGATTTCATTCCCAAAACAGGAGTGCAATCATGAAACAAGCAATTCAACTCACTCAATTCCTCATTTTATCTTATTCCTCGACCTGTACTAAGGAAAATAACTTTCTTTAACAAAATGCGCGTAAGCATTCCAGAATGGATACATTCATTACGAAATGATGTATTACCAAGACTTAGTTGCAGATGGAAAGCCATGTAATTTTGATGATTACCTTACTACTGACCGTGGTTGTTTTGATATATACCTACCATAAAGCCGAACTAAATCACTACACTATACACTTGATGAACTCCATAAAATGAAAGATGACCACAGCAATGGCGGCAATGCCCTAAAGATCATCTAAAATGTCGACGTGGTGGGTCGTAGTTTACAGGGAAACTGTAACTTTTGACGAACTCATTGATTACGGGATAAGCCCCAGTAATACGACTTGCTCCCTAATTGTTCAGTTCGCTAATTGGTATTGTTTAGGCGTCACGCCATATATCTGCTTGAACGATTGAATAAAGCTTGACAGGTTCTCGTAGCCAATCTCGTAATAAATTTCGCTGACCTTATGATCGCCTTGTTTAAGTAACAAGGCTGCTTTCTGCATTCTTTTTTCCAGTAACCATTTAGTAGGCGAAGTACCATAGAGTTTGGCGAACCGGCGCTTAAACGTAGATAAGCTGGTGTGACACAAGAAGGCCAACTCCTCTACCGAAACCGGATGTTCCATATTGGCAGTAACTGCCTGGCGGATACGTACTTCCTCATCGGCTTCCTGGCTCATAGCCCGCAGCTTTTGTAACTGTCCGGGGTGATTTTCGCCAAGATATAGTAACAGTTCTTCTAGTTTAACGAGCCGCATATTGGCGGATACAGACTGGCTAGTGGTGAGCATGTATCCAAGCGATTCGATGAAATTGTGAAGAAAGGCGTCTTTTTCAAAAAGCAGAAAAGGCTCCTCCGCAAATTCATTAGCTTTGGTTTGATGTAAGCCAGGATGCCGGGTGAAAAAGTCGGCGAGAGCTTTGTTGTCGAAGAAGATCAGAATACTCCGATAGCTGCCTGCCGGCGCTGCTATCTTTTCGCTCATGAGGCAGTTACCCGCAGAGAGTAGTAGAAACTGGTCGGGTTTTATTTTTATTGTTTTGCCAGCGTAGTAAACAGTTTTTTCGCCTTCCAGCAGAAAACTAAATAGATTCTGCTGCAATGTAATTCGGTTCTTTACACTGGCAATTTCGGAGTTATAACGAACGATGGTAATCGGTTCTGTGTCGGTTTTTGAACCTGCAGATAGTCGATCGGTCTGTAAGGAGTAAGCTTTCATATGCCAGGCCAATTCATGCTACGTAACGACTTACCCGAAGACAATACAATCTCCGGGCAAGTTCCCCATATTAACCGCTTATTGCTTTTGTCCGTAAACCAGCAGAGACGCTTTCGCCAGGGTGGTAAAATTCATGTTGAATCCAACAAAAGCTGGCGTGGCGTTTTTATCCAATTCCAGTTTTTTGCTTAGAGCATACACCGTAATCAGATAACGGTGTGCAGGACCCTCGGGTGGCGCGGCACCAACATAACCAGGAACCCCCATATCGGTATTACTCTGTACGGCCCCATCGGGCAATAATTGTTTTGCGGGATCACCGGCACCCGATTCAAGTGCACATACAGCCGCCGGAATATTGAATACAACCCAATGCCATAAACCACTGCCAGTTGGCGCATCCAGATCGTACATGGTTACGGCAAACGCCTGCGTCTCTTGGGGGGCGTTTTCCCAGTAAAGTTGAGGTGACTGGTTTTCGCCCGAAAACCCCATTCCGTTGAAGTACTGTTTGCTGGTCAATTGACCGCTAAGTTCGTCGCTTTTTAAGGTAAACGTTTGGGAGGTGTTGCTGCTATTGAGCGCAGAGGCTGCTAATACTGTCATACTTGTCTTTATTTTGGTTGATACTACAAGACAAAGGTCAGCCAAAAGAAGGGCGAGAGAGGATAGAGTAACGTTCAAAAAGTGTTGCTAAACGTTCATTTTTTTTTCAGGGTAAGTCCGACACATTGAATCAGAATTTTCATCTTTTTTAAATTTTTCTCATTCCCAGCTTCGGGAAGCTCTGTTTACTTCTACCCTAAATGGTTGTAGCGCCAATGATAGCGTAAACCCTATTATGACGGCCGTGTCTTTGGTGTCAATATGTATATAGCTTCGATCCTAGAATTGACGCCATCACTCGCGGTTCTTTTGTCGAGCGGTTTTTTGAGTTTGGCTGGCATCGTTCATAAGTTTGTTCAAACTGGCCATCCAGTCTCCAGTGTATTGGTTTGGTCGACGTTGAGGTCAATTTCGGTTACTTAAGGGCGTACGGATTTTATAGTTGCTGTAGCCCAGGATTTGTACTTCTCCCGACTATTTAAACGTCGGTTTGGGGTGCCGCCCGGTCAGTATCGAGAAACCGCCTGGCAGATGTAAACTTTAGGCAATAGGATTCCAGGATTCATTCTATGACGAAATTGCCCAGGCAGCGTCTAATGCCCCAGTGTATCGCAAAATCGAAACAAACAGCGCTTTTCAGTAGTCAGCTAAATTATACGTCTTTAACCTTCAATGAAGAAATTACTAGTTCTGCTAACGTCTCTCTGTACGGTATCCGTTGTTGCCCAAAATCCAGCAGCCTTAAAACTCTGGTACGATAAACCCGCCAACAAGGTCTGGACCGATGCGCTGCCGGTTGGCAATGGTCGGTTGGGTGCTATGGTCTATGGCAACGTGACCAACGAGACCATTCAACTAAATGAAAGTACCGTCTGGACGGGTAGCCCTAATCGGAACGATAACCCCGATGCGCTAGCTTCCCTCCCTGAAATCAGACGATTAGTCTTTGCTGGCCAGCAGGGAGAAGCCCAGAAACTGGCCGAAAAGACCATGCAATCGAAGAAATCGAATGGGCAGATGTTTCAGCCGGTTGGGAATCTTCAACTGTACTTTCCAGGGCACGAAACCTATACCAATTATTACCGGGAGCTGGATATTGAGAAGGCTATTGCAACAACCATGTACCAGGTGAATGGGGTGAATTATGTTCGCAATGTGTTTGCCTCTGTACCGGCGCAAACGGTTGTTGTGCGACTGTCGGCCGATAAGCCGGGTATGCTTTCGTTTACCGCAAGTTTATCGACCCTGCAAAAAAACGCAACGGTAATGGCCCGTAAAAATGAACTGATTCTGCACGGAATGACGGGGAGTCATGAAGGCGTGGAGGGTCAGGTCAAATTTGATGGAATTGCCCAAATTCAAACCGAAGGCGGTACTGTATCGGCTACCGATTCGACCGTTCAGGTTCGTAACGCAACCTCGGCTTTCATCCTGATTTCTATTGCTACGAATTATGTCAATTATCACGACCTGACCGCCGATGCCGTAAAACGTTCCAAGCAATACCTGACCAAAGCCAGTAAACAACCCTATCTGCAATTACTGAATGAGCACATTCTTTCCTATCAAAAATATTTCAATCGGGTAAAGATTGATTTGGGAAGTTCGGAGGCTGTTCGAAAACCCACCGATGTTCGGTTGAAAGAATTTGCATCAGCTAACGACCCGCAGTTGGTGAGTCTGTATTTTCAGTACGGCCGCTATTTGCTGATTTCGTCGTCGCAGCCTGATGACGCTTTACAAGCCAAAGATGGATTTCATAACCAGCCTGCCACACTGCAAGGACTCTGGAACGACCGTATGGACCCACCCTGGGACAGCAAGTATACGATCAACATCAACACCCAGATGAATTACTGGCCAGCCGAGAAAACGAACCTGAGCGAGATGCACGACCCGCTTTTGCAAATGGTGAAAGAGCTATCGGAAACCGGACCCGAAACGGCGCGGGTAATGTACGGTTCGCGGGGCTGGCTGGCCCATCACAATACCGATTTATGGCGAATTACCGGCCCTGTCGATGCCATCTATTGGGGTGTCTGGAGCATGGGAGGGGCGTGGCTTTCTCAGCATTTGTGGGAGCGGTATCTGTATTCGGGCGATAAAAAATACCTGGCCGACATCTACTCGATCCTGAAAGGAGCCGCCACTTTTTTTGTCGATGACCTGGTCGAAGATCCCAAACGCAAATATCTGGTTATCAACCCGGGCACCTCACCCGAAAACGCGCCTTCTTTTCGGAAAGGTATTTCGTTCGATGCGGGCTGTACGATGGACAACCAGATTGTGTACGACATGCTGACCGTAGCGATGCGAGCCGCTAGAATCCTCCAAAAAGATGACCGATTTGTTGATACGTTACTTGCTGTCAGGCAGCGTTTGCCACCCATGCAGGTAGGGCAATACGGTCAGTTGCAGGAATGGATCGACGATCTCGATGACCCAAAGGATAAACATCGACACATCTCGCATCTGTACGGGTTATTCCCTTCGTCGCAGATTTCTCCTTACCGAAATCCGGAATTGTTCAGTGCGGCCAAAACGACGCTTATCCAGCGTGGCGACATTTCGACAGGCTGGAGCATGGGTTGGAAAGTAAACTGGTGGGCACGGATGCAGGACGGCAATCATGCCTATAAATTGATTCAGAATCAGCTTACGCCCGTTGGCGTCAACGAAGGGGGAGGAGGGACTTACAACAATCTGTTCGATGCGCATGCGCCATTCCAGATTGACGGAAACTTTGGCTGTACATCCGGGATCACCGAAATGTTGATGCAGAGTCATGACGGGGCGTTACATCTGTTGCCAGCCTTGCCCGATGGATGGAAAGAAGGCCACATTTCGGGTTTGCGGGCGCGGGGTGGTTTCGAGATTGTTTCGCTGGAATGGAAAGGAGGCAAGGTCGCTAAAGTGGTTATCAAGTCGAATCTGGGCGGTATCTGTCGTTTGCGGGTGCCCAATGCCTTAAGTGCCGACGGCCTGTCGCTCTTTTCTGCACAAGGGCTAAACCCAAATCCGTTTTACACGGTCGATGCGATTACAAAACCGCTTATTTCCCGTAGAATATCGGTTGTTCCGCCAGTTCCCATTCAGGAAACGCAGCTACTCGATTTCGATACGCAGGCTGGAAAAGTTTATACGCTGGTGAGTAAGTAAACTGAGTGCATCAATGGAACAATACAGAGCAGTTATCAATCGCTTTATTCTCTTTTTCTGTTTCCTCATTTTAACCACCGTTACCCAGGCACAAAGCCCGACGCCTTTTCCTGAAGGTACCAAACGGATTCTGTTTCTGGGAAATAGCATTACGTATGCGGGGGCCTACGTCACAGATGTAGAGTCGTATTTCGTTACCCATTATCCCGCTCAGTCATACGAGTTTATTAACGTGGGACTGCCCAGCGAAACGGTGTCGGGGTTGAGTGAACCCAATCATGCCGACGGTCGATTTCCGCGCCCTGACCTACACGAACGATTGGCCCGTGTGTTAGACCAAACCAAACCTGATGTTGTTTTTGCGTGCTACGGCATGAATGATGGGATCTATCTGCCGCTCGATGAATCGCGCTTCCGGCCTTATCGGGACGGGCAAAAATGGCTACATGCCGAACTAGAGAAAGTGGGAGCAAAGCGGATTATTTTCCTGACGCCCCCCGTTCACGATGATAAAAATGTGGGTACGCAAGGCTATAATCTTACCCTTGACACCTATTCCGAATGGCTGCTGGCGCAACGGGATTCCCTGAAATGGGAAGTAGTCGACATTCATTTCCCCATGACGCAGTATCTGGAAGAAAAACGGAAAATCGACCCCTCGTTTAAATTGGCTAACGATGGCGTTCACCCCGGCGACGAAGGGCATTGGCTCATGGCGAAAGCCATACTAAACTATCTTGGTCAGAACGTTGCGAATGCACCTGATGTAAAATCTACCTTAACTGTAAATCCTAGGGGTGAGGAAATTAGGAATTTGATCGCTCAACGCCAGTCTATTATGAAAGATGCCTGGCTTCGTTCTACTGGCCACAAACGTCCTGAAATGCGTCAGGGAATTCCAATGGCTGAGGCCCGAAAGCAATATGATGAATTGGAAACAAAAATTCGGACTGCTGTAAACGGGAAGTAGTTTATTGGGCGTGGCTCACGGATTTTACAAAGCAAAAACCCCACTTTCAAGGAACCGTATCCGGGTTTAAAGCGATTGTAAAGGCATATCAGCAAAATCAACCATGGAATTAGGAATCAGTAGTTTTGGCGATGTCAGACCTGATGGCGTAGCCGGGAAAGCGGTCAACGCGCATCAACGGATGCAGGACCTGCTCGAAGAAATAAAATTGGCCGATGAAGTTGGACTAGACGTATTTGCGTTGGGCGAACACCATCGCCCCGACTTTATTATATCTGCCCCCGAAGTAATTCTGGCCGCAGCGGCCACGATCACCAAAAAAATACGGCTTTCCAGTGCTGTTACTGTGCTGAGTTCAGCCGACCCAGTTCGGACGTTTCAAAACTTTGCTACATTGGACCTTATCTCAAATGGGCGGGCGGAGATTATGGCTGGTCGTGGGTCATTTATTGAGTCGTTTCCTTTATTTGGGTATGATCTGCGGGATTACGATGAGCTGTTTACCGAAAAACTAGACCTGTTAGTCAACATCAATCAGCACGAAATTGTGGATTGGGTGGGTAAACATCGGGCTTCCATTCAGCATCTGGGCGTTTATCCGCGTCCTTATCAGGAATCCCTTCCGATCTGGCTGGCAGTGGGTGGAACGCCTGCTTCGGCCGTTCGAGCCGGTACTATGAATTTGCCTATGACGTTGGCCATTTTGGGCGGCCCACCCGACCGATTTGTGCCGTTTGCGAATCTATACCGACAATCCGCACAACGGGCAGGGCACGATGCGAACCAATTACAGTTGGCGATCAACTCTCATTTTTACATGGCTGATGATTCGCAACAGGCTTCGGATGAGTTTTTTCCAACTTACGAAGTGCTAATGAATCGCGTTGGAAAAGAGCGAGGATGGTCGCCAATTACCCGCGCCCAATTTGAGCATAGTCGTGAATACGGCCCGTTGATGGTGGGGAGTCCGCAGCAAATCATCGACAAGATTCTCTATTTCCACGAGTTGTTTGGGAATACCCGTTATCTGGCTCAGATGATTAGTGGGCATGATTTACCCCATTCAAAAATGCTTCACGCCATCGAATTATTCGGGACTAAAGTAGCGCCTGAAGTACGGAAGGCATTGGCGCAGAAAGCAAATGTGAACTAGTCATAGACCAACTTAGATTCTTTTGATTCTGGTTATCAGCATGATCGCAGCTATAGAGTCAAAAGAATCGATAGAATCTAAGTTGGTCGAGTACTAGCGAGCTAGTCGATTCTTTTTAACAGTAACCCTTAATCAATACGAAACCCCAACATGACCGCCTTTCGAATACTTCTCATTAGTAGTCTTTTAGTTTTTGCCGACCTTGCTCAAGCAGCCAAAATCGATACCGTGAGTACCTATAGTCCGTCGATGAAAAAGACGATCAAAGCGGTGGTGATGACGCCTGATTCATATACAATTGGGAATGAATTTCCGGTCGTGTACTTGTTGCATGGTTACAGCGGTAATTACAGCGACTGGGCGAAAAAAGCACCGAATTTAGGACAAGCTGTCGATGCGCATCAACTCATCATTGTTTGTCCCGACGGTAATTTCGGCAGTTGGTACTTCGACAGCCCGGTCGATCCTTCGTTTAAGTACGAAACCTATGTGGGCAACGAGCTGGTATCCTGGGTAGATAGTCACTACAAAACCATCAAAAACCGACAGGCAAGAGCCATTACAGGCTTAAGTATGGGGGGGCATGGAGCCCTGTATCTGGCTTTCCGGCATCAGGATGTGTTCGGTGCTGCGGGGAGCATGAGTGGTGGTGTTGATATTCGACCCTTCCCGAACAACTGGGACATGGCCAAACGGTTGGGTACGTACGCCCAATTCCCCGAACGATGGGAGCAAAACACGGTTATTAACCTGCTTCATTTACTAACGCCCGGAGCCTTGTCGCTGATCATTGATTGCGGCACCGACGATTTCTTTTTTCGAGTCAACAACAACCTGCACGACAAGCTCTTGGAACGAAATATTGCCCACGACTACACTACTCGCCCCGGTGCCCACAACTGGAATTACTGGACGAATGCTGTAACCTACCAGTTGCTGTTCATGCGCCAGTATTTTGATAAGATGAAGCGAGAGTAGGTATGGGCGGAAGTTTTTTGACTTCAATGCTGTTTGATATAACCGCAGAGAGCACTGAGGTAAATTCGCAAAGGTCTCAGCGATATTTAGTTAATTACTCAGCGCTCTTTGCGTGTTTTCTTAGCGTTCTCTGCGGTTAAATTAATCCTTGCAGAAGTACAAAAGACAGGTTCTTCGTAGTAACAAGTTAAAAAGAGTAAGGAAGATCGGCGTTAGACTTTCCAACCTGTCCATTCGTATCGAAATCACATGCCTTCCTCTACATTCCGCTGGTTCATCAGCTTACTTTTCCTGGCCTTTTCGGCCTCCGTTTACGCCCAAGGCCCAATTCGGATTGCCTGCGTAGGGAATAGTATTACCTATGGGGCAACTCTGGCGAACCGGGAGCGGGATGCATACCCGAGCCAATTGCAAAACCTGCTGGGAAAAGGCTACGAGGTATTGAATTTTGGGGTGAGCGGTCGGACATTACTCCGGGATACCCCAGCTGCCTATACCACCACCACTCAGTATCAGGACGCCTTAAAGAGTAATCCCAATATTGTTTTTATCAAGCTGGGTACCAATGATAGCCGATTACCGTATCGCCTGAAAATAGATCAGTTTGTGGGCGACTACAAATCCCTCATCCAGTCGTTTAAAACATTACCGACTAACCCTCGTATTATTTTGTTGCTTCCGGTAACGTCATTTCTAACCGATACGACTCGTCAGGTCGATGCGGCCATTCGGAAACTGATTATTCCCCGCATTCAGCAAGTGGCTTTCGAGGAGAAACTGGAACTTATCGACCTGCATGCCCTAACGGCTACCGATAGCCTTTTATTTCCTGACAAGCTGCATCCATCGGCCCCCATGATGACCACGATTGCCCGGCGTTTGTACGAAGCCGTTACACTAAAGACCCAACCGAATTTTGATATTTTTTCGAAAATTAAGGAGCCTGTTAGCGTATCTTCTTTTTACGGCTACGATTGCGCTGATTTTACCTTTCAGGGACGTGCTTGCAAAGTGGTTAAACCGCGCGTTGTAGCCGCCGGAAAGCCCTGGATTTGGCGGGCTCGCTTCTGGGGACATGAGCCACAAACCGACATTGCCCTGCTGGATCGTGGTTTTCATCTGGTATACTGCGATGTAGCCGAACTCTTTGGTAATGCTGAGGCTGTTGAGCTATGGAATAAGTTTTATAAGTACATGAACAAGGCCGGACTTGCCGATAAGGTTTGCTTGGAAGGCTTAAGTCGAGGTGGCATTTATGTGTATAACTGGGCCGTTGAAAACCCCAAAAAAGTAGCTTGTGTATATGTCGACGCGCCCGTTCTGGACCTGAAAAGCTGGCCGGGGGGCAAAGGGAAAAGCAAAGGCAGCGCATCGGATTGGGCTATTTTTAAGAAGGATTACGGCTTCTCGACGGAAGAGGAAGCCATGAATTTCAAAGGGAATCCGCTGGATCGGGTGCCGCAGATTGTGAAAGGTAATTTCCCGATGCTGCACGTTGTGGGCGACGCTGATGATGCTGTGCCCGTAAGCGAAAATACCGAACCCTTCGAAAAGCAGGTGCTGGCATTGGGGGGCAAGATTACAGTTATTCACAAACCCGGCGTCAATCACCATCCACATAGCCTGCCCAACCCAACGCCCATCGTCGATTTCATTCTCAAAGCACTAGGTAATTAAATTTACCATAAAACCAGATAATTTGTATTATTTTTGTACAAATTATCTGGTTTTATGGTTCAGAGAAAAATTTATTCAGAACTAGAGCAACATCTATTCAGAAAGCAAGTGACCGTTATTACGGGCATGCGCCGTGTAGGTAAATCTACAGCTCTACGCTATCTGCTAGGTCATGTTCCGCACACGAACATATTGTACCTGGATTTTGAACGTATTGAAAATCGTATCCTCTTTAATCAGACTTCTTATAACGACATTGAGCGGGGGTTACAGGCGTTAGGTCTATCACTGTCAGAACCTGCTGTCGTGGCTTTAGATGAAATTCAATTAGTACCTAATAGTCCAAGTGTAATCAAAAGTTTATATGATACTTACGGTATAAAATTTATTGTCACGGGGTCTAGCTCGTATTATTTAAAGAATCATTTTTCTGAAAGTCTAGCGGGACGCAAACAAATATTTGAAATGTACCCTCTTGATTTTGAGGAGTTTTTACTCTTCAAAGGACAAGACGTGAAGCCATTCCAGATTGGTAAGATGCAGCCTTTTTTATTTACATTTTATGATCGGTGGCGTGGCTTTTATGAAGAGTTTCTTCAGTATGGAGGCTTTCCTGAAGTCGTATTGTCAGAGGAGTCAAAGGATAAAACCGATTATCTACGTGATGTTTTAAATGCTTACATCGAATTAGATATAAAACTTTTAGCTGATTTCAGCCTGAGTGATACGCTCTATAAACTCATTCAGTTGCTAGCCGTTCGGGTGGGTAGCCGATTGGATTACAGTAAATTATCCAGTTTGATTGGCGAGAACCGCCACAAGATTAAAGACTATCTACACTTGTTAGAATACACGTATTTTATTCACATTGTACGGCCTTACACAGGTGGATTGGATAAAGAATTGTCAAAACAACCCAAATTTTACTTTTCAGATACAGGCCTGCTGCAACTTATGGGGCAAGTAAGTAGTGGACAATTGTTTGAGAATGCAATTGCGAATCAATTGGCTCGCCTGGGTCCGATTAATTACTATGAGCGTACCACAGGTACAGAAATAGATTTTATTCTGAATCGCCAACAAGCTTTTGAAGTAAAAGAAACCTGTACACCCCATGATTTACAAGTTCTGACGGATCGAGCGAAACTAATTCAATTAACAGATTGTCAATTGATTGGCCGCAATTTGCCCGCAAGTGGCTTCGCTGACTTTATATGGGGAGGTTCAGTATGGTAACCTATGATTATGAAGGAGTTTTCGACATCACATACGCATCCGCGCCAGCCTGCAACCGCTTCTGGATTACCCGCCGAAGCCGTTCCGGTTCGAGCACATGCATACCCTCGCCGAATCCCAGAATTTCCTTTTCCAACTCAAAATTGTGCTGCACCCGAAGCTGAATAACGATCCCTTCCGCCGTTCGCTCCAAAACTTGCTGCGAATGATGGAGCGGCTTAGTTTCAACATAAGGTGCGTGCAAACGATTGACGAATAATTTCACCCGAATGGGGCGCAGGTTCTCACTCACCGACACTCCGATAACGTCGTGGTAATGAGCCGTCGGGTCAATACCCTGATTAGGCACGTAATCAACATCGGGGTCAATGCGGATTGATAGCATTCGGTCTAGCGCCAGGTTCATGATATACCCTTTGCCATCCCGTACGCCTACCGCAAACCAGCGATTTTTGAACTCCTTCAGCCACCAGACATGAAAGCAAAACGTTTGCGGTAGGCGCGCAGAAAACGACTGGTATTCAATCTGTAACGTTCGTTTTTGAATAACCGCCTGATACAATTCATCCAGATAGTGTAGTCCTTTCAGGTGTTCGTTTTTCTCAAAATCAATAACCGGAATCGACTTCTGGGCTGTTGAATACACGTGATCTTCCAGTTTCTGAACTACTTCGTTCAGCGCCGTAAAGTGCGAGAACCCTTTAAATTGCTTCAGTACCTCAACAGCCTCGTTCATGCGCGACAGATCACCGTCCGAGAGCGGAATATTGGTGATACTGTACGTAGGGTCTTCGTACGTGTAATACTTTTTGTCGATGACGACGATGGGCGCGAAATACCCCAGCTTATCACTCCGCATCAGTTGAAGATCAGCCTGAATGGTCCGTCGGCTGATACCCTTGTCGATGCCCTCATATTCGTACAACGCTTCCGAAACCACTTCGATCAGGTCATCGAGCGTCCATTTACGCTGCCGATTACGCAGGCAGGCATCCAGTGTTTTGTAGCGCACAAGCGCGTTTCGGTTAGCGGGCATCGAACTGATTGTTGGTGTGATTAGCTGATTTTTTCAGAAAAATGGAAAAATTTTCTGAACTGCGCAAAAAGACTGCGCAATAGTGCTCAACCTTTGTCGCGTCGGTTCGTTGTTATAACTCACCATCCATAACTAAACCTTCATAATACTCACTCAAATAGGTTTTGCCAGGTGTATGACAAGTTTTTTTTCGACAGGATTAACAGGATTTTCAGGATTTATTGCGTTAACTATTGGTAAAATAAATCCTGAAAATCCTGTTAATCCTGTCGAAAAAACAGTTTACAAGCCCATACATTAAACTTGTCCTACACCCGTTTTGCCTGTTTGGATTAATTTACAAACACATGGAAACTCCAATTTCACTAGACGATATTTTATCAGTAGGGCCAATCCCCGAACAGTTGCACCCAACGTTTCTGCGGGTGACCAACGGGCTGGTTGAACGGGCTCAATACCCGAAAGAGAAAGTAATGGGCTTGCTGGCGCAGATGCTCCAGAACCCAAAAAAGTTTGCTTATTCTAAAAACAAGGTCACAAATCTGGCTCAGGCAATTTATGAACTGAACAAGCAAGGCATTTCGGTTCCGTTGAGCGAGACAGGCGCGCAATACCTACCTGCCGAACCGGCACCTTATGTGCTATCGAACTCTGAAAAACAGGCCGAGAATAGCTTTGAGTTGCGCACAGATTCATTGCCTTATGCTGTGTTTGGTCGGGAACACATCGAAGAGGGCGCGTTGAAACAAATGGAAACGGCCGCCAGTCTGCCCATTTCGGTAGCGGGGTCGCTGATGCCCGATGCGCACCAGGGCTATGGTTTGCCGATTGGGGGTGTACTGGCAACCGAACCCAATACGATTATTCCGTTTGCCGTTGGGGTCGATATTGCGTGCCGAATGTGCTTGTCGGTTTTCGACTTACCACCTGGTTTTTTGAAACGTGAGCCGCATTTGTTGAAGAAATCGCTGGTGGAGCAGACCAAATTTGGGATTGGGGGCGAAACGCGTGAGAAGATCGATGAGAGCGTGATGGATTTGCCCGAATGGCAGGCTACCAAAGTAATTCGCGATCTGAAAGATAAAGCGTACCGGCAATTAGGAAGCTCGGGTACCGGTAACCACTTTGTGGAGTGGGGTGTTGTGGAGGTTTACGCACAGGATGATTTGTTGAAACTGCCACCGGGTGAATATCTGGCTTTGTTGTCGCATTCGGGGTCTCGAGGCTTTGGCGGAAACGTGGCAAATTACTACTCAAAGTTGGCCATGCAGAAAACCAAACTGCCTAAACAGGCAGCTCATTTGGCCTGGCTGGATTTAGGTACAGAAGAAGGTCAGGAGTACTGGATTGCCATGAACCTGGCGGGCGAGTATGCTTCTGCCAACCATCACGAAATCCATCGAAAACTGGCTAAAGCGTTACGGGAAAAGCCGTTGGTCATGGTCGAAAACCACCACAATTTTGCCTGGAAAGAGAAGCTGGCCGATGGTCGGGAAGTAATTGTACATCGAAAGGGGGCGACTCCGGCGGGGGCCGATGTGTTGGGTATTATTCCGGGATCGATGACACAGCCGGGCTTTGTGGTGCGCGGACGTGGGAATGCCGATTCACTAAATTCAGCCTCGCATGGAGCCGGGCGAGTAATGTCGCGAACACAGGCGTTCAACACCTTAACGCGCTCGCAATGGAACAAAGCATTGGCCGAGGCTGATATCCAGTTGATTGGGGGTGATCTGGATGAAGCTCCGATGGTATATAAAAACATCGACACCGTCATCAATGCCCAAAGCGATCTGGTATCTGTGCTGGCGAAATTCACGCCTAAAATCGTTCGGATGGCCGATGCCAATCGAAAAGAAGGACGAGAAGATTAGTTTTCGTGGTGTCAGCTTCTCAAAGCTGACACCACGAAAACTTTATCGTTACGACCGCTGACGACGGCGTTCTTTTAGTTTATCCATCATCTCTTCCTTAATGGTCAGGTATTGCTCAAACTGATCTTTATTCAAAACGCCTTTGAGTTCCTTGTCCTTGCTTTTCATAATGGATTTGGCCTCCCGCATTGTTTTTAAATTTCGTCCGCCCGTTTCGATCACCGACTGCATTTGTTTGGCATACTTCAGATTAATATCGGCCACCGATGTTTCCTGCTCAGGAGATAACTTCAGAACTTCTTTCATACGTGCCGTTTGACGAGAAGCCCGTTCTTCGGGTGGGCCAAGTTGAGCTCCTTTCTGTCCAAATGAAGCGATCGAAAAAAGAATTAGTGAAACAGAAAAAGCGAGTTTGATCAGGTTGTTTTTCATGATTATTTGATTAAAGTAACGCGGACATCTTGTCCGCATGGGAATAAATCCATTTATCAATAACTATGCGGACAGGATGTCCGCGTTACGGCAATGAATAGTTTTTAAAAAAGCTCCAGATTAGGTCATTATTGACGAATGCTTCGGAGGGAGCATCGCCAACAAAACGGGCACCTTTAAGACCGCCCGGCCAGGAGTGGCCTCCATCTGCCGTTAGGTAATAATGAATTTCTGAGCCGCCTTCGCAACCCGACCATTTGTAAAACGTGTATTTGTCTGTTGTCGTAACCGTCTGTTTGGTCGTCATGCAGTTGGCCAATTTGGCGAACACGGTCAGCGTACTATCTACTGGCGAGTTCCATTGTTTATTAATGCTCCTTGTGCCGACGCCACCTATGTAGGGCACATTCCGATCCTGTTGAGAATGTATGTGCAGAATCGGCATAACCCGATTGGGTTTACAAGCCCTTTTCACCTGCATGGTTCCAGAATTGGCTGCAATAGCGGCTAGTTTATCTGGTAACTCACAGGCCAATCGATAGCAGAGCATGGCCCCATTCGAATGCCCCAGCGCATACACTTTCTTCGGATCAACTCGCTGGGTGGCCACGAACTTATCGATCAGCTTCCGAATAAATCCAACGTCGTCTACTTGCTGAGTGGCGGCAATCTGACCACAGCAGGCACCTGCATTCCAGGTTCGCAAGTGCAGGATACCAGGGTTTTGAATGCCATCGGGGTAGACGACAATAAAGCCTTCCCGGTCCGCCGTTTCGCTTAGTTTCGATTGCGATTCAAACTGTTGCCCGCTTCCTCCTCCGCCATGCAAGGCAATAACCAGCGGCAAGGGTTCGTCGGTCTGCTTATAGGCAGGAGGCAGATGAACCCAGTAAATTCTTGTTTCTCCATCATGCCGCAACGTATCCCGAACGCTAGGTTCGACCGACGTAGATTTTGACTGGCCCAAAGTCGGGTAAGCAGGCATTGCAGCGCCCAAAGCCAGCGTCACAAAAAGCAGTTTATACATAAGCAATTGATTTTAATAGAAGTAATGTAGCTTACTGACTAACCATCGAATCGACGTTACAAACCTACTTATTTCGAATAGCAGCCGCTTGAAAACGACTGTGAAAGGGCAAGATTGATGGCTTAAGCAGCGCATGAGCCATCTGAACAGTTAAAAATCTTCCAGCCACTTTTTAAATAAAGCAGCTCGTTCTTTACTGATGAATACCAACTCTCTGGGCGTTGGTTGAAGCCTAAGTTGTAATCGCCCATTGAAGTACAACTCCGCTTCCCGAACGCTATTTCGAGCGACGATAAACTGCCGGTTGGCCCGAAAAAACTGTTTGGGATCAAGCTGGGCTTCCAGATCTTCCAGCTTCAAATCGATGGGGTAATGAATCGATCGGTCTGAAGGCTGATAATCTATTCCCCGGTCGAAAAGCGTGGCCGAAACAACACCTCCCGCAATCGAAAAATAAGCTATGTCGGCTACTTTAATCGGGAGTAGTTTATCGCGGAACTGAATAAGGAAACCGTGTCGGTAGGCCTGAGGCAGAAACGTATGGCTACTCAACAGCGCCTGCATCTGACGGACCAATTCATCGCTAACCGGGCGAGGAAGCGAATGGTATTTCTGCAAACTGGCTTCAAGCGCTTCTCGCTCAATGGGTTTTAGTAAATAATCAATGCTGTTATGACGAAAAGCACGAATAGCATACTCGTCATAAGCAGTTGTGAAAATGATTGGACAGGGCACCGAAACCTGTTCCAGAAGCGAAAATGATAGCCCGTCGGCCAGTTGAATATCCGAAACAATAAGATCAGGTGGCGGTAATTGCGCCCACTGTGCCCGGCCTTCTTCAATACTATCAATAACAGCCACTATCGTCAACGACGGGTCGATTTCGTGAAGTAAAGCCGCTAAATGATTGGCTGCCATTTGCTCGTCTTCAATCAGGAGAACACGCATCAGAATGTAGGAATAATGGGTAAATGAACACTGAACGCATCATCAGTACGAACGATCTGAATCGACTTTCCGGTCAGTAAACGAAATCGACTATCCAGATTGGACAGGCCGCTACCCATTCCATCGCTAGAGGCAAGTTTGGGTTGACAGGCATTCCGAACAACGATGTATTGACCAGCCGCGTCTACTGTCAGGCTAATGGCCAGCGGACGGCTATTGGAAACAACATTATGCTTTACTGCATTTTCAATCAGTAATTGCAGCGACATCGGCGGAATTTTCCAGGGAGCTTCCGTTGGTAATTGATTGTCAATCTCTAGATTGTCGCCAAACCGAATTGTCAATAGAAATGTGTAGGCCGACGTGAACTGCATTTCCTCCGCAAACGGTACTAATGACTGTTGCTGGACCTGCAAGGAATACCGTAATACCTGCGAGAGTTTGGCTAAATACTGCTGACTTTTAGGCCCTCCCTCCCGAATGAGTGAACTAAGCGCATTCAGCGAATTAAACAGAAAATGAGGGTTAAGTTGGGCGCGAAGTGTATCCAACTGTGCCTGTAAGTTTTGCTGTTTTAGCTGTTCATTTTCCAGAAGTATCGTCCGGTTTTGTTGGAGAACAGTCAGGAAATTGGCCAGTAGCAACGCGGTTATCCACAGAAAAAAGCTTCGAAAATAGGTAGTCACAATCACCAAAACAGGGCGTTCAGGATACCAGGGCAATACAATGGCGACAAACAAACCTGTCAGGACTATAAACAGCAGAAAATTAAGGCCATACCAGGTGGGCAGGCCAAATCGGGGACTGTACGATTTCGTAGTCAGTACCCGTCGGTTCAGTTCGATAAAGAAAAAAGTAAAGGCGAGATGAAACACCAGCCTGCTGATGGCAAGCCCAACATCGGGAATGCCAGGCAATATGGCTAAGTTCGACCGGGCCGTTAAGCGAATTAAGGGCAGGTTAACCAATACGGCCGCGATCAGCGAGGCAATTCCGGCAATCTGTCGCCAGGATAAACGAAGGTTCATACGCCAAGATAAGCAACAGTCGACCTTCGCATGACTAAAAAGAAACCAAAGCAGCGAAAGTCATGAGTCAAGCTGCTGACTGGGAAAGTGAATTAGAACGATGCACGGGTGGCTTAGGTGAATATTTCAGGTCAATTATTTGTATTGTTCGTATAATGGGTTTGGCACAAGTACTTTTTTTGACAGGATTAACAGGATTTTCAGGATTTGTTAAGTGGAGTATTGGTGAAATAAATCCTGAAAATCCTGTTAATCCTGTCAAAAAAACGTGCCGTGGTATAACTGGAAAGACTGACCCACAACGCGATGGTTCGTTCTTTCCCCAATCAGTCTATTCGTATGCTTCGCTCTATACTTCTATTACTTCTGATTAGTTCATCGCTTTGGGCGCAAACGCCAAATCAACCACTTGCTCGCCCTAAACTTGTGGTTGGTGTGGTGGTCGATCAGATGCGCTACGATTACCTGTATCGCTATTACAACAAGTACGCCGAAGGTGGCTTTAAACGGCTGTTGCAAAACGGGTTCAACTGCCGAAATCACCATTTTCATTATGCCATGACCGTTACGGCTGCCGGACATGCCTCTGTTTACACGGGCTCGATGCCTGCGATTCATGGCATTGTGGGCAATGAATGGTTCGACAAGCGATTGGGAGCCGGGGTGTATTGCGTGGGGGATAGTGCGGTACAGGCCGTTGGAACGACCAATGGATCGGCCGGGAGAATGTCGCCGAGAAACATGCTGGTCAACACCGTTACCGATCAATTGCGGATTGGCACCAACTACCAGTCGAAAACGATTGGCATTGCGCTCAAAGACCGGGGGGCTATCCTTCCCGCTGGTCATACGGCCAATGGAGCGTATTGGTTCGATAGTAAGACCGGCAACTGGATTACCAGCACGTTCTATCGTCCTGATTTACCGCAGTGGGTACAAGCGTATAACGACAAAAAACGCCCCGCTGAACTCCTGAAATCGGGCTGGCAAACGTTGCTCCCTATTGATCAGTACACCGAAAGCACGGCCGATGATAAAGCCTATGAATTTAAACTGGCGGGGGCGAAGAAACCCGTTTTTCCGTATGATCTGGCCGGTCGGGCAGGCGATGCCTTTGGGATAATTGCCAGCACTCCTCAAGGCAATACCATGACGAAGGAAATGGCGCTGGAAGCCCTGAAAAATGAGAATCTGGGTAAAGGTCCATCGACCGATTTTCTGGCCATTAGCTTTTCGTCACCCGATTATGTAGGTCACGCTTTTGGGCCAAACTCCGTTGAAGAGGAAGACATTTATCTGCGTTTAGATCGCGATCTGGCCGAGCTACTAACGACGCTGGATAACTGGGTTGGCAAGGACAATTATCTATTCTTCATCACCGCCGACCACGGGGTTACGGATGTTGTGGAGCTAGCGCGAGAGCACCATCTGCCCGCAGGTCGGCTGGATGTGGCTGCGATCAACACAGCTGTAAAAGCCGCATTGGCCGAAAAGTTTGGTGCTGGCGACTACATCCGTTCTTCGGAGAATTATCAATTTTATCTGAACCACGAGACCTTGCGCAAGAAAAAAATCACGGTCAACGATGTGTATCTGGCTGTTCGGGAGGTTATTCTCGATGCCAATGGCGTTGCCGATGTGCTTAATCTGCACGACTTAGGCAATGCTGGCCTCAACGACTACCAACTAACGCTTTACAAAAACGGCACGCATGCCAAGCGCAGTGGTGATATTCAACTGGTGATTGAACCCGGCTGGATGGCAGGTCCCATTGTGGCCAGTCATGGTGGTCCGTATACGAATGACACCCATATTCCGCTGGTGTTTTATGGGTGGGGAATCAAACCCGGCGAAACCGTCGAACGCACCGCTGTAGCCGACACAGCCCCAACTGTATCGGCCCTGCTTCATATCCTGGAGCCAAATGGTAGTGTTGGGAAAGTGATTAGTGGCGTACTGAAATAAGGGGGTTCTCTGGGCAGACGTATACATTGTGATCGTCGTCAGTGCAGACGTCGTGGCCGTGGTAGAACGTGTTACCGTTGAATCAGGATAGTTTAAGAGGATTCCTGCATCAGCAGGACAAAAATGATTCGTTCTATAGTTTACGCCAATAGACCTTTAACTACTTTCCCTTCGACATCTGTCAGTCGGAAACGACGCCCTTGAAATTCATAGACAAGTTTCTCGTGGTCAATACCCATCAGGTGCAGCAATGTGGCCTGAAAATCATGCACATGCACGGGGTTATGGGCGATGTTATACCCAAATTCATCCGTTTCACCATAAGTGATTCCCGGCTTGACACCGCCACCCGCCATCCAGATAGTAAAGCAACGCGGGTGATGATCGCGGCCGTAGTTGTCTTTGGTAAGTTTTCCCTGCGAGTAATTCGTTCGGCCAAACTCTCCGCCCCAAACCACGACGGTATCGTCGAGCAGGCCGCGTTGTTTCAAATCCTGAACCAGGGCTGCCGATGCCTGATCGGTGGCTTTACATTGTCGGGCAATCCCTTTGGGTAAATCGCCGTGTTGGTCCCAACCCTGATGATAGAGCTGCACGAATTTTACGTCGCGTTCCAGCAACCGACGAGCCATCAGGCAGTTAGCCGCAAACGTACCCGGATTCCGTGCTTCGGGACCATAGAGATCAAAGACCCAATCGGGTTCGTCAGACATATCGTTGACTTCGGGAACGGACGTTTGCATCCGAAACGCCATTTCGTATTGCGCAATGTGGTTCGACACTTCGGGGTCGCCGTAGATTTCTTCCTGTACCTGGTTGAGATCTTTTAAGGCATCGAGCATGTAACGCCGATCGGAAGTAGTGAAACCTTTTGGGTTGTTGAGGTACAACACGGGATCGGCACCAGAGCGAAACTGCACGCCCTGATGCTTGGACGGCAGAAAGCCGTTGCCCCAAAGTCGGGCATAGAGGGGCTGATCCTTTGGCGCATCGTTGGAGACCAGAACGATGAACGATGGCAGGTTTTCGTTGGCCGAACCTAGTCCATAACTGATCCAGGAACCAATACTAGGGCGTCCGGCAAGCTGATTGCCCGTTTGGAAAAACGTCAAAGCCGGGTCGTGATTAATCTGCTCGGTGTACATGGACTTGATGAAACACAGGTCATCAGCCACTTTGCCGGTGTAGGGCATCAACTCACTAATCCAGGCTCCACTGTTGCCGTGTTGTGCAAACGCATAGGGCGAACTCACGAGCGGTAACGCCGACTGCTGGGCGCTCATGCTTGTTAATCGCTGCCCTTTCCGAACCGACTCGGGCAGGTCTTTACCATGCATTTTTGTCAGAAATGGCTTATAGTCGAACATCTCCAGTTGCGATGGGCCACCGCTCTGACACAAATACACAATCCGTTTTGCCTTCGGTGCCCGGTGTGGAACCAACAATGTCGACTCAGGGCCGGGCGTCGAGAACAGATTGCGCGGCAACAACGAACCTAAGGCCAATGAGCCTAAACCAATAGAGGCTTTGGTTAGAAACGACCGTCGATTAAAGGTGTCGGCCAGACTTTGTGTTAGTTTCTCGTTCATTGGTTTTAGGGTTACTCGATACTTTGTATATGTGGTGTCAGTTGCCTGATTGTGCAGTCAGGTTCTTTAACCTGACTGCTGGTTAGGTTTCTCAAAACCTAATGACACGAGGTTTCTTAAAACCTCGCCGTGTCGGTTATTAGTAACCGACACCACAGTTAACAAAAAGTGTACTCGCTCTCAATGCTTCGTGACAAACGCTTCGGAATTCATCACGGTACTCGCCACGACAGCACCAGCGGCCAATGCCGGTAGGTCGTTAATACCCGTTGATTTGTGTTCACCGGCCTGAAGCCAGCCAGTCAGTTTCGCGGGATTCTTTCTGAATTTCTGGTACTCCTGTTCATAGAGTCGAGTCAAAATGACTAGTTCCTTCGGTTGGGGTTTTCGACTGGTTAGTAGTCGGAACACCTCGGTTAGCTCTTCGGGTAACGTTTTTTTCTGAATGAATGACCGTTCGGCAACGACTTTGGCAGCTTCGACAAACTGCGGATCATTGAGCAGAATCAGGGCTTGCAGGGGCGTACTGGTTTTCTGCCGCTGGACTACACAATAGCTGCGGGACGGCGCATCGAACGTATTCATCGACGGGGGCGGGTTCGTTCGACGCCAGAATGTGTACAGGCTTCGACGGTACAATCCTTCGCCTTTATCCTGATCGTAGGTTGCACTATTAACCGCCCACAAGCCTTCGGGTTGGTAGGGTTTTACGCTTGGTCCACCCAGCTTTGGAGAGAGCAATCCGCTGGCCGCTAAGACATTGTCGCGAATCATTTCGGCCGTCAGCCGCGACATGGGCCCACGAGCCAACCAGGTATTTTCCGGGTCTTTGGCTAACCCTTCGCGCGTAACGCGGGACGATTGTCGATACGTAGCCGACATAACGATTAGCTTCTGCATGGCCTTTACGTTCCAGCCAGATTCCCTGAACGTAATGGCCAGCCAGTCGAGCAGTTCGGGGTGCGTGGGCAAGCCGCCCTGATTGCCGAAGTTGTTGGACGATTTCTGTAGGCCTGTTCCGAAGTACGTTTGCCAATACCGATTGACGACTACGCGGGCCGTAAGTGGGTTATCGGGATGAAGTAGCCACTTGGCTAAACCCAATCTGTTGCGAGGGAATTCTGGCGAATAGGGGAGAATACTGGCCGGAACGTCTGGACGAACGCGTTCGCCGTGGGCGTCATAAACTCCGCGTTTGAGTAGATAGGTCGGGCGAGGGGTTTTCATATCCTCCATCACCATAATTTCTGGAATCTCTTCCACTACTCGGTTGCGCTCCGCCCGAAGTTTCAGGAGTTCGTCGCGCTGGTGCTGATAAGGCGCTGAGATATTCGCTAAGTAATACGGAAACAGACTTTTGGGATCTGGCTGGCGGAGTTGGACGGGGCTAGTGGCTGCCGATAACGTAGGGAGGAGCGCTACTTCCGGGGCTGTGAGTTCGCGGCTATACACAACCAGCTCGTCTACCAAACCATTTTTGAAACCCGTTCCCCGCATATCGGCACCGACTTGCAAACCGGGCTGATCTTTGCCCATGTGTTTCCCCTTTGGCCAGATAATGTCCTTGTACAGATTGTCTTTTTCGGTCACCATGGGGGCCTCTTTTCCATCGATGTACAGCTTCAATCCACTGGCTTTGCTTGAGCCATCGTAGGTCATGGTCAACTGAACCCACTTTTGTTTGGGCAATAGTTGCTGACTAACCTTAATGATACTATTGTATGGCCAGGTGTGGGCCATCAGAAGTTCGGCTTTACCATCGCGAATGTTCAGGAAATAACCCCGGAAATTGTACAGAATATCTCCCTGGCCTTTGTGCAGAATCACGCCTTTGTTTAAGCCGGTCGGAATATTCACCCAGACCCCAATTGAAAAAGGCTGTGCCCGGTTGAAAACGCCCACCTGGCCCAGATTCAGAATATCATCGCCGTTGGAATGGAAGGCTTGCCCAAACTTGCCTGCGGCCAGAACAGGCTCTAGCACAGTGCCTTTGTCCGTTTTTGATACTTCGCTGACAAACTGCCCATTAACCAACTTATCGAAAGTAAATCGAGCCTGTAAACCCTTGCGCAAATCGACCGATACGTTCTGGTTCGTACTCGTTTGCCATTGGATAAACGCCTTTTGTTCAGTCTGTTTTGTTTGCGTCAGCGCGGTTTCTGCCGTTTTGATTTTGGTGTCGATAAACGTGAGCAGGCTGTCCTGCTTTTTCTCCGAGAGGAGCATCGTCGGCACGGGCATGGCATCATCCCAGGAGATTTGTCCAGCTTCGTCGACATTATTGAAAAAGGCAAACAGGCTATAATAGTCCTTCTGCGAAATGGGGTCGAATTTGTGATCGTGGCAACGGGCGCATTCTACCGTCAGACCCAACATAGCCGTCCCTAATGTATTGGTTCGGTCGGCCACGTACTCCACCCGGAATTCTTCGTTGATGATGCCGCCTTCCGTATTTTGAGAATGGTTTCGGTTGAAGCCCGTAGCCAATCGCTGTTCACGGGTAGGTTGGGGGAGGAGATCGCCTGCCAATTGCCATGTCAGGAACTGGCTAAACGGCTGATTCTGATTAAACGACTGAATAACCCAGTCGCGCCAGGGCCACATAGGCCGATAGCGATCAACCGTATAGCCGTGCGTATCGGCATAGCGGGCCAGATCGAGCCAATCGACGGCCATTTTTTCGCCGTAATGGGGCGACTGCACTAGTCGATTAACGACCTTTTCGTAAGCATCGGGAGCGGTGTCAGCCAGAAATGCATCGATTTCTGCGAGAGTGGGTGGTAGGCCGGTAAGGTCGAGCGATACCCGCCGAAGGAGCGTTTCTTTATCGGCTTCGGGTGCAGGCTTTAAGCCCTTTTCCTCTATTTTATGGAGAATGAAGTTATCGATCCCGTTTTTGGGCCAGCGCGTATCGGTAACCGTCGGTAAGTCGGCTTTCTGGGGTTTAATAAGCGCCCAGTGGGGTTTGTATTCGGCACCCTGTTCAATCCATTTGATAAGCACGGCTTTTTCGTAATCTGACAAGGCACGATTCGACGCTTTAGGCGGCATCATGTCATGCTCATCGGCCGTAATAATTCGATGGTAGACTTCACTATTGGCCAAATCGCCGGGAACGATGGCGTGTTTACCCTTGGCTTTTTTCAGGGCTGCCAGAGCACCTTCGCGCGTGGCTAATTCCAGACCGGCCTTCTGACTGTTTTTATCGGGACCGTGGCAGAAAAAGCATTTGTCGGAAAGAATAGGCTTTACATGCAGGTTATAATCAACCGTTTCGGGGAGTTTATCGGCCAGTTTGGCAATCGCGGCTGGTTTTTCAACATGATTACAACTTTGTAGCAAGCCAACGATGCAGAAGCAAGTCAGACTTGTGAGAACTAAAAAGAAAGGTTTTTTCAGCGATCTAGCCATACCATATTTTGGAGATATGGCATAGCCAGATCGCTGAAAAAACCTTGAATATGAACTCTTGACCATTTTTGCTATCAATTGGCTAATCAATAGCAAAAATAGGATTTAAGTAAGTAAATTTAAATACACAAATAAGAGGTTGTTTTACACAAATCCGACTATCGGCCCATCCAGCCCCCATCAACTGTCAGGATGGTTCCGTGTACATAGGCACCTGCGGCCGAAGCCAGAAAAACGACCGGCCCTTTGAAATCATTGGGTTCGCCCCAGCGACCAGCGGGAATACGATCAAGAATGGATTTTGACCGATCGGGGTCAGCTCGTAAAGCTTCGGTATTGTTTGTGACAATGTAACCCGGTGCAATACCGTTGACATTCACGCCTTTAGATGCCCATTCATTCGAAAATGCTTTGACTAATCCGGCTACCGCACTTTTGCTGGCCGTGTAAGCCGGTACGTTGATTCCCCCTTGAAAGCTAAGTAAGGAGCAGGTAAATATGATTTTCCCCGAACCATGAGCAATCATCTCCCTGCCAAATTCTCTCGCTAAAATGAACTGAGCATCGAGGTTCACCGAAATAACTTTATCCCAGTACTCATCGGGGTGTTCTGCGGCTGGTTTGCGCATAATCATCCCCGCATTATTGACCAGAATATCAATGGCAAGGGTGGCTTTTACGTCGTTGATAAACTGATATAATGCGTCCCGATTTGAGATGTCCAACTGGTAACCATCAAACGTACGACCAAGGGCTGTAATGGCCTTTTCCGTATCTCCGCCTTTGATAACGCCCGTGTTCGACGTGCCAACAATATTGGCACCCGCTTCGGCTAAAGCAATAGCCATAGCTTGTCCTAATCCGGTATTGCTACCGGTTACTAACGCGGTTTTTCCGGCAAGACTGAACTGGTCTAAAAAACTCATTGATGAATCGATTTTGAGATGGTATGCTTTTGCGTTACGAGAAAATATGGGTAGGTGGGCAACTGCGCAGTTGCGACATAGCACGGTAGAGAAAATTCGCAACGGTCTGTTTACCAACCGCCATTACCTGGCCTATGTCGTCGTTTGAAAGGCCTTCGTAGAACTTCAAAAAGATAACTTCCTGCTGACGTTTGGGTAATTGAGCCACCGCCTGCCGAAGGCTCTGTTCCGTATTGAGTAACATTTCCTCCGCAATCCATTCCGTTTCGGCCGTCAAGCCATCGGTAATGGGAATATCTGTTTCGATGCTTTCCTCCGTAGTCGAACGCCAGAGCATCTCCCGTCGCAATTTTCGAAGCAAATTGTTGCGTAAGGCTTTGATTAGATAAATGGTCACGTAGGGCGTATCGGCAATGACTTGGCGTCGATTCCACAGTTCCAGAAACAAGTCCTGAACGCAATCTTTAATCAGGTCGCGGTCTTTCGTAAAGCGGGTCGCATAAGTAAACAGCAGCCGATAACGAGCTTCTATCAGCCGATTGAATGCCTCTTCGTCGTCGGCTTTAAAACGAACCCAGAGTTGTGCCATCAGCACTTCATCAGAAGGAATTGATGGAGCCTTAGTCATCTTGTAGTTAGCTAAAGTTGTTAAGGTTTTTAGGTATACGCCAACCAGAGTCTGTCAGGGAATTAGTTGCCTTCACTAAGATTCGCCAGTAGTTTAGGTGATTCTTTGATTCATGGTAAAGTACAATTATTCTATTTCTGCTATAGCTGCCGCGTAGAATTTGATGTAACTCGCGATTACGTCCAATTCTGGTTATTTTCTACTAACATACTTGCTTAGTACAACATATCAAGGTCTTTTCTTTGCGAAAAATGTCTTTTTGTATGCAATCGTTACCGCAAACGTTTGCGGTAACGATTGCATTAGATGTGACTATCTTAAAAAGATTAAAATTTTCTTTGTATACTTGCTAACGCAAATTAGGCTGGGAGTTTAGGTTTTTTAGATCGCAGCTGGCCTTGCCTTTTAAAAGTGCTATCTACGCTAATCGATTGAAGTCCATGAAAAACACCCCGATTACGATAAAAGACATTGCTCGGTCGTTGAACATTTCGATTTCAACGGTTTCGCGGGCATTGCGTGGGATGCAGGAAATTCATCCCGATACCCGGAAGGCGGTGATGCGGCTGGCGGAAGAACTGGATTATCAACCCAATCAGCTTGCCAAGAATCTAGCGAAAAGTCGGACCAAAACGATTGGCGTTATTGTGCCCAACCTAAGTTATCACTACTTCTCGGCGATGCTCAATAGCATTGAAGAGGCTGCTTTACAGGCGGGTTATAGTGTGTTGGTTTGCCAGACGAATGAGTCGTATTTGCGGGAAACCACGAATATCCAGAACCTACTGCGGAGCCAGGTGGAAGGCTTTATCATCTCGTTGTCGCGCGATACCGACAACTATGAGCACGTAGAACGTCTGGTGCGTAAGAACATCCCCCTCGTACTGTTTGACCGGTATGCGGAGAGCATCGACGTATCTAAAGTTATTGTCGATAATTATGCTGCCGCCTTCAAGGCCACCGAGCACTTAATTGAAAACGGTTGCCGACGGATTGGTTTTCTGGCCGGTCCGACTCAACTGGTTCTGAGTAATCAGCGCGTAGCAGGCTATCGGGCGGCTCTGGCTAAGCACGATTTGTCGGTTGGCGATCAATATGTGTTTCACTGCGATTATACAGAGGAAAATACGATTATGCAGACCCTAGCCTTGATGAGTCTGCCGCAACCTCCCGATGGCATTGTTGTGATCAGCGATCGGATGGCCTATTCAACCATGTACGCGTTGAAGCAGAAGGGGCTGCGAATTCCGGAAGATGTGGCCATTGTGAGCTTTAATAATGAACCGGTTTCGGCCCTATTTTCGCCAACCTTAAGCAGTATTAACCAGCCAATTCAGGAAATGGGTACCGAAACCGTGCGTCTGTTACTCCGCGAACTAAACGCAACGGACACAATGGTTCCTAAAGAAACAAAAGTGATGGAAACCCAACTGATTGTCCGAGCCTCATCGATGCGGAAGCAATGAGTTTACTTAAACCATCAGCGTAATACTGAGACCTTTCCGTAATGTGTTATGAACTTCGGCTACTTGATCTGTGTGCCTGATAAGTGCATCGATTTCTTCAGGGGATGCGTCGGAGGTTACCTGAGCGGTATAGGTGAAGTTGGAGCCCGGCTCGCCATCGCTGCCAAATTCTCCGCTACAGACAACATCTACTCCTGATACCGCTATGTTCCGTTTCCCGGCTTCCCGATAGATATCATTGCAAAAGCAGGTTGCCAGCGAAAGTAGGAGCATTTCGCCCCCGTTGATGGCAGAACCAAAACCCGAGGCTTTGACCGAAATCTGCATTTCTTTGGCCGCATCATTGGTTTGCACAACGGTTTCCTGCTGATTAAATGCGCTTTTTATACTAGGCGATAGTTTCATGAGAAGGGTAGTAAATCGGGTTCTATATAGGTTGTTCTGGCCAAGTCAGACGTGTAAATATCCAGTTGATAATGACAGGCCATCAGCCCTTTGAAGTTGTATTTTAGTCTGGGGAATTGGGCAATGAAGTCTTGAAAATTCGTGGAGTCAGATTTGTTGACGAAATGATTGACCGCTCGTATAGCCGCAATGGTGAGCGTTTGGTTGTACTTGTCAAGCGCCCCTAGCGAATCGACAAAACGGACCAGTTGCGTGCAAATGTTTTCAATCGCCTGCTCGACACCGTACCGGGTTACGTGTATCCAGGCTAGCCGTAAATGGGCTTCATGACTAAACAGAGCAGGATTTAATTGACATGACTCAAATTGTTGCGCAAACAAGTCGTCATTGAGGGCATAATGGGATTCCATGGTATAGCTATTTTTGGTAGTCCTTAAAAAGTAATGATGGCAAGTAAACACCGCAGTCGGGCCGTAGTTTTGGGT